>NZ_CP030287.1:5746719-6100568 GCF_003287935.1 Streptomyces sp. ICC1
AGGCGGCTCGGATCGCGGCCTGCACCTCGGGGCGCGACACCCGGCTCATGCAGGCGCTCGGGATCGCGGTGCTGAGCGATGAGAAGCTGAAGGCGGCCCTGCGCGAGGCGCTGGTCGAACCGGAGCTGGCGGCGTTCGACGCGATCGTGGAGCGGGCCGTGGCGCGGGGCGAGCTCGCCGCCGGGCACCCGGCCGTGGAGTTCCTCCCGGCGCAGCTGATGGGCGTCCTGCGGATGCGGCCCGTCCTGGAGGGGCGCGACGCCGACACCGGGTACCTCGTACGGTTCGTCGACGCGTGCCTGCTGCCCGCGCTGGGCATGGCCGCACGGCCCGGACCGGAAGCGGTCCGGAGCCCCTGAACCGGCGGACCGCCGTCCCCGATGACCGGACGGCGGCCTGCCCGCGCTGCCTCGTGGGGACGGTGGCAGCGCACACCACCCGGACCGGGCGGTGGTCACTCCCGCGCGGAGTGTCCGCCGCCCGGTCCGCGCGGTGAACCGGCCCGACCGGTGGTCCGGTCCGCGCGGTGAACCGGCCCGACCGGGCGCCGAGGCCGTGTCGGCCCGGGCGGCGGTCAGACCCGGGCGGCGGTCAGGTCCGGGCAGCGCCCATGACCCGGGCGAACTCCTCCGGGTCCGCCTCGAAACCGCGTACCGCCGGGTCCAGCGTCCAGACGCCCGAGGCGTCGCGGGTGAACTCCGCGACCGTGGCAGCGGACGCGCCGGCGACGGCCGCGAAGTCCTCCTCGGCGAGATCCGTGTAGCCCTCCCGGATCCGCAGCCGCGGCCCCGCGACGTCCCCGAAGGACACCGCCGGGCCGTCACCCGTCCGCTGGATCACGACCCCCACCACGACGCGGGCCGACTCGTCCGACATCCGGTTCAGTTCGAACGTCATCACCTCGTCGAAGCCGAACCCCTGCCCGGTGCGGCTGTCCCGGTCCAGCGTGATGGTGCCGTCGGGGGACCTGCTCCCGAAGTGCACGAGGTGGACGGGCCGCCCGTACGGGTCGGCGGCGGCGTAGACCCCGGCGACTATGTCGAGGTCGTGGACGGGGCCGCCGGCCGGGCTGGGATCCCATCGCAGTCCGATCTCCACCTTGGCCAGGCCCTTGCGTACTCCGCTCACCGAACTCCCCCTCCGCTTACCGTCTGTTGCCCTCCCATGCTGTCACGCGCCCGTCCGCCCGGTCCGAACGACCGTACGTTCCCGGCCAGTCCGCCGGACCTACCAGTCCCCGTCCCCCACCGGCTTCCCCGGCCGGGGCCCCTTCCCCAGGGGCTTGACCTGCCCGGGGGCCGGGTCGGCCCACGGCGCCCCGTCCTCGCCGAGCCATTCGCCCACCGGGACGACTCCGCTCAGGGCACCGGAGGGGGCGAGGTCGGCCGCCGTCTCGTCGTAGTAGTCGAACCACGGGAGCCCGGCCTGGGTGTAGGCGGCCCGGTCCACCGGCGAGGGCGGTGCGTCCTCCCCGGTGATCCGCCGCCAGGCGGGCGGGGTGACCAGGTGGACGAAGACCCGCGCGGCCGGCTCCGCGCCCCATTCGCCCAGCTTCCGGTCGTCCCGGTAGACCTCCTGGCGCATGGAGCCGCCGACGCCGAGCCCCATCGCGGGGGCCGCCTGCGGGGCGGGTCCGCCCGGGGCCCGCATGCGCGGGTCGGAGGCCGAGCCGGGGGGCCCGCCCGGTGCCGCCGCCATCGGCATCGCGGGGGCCGCCCCGTAGCCGCCCGCGAAGCCTCCCATCGGTGGGGCCCCGTACGCACCGCCGCCGGGCCGGGGTCGGGCCGTGCGCACCCGCTCCTCCTCCTGCCACCGCGCCAGCGCCTTCGCACCGAGCGGGAACGCCTGCAGCTGTACGCCGCCGGTCGTCTCCTCCCCGGTGATCTGGCCCTCCACGGTGGCCCCGAGGCCGAGCGGGACGGCGACGAACTGGCGCACCGTCCCCTTGCCCGAATTGATCCCGTCCAGCCACGGCTGGCGCGGCAGCACGACGTAGTTCTGCGGCCGGCGCGCGAGCGCTCCCGTCCACCGCTCGCCGGAGACGGCGCACACCTTGCCGACCCCGACCTGGAGCGCGGTGGGCCGGCTGGTCCCGCCGAAGCTGAGCCACATCGCCTCGCGCAGGTACACCGGGAGCATCACCCCGCCCTTGGCGAGCCACTCCGCCGGCACGGTGTCCGGATGGTCCTCCACCCGCCGCAGCGGAAACTCTCCCAGCCCCGGAGGCAGATTGTGCGTACCCGACTCCGGCAGCCGCAGCGTCCGCATGAAACGGACCCGCACCCCTTCGCCCAGCAGCAGCGTGTTCCCCTCGACCCTTGCCCCGCCCTCGGCCACGCGACCGGCTCCTCTCCCGTAGTGGTCCGGATCCGCCGCAGGATGTGCGGCCGGTCCGGATCGTGACCCTCAAGATTTGCTCAGATGCCGTGACACTGCGCCCGGCTGTTTCCTAGCTTCCTCGTATACGCGTCCGCCCACCCCCGCGGTTCCCGCGTACCCGAGGAAAGAGTGCAGCATGAAGGTTCCCAAGACCGGCGCGGTCGCCGCGGTCATCGGTCTCGCCCTCACCGTGTCAGGGTGCGGCGGCGACGACGGGCCCAAGGGGAACCTCTCCATCGGCATCAAATTCGACCAGCCGGGCGTCGGCATGCGCGAGCCCGACGGCACCTTCACCGGTTTCGACGTGGACGTGGCGACCTACATCGGCAAGGAGCTCGGCTACAAGCCGGACCGCATCGACTTCAAGCAGGTCTACAGCAACGACCGCGAGCTGCTGATCCAGTACAACGAGGTCCAGTTCGTCGCCGCCAGCTATTCGATCAACGACAAGCGCAAGGAGAAGGTCGACTTCGCCGGCCCGTACTTCCTCGCGCACCAGGACCTGATGGTCCGCGCCAACGACAGCACCATCAACAGGGCCGAGGACCTCAACAACAAGCGGCTGTGCTCGGTGACCGGCTCGACGTCCGCGGAGAACATCAGGAAGAACCTGGCCCCCAAGGCCAGCCTCCTGGAGCTCGGCGGCTACTCCGAGTGCCTCGTCGCCCTCAACGACAACCTGGTCGACGCCATGACCACGGACAACTCCATCCTGGCCGGGTACACGGCGCGCAAGGGCAACGAGGGCAAGTTCCGGCTGGTCGGGCTGAGCCTGAGCAGCGAGAACTACGGGATCGGCATGAAGAAGGGCAACACCGAGCTCCAGCGCAAGGTCAACGAGGCGATCCGGAAGATGGTCGCGGACGGCTCCTGGGAGGCGGCCGTGAAGAAGAACTTCGGCGAGAACTACAAGTACGAGCCGGCCCCCGGCCTCACGACGGGCAGCTGACGGTCGCGCCACCGACGAAGGCCGGGCCCGTCGCCGGCTGACGGGTGGCCGGAATCCGCCCGTCAGCCGGAGGCGACGGGCGGATCCGCCCGCTTGCGCCGCCCCGTCCTGTCCCGCCTCGTCCCGTCCCGCCTCGTCCCGTCCCGCCCCGCCCGGGCGAGGGTGCCGCCCGGGGCGAGGGTGCCGGCCGCCGCGCCCCGGGCGGCGCGGTGGGCTACGCCAGCGGCGCCTTCCCGCGCAGGACGGTCAGGAACTCCCGCATCCAGGCCGAGTGGTCGGGCCACGCGCGGGCCGACACCAGCGTGCCGTCGACCACGGCCTCGGCGTCCTCGAAGTCGGCGCCGGCCGCCTTCATGTCCAGTTCCAGGGCCGGGTAGGCCGTGACCCGGCGGCCGTCCAGGGCGCCCGCCGCGGCGGTGATCAGGGGGCCGTGGCAGATCTGGGCGATCGGCTTGTCGGAGCCGGCGAAGGCGGACAGGATCCGCCGCACCTCGGGGTCGTTGCGCAGGTACTCGGGTGCCCGGCCGCCCGGTACGACGAGCGCCGCGTACTGCTCCGGGTCGACGTCGGCGAAGGCGATGTCGGCGGGCCAGGTGTAGCCGGGCTTCTCGGTGTAGGTGTCGAAGCCGTCCTCGAAGTCGTGCACGACGAACCGCAGCTTCTTCACCGCCGGGGCCGCGATGTGGACCTCGTACCCTTCCTCGCGCAGGCGCTGGTAGGGGTAGAGGACCTCGAGCGACTCCGCCGCGTCGCCGGTCACGATGAGGATCTTCACTGCCATGGGCTGCTCCTGGTAGGGCTGTTCACGGTGTGGCCTCCGCCACCGTGCACGCACCGGCGGGTTGTGCCAAGGGATTCTCGCGCCAATCACCGGCAGCATGACGCGCGTAGAAAATCCTGGCTCCCGACACGTGCTTTTCACCTGTAGGGCACATGACAATGTGAACCTCGCTCTGCCACCTGATGCCCCGCCAATTCCCCGGGCGGGAGCGGTGCGTGTGGAGAGGTACCCCCACGTGATGAGAATCTCGCGCCTTACTCCCTGGGCAGCCGGCCTCGGGGCGGCGTCCCTGCTTCTGCTCCCGGTGTCCGCCTCGGCCGGCCAGCGGAACGCGGCCGCTCCCGCGGCGCCCCCGGCGGCTCCGGTGGTTTCGGCGGCTCCGGCGTCCGCCGTCGACACCTACTACGCCGCCGCCGAGGGCAAGACCGGCGCCGCGCTCAAGACGGCCCTGCACACCATCATCAAGACCCAGTCCAAGGTGACGTACGACGGCGTGTGGAACGCCCTGAAGGTCACGGACCAGGACCCGGCGAACCCCAACAACGTCATCCTGGTCTACTCGGGCCGCTCCCAGTCCAAGTCCACCAACGGCGGCGGCGTCAACGACTGGAACCGCGAGCACGTCTGGGCCAAGAGCCACGGGGACTTCGGGACCGCCACCGGGCCGGGCACCGACCTGCACCACCTCAGGCCCGAGGACGTGACCGTCAACAGCACCCGCGGGAACAAGGACTTCGACAAGGGCGGCAGCCCGGTCTCCGAGGCCCCGGGCAGCTTCACCGACTCCGATTCCTTCGAACCGCGGAACGCGGTCAAGGGCGACGTCGCGCGCATGCTGCTCTACATGGCCGTGCGCTACGACGGCGGCGACGGCTTCGCGAACCTCGAGGTCAACGACAAGGTCAACAACGGCAGCGCGCCCGCCATCGGCCGGATCAGCGTCCTGAAGCAGTGGAACCTGCAGGACCCCCCGGACGCCTTCGAGCAGCGCCGCAACCAGGTCATATACGACACCTACCAGCACAACCGGAACCCGTTCGTCGACCACCCGGAGTGGGTCAACTCCATCTGGTAGGCACGCGCCCGGGCGGCCGCCCTACTGCTCGCCGAGGACCATCCAGTGCTCCGGTTCCGCGAGGGGCGCGAAGCCGGCCTTGGCGTGGACGCCGTGGGCGTCCCCGGTCGCCAGCAGGATCCGCCGCAGCCCGTACGGGGCGAGGTGGTCGCGCACCGCTCCCGCCAGGGCCGTGCCCAGCCCCTCGCCCCGTGTGCCCGGGTCCACGTACACGTCGCAGAGCCAGGCGAAAGCGGTCCGGTCGGTGACGATCCGTGCGTACGCCACCTGGGCGCCGCCCGGTGCGCCGCGCGAGGGCTACAAGCGGTCGGCGAGGGCCTTGAAGGCCGGCCAGTCGAGGGCCGGGGTCCGGGAGTCCCAGACCTTCTGGGACAGGGCCGCCAGCGGGAGGCGGATGCCCGCCGCGACCTGGGCCTGGGTCTGGGCCCCGGCCAGGTCGCACCAGACCGCGAGGCGGGCGCCGAGGATCTGGCCGGCGTACGTCGCGGGGACGGCCGCGGTGCCGCGCAGCACCAGCGGGGTCCACTGCTCGTAGATCCGGCGGCCGGTGGGATAGGTGAACTGGTTGGGCTCCCCCAGCACGTAGTAGAGGTACTCGTCGTTCAGGTTGACCACCTGGCGGCCCTCGCGCAGGTACTCCAGCGGCGGCCGGGCACCGCCCTCCTTGCCCGTCCAGTACTCCACCTGGATGTCCTTGGCCGGCTGGACCGCTCCGCCGGTGAAGAAGCCGTCGTTCCACGCCGCCGGTTTCCGGTCCGCCGAACGGACCACGTCCGCACGGTCGTTGAGCCATCCCGTCGCCAGGTCCTGGACCTTGCCCGCGGGCCCGTAGCGCTGCCGGGCGGCGGCCGCGAGCTGCGGGAAGGAGGCCTGCGGATCGCGGTAGACCAGCGCCTGGTACTCGTCGGCGCCCAGGTTCCAGATCGCACCGGGGAACAACGGCAGGTATTCCCGCAGGAGTTCGTCCACGAGCTTCGCCGCCGCCGGTTTCGCGATGTCGACCGCGCCCTTGACCGGCCGGCCCTGCACGTCGGTCAGCTGCAGCCCCGGGTAGGCGCGCAGGACCGCGCCGAGGTGGCCGGGCGAGTCGATCTCGGGGACGACCTCGATGTGCAGGCTCGCGGCGAGTGCGGTGATCCGGCGCACCTGCGCCTTGGTGAGGTGCGGGTCCGAGACGATCTCGGGGTGGGTGTCGGACTCGATCCGGAAGGCCTGGTCGTCGGAGAAGTGCAGGCCCAGCTGGTTCAGCTTCAGGTCGGCCATCTCGCGCAGCCGGGCCTCGATCCAGTCGGGCGTGAAGTGCTTGCGGGCGATGTCCAGGTTCAGGCCGCGCTGCGGCTTCGCCGGGGCGTCGCGGACGGTGCCCTCCGGGGCCGAACCGCCGCCCGCCACCTCCTGCTTGAGGGTGCGGGTGCCGTAGAACACGCCCGCCTCGTCCGGGCCGCTTATCCGGACCCGGCCGTCGCGCACGGTGAGCGCGTACGACTCCGGGGCACCGGACTTCGCCCCGCCGAGGGCCAGTTGCACGTCTCCGGGACCGGGGTCGGCCGATTCGGCGAATCCCATGCGCAGTTCACCGGCCAGCAGTTTGCCCTCGTCGGTCAGGGCCGCGGCGTCGGCCGGCGGTACGACGACCCGCGCGCCGGGGGTGGGCCGCCAGCCGGGACCGCGGGCCGGCTCGTGTTCCCGTACGGCCGGAACGGTGCGCGGGGCGGTCGACAGCGGGTACGAGGGCGTCGGCGAGGGTGCGGGAGCCGCCGGTTCGGCCGGACCCGCGGGTTCCGCCGGGGAGGCCGGCGCCGCCGGGCTCGTCGGGGCCCGGGCGCCGGGCGGGGCGGCCGCGCCGTCCGTGCACGCGGGCACGGCAAGGGCGACCAGCGCGGCGACCGTGGCCGTCGCGATGACGTGGCTGCGCCCGTGCCTCTTCGTCTTCCGCATCATGCACCTGTCTCCCCCGTACCAACCTGGCACGGGGGACACGGGTGCGCGACCCGGGGGGGAGCCCGTCGCGGGCAGCGGCTCGGGCCGGGGCTGCACGGCGGTCAGCACCACGTACCAGCGCTTGCCCTCGCGCTTGACCGACACGGTCTTGACCTTGCCGACCACCGACCGGTGCCGGTGGACCCTGACGTGCCCGACGCCCTGGAAACGGACGCGGGCCGCATGGCCCGGGAGGGAGTCCCACCGGCAACCGTCGCCGTCCTTCGGGAAGTCGACGGTGTCGAACCAGTTCACCCCACGGAAGCGCGGGTATCCCGGAGTATCGCCGGACTTGACCCGGCGGAAGAACGCGGCGAACGCCTTGTCGAGACGGCGCAAGGTGGCCTGCCGGCTGGAGAACGACCACCGCCCGTGCCGCTCCGGGTCGAAGGCCGGGATGTCCTTGAGCTGCGCGGACTGCATCCCGTACTTGATGCTCGTCTTCGAGGCGTGCCGGTAGGCGTCGCGGCGTTCCTGCAACGCGCCGTTGTAGACGCCGCAGTGATCACGCAGCATCTCGCCGAGCGCGATCTCCTGCCGAAAGGTGGGCCGCAGGAGGAACTTGTACGCACGGATCACCCGGCCCACCCCCCTTTCGGTCAAGGTGGACCAACATAGCGAAGGCCACTGACAACACAGAGCACTCCGGCGCTCCGCGCCTCCGGGCCAACGATCCATTCCCTCCCGGCCCAAAGTCCGGGATTCCCCGGAAGAAGGATGATGGAGGCATGACTGACACCACCGACGCCACGGCCGCCGACGCGCTCGCCGCCATGCCCGACTGGGAGAAGCGCTTCCGGGCCCCGCGGGTGGGGCTGCCCGACTGGGCCGAGGACGCGCCCGACCGCTCGCTCTTCGTCTCCAACGCGACCGGCACCTACGAGCTCTACGCCTGGGACCGCGCCACCGGCACGCAGCGGCAGGCCACCGACCGGCCCAACGGGACCACCGACGGGGCCCTGTCCCCCGACGGCGCGTGGATCTGGTGGTTCTCCGACACCGACGGGGACGAGTTCGGCACCTGGGTCCGCCAGCCCTTCGCGGGCGGCCCCGACGAGCCGGCCACCCCCGGGCTGGAGCCCTCGTACCCCGCGGGGCTCGCCATCGGGCGCGACGGGACGACCGTCGTCGGGCGCTCCACCGACGAGGACGGGAGCACCATCCACGTCGTACCGGCCGACGGCTCCGCGCCGTCCGTCGTCTACCGGCACCGCGAGTCGGCCGGGGTCGGCGACCTGTCCCGCGACGGGACCTGGCTCGCCGTCGAGCACACCGAGCACGGCGACGCGATGCACTCCTCGCTGCGCGTGATCACGCTCGACGGGAAGACCGTCGCCGAGCTGGACGACTCCGAGGGCGGGACCCTGGAGCTCGGCCTGACCGTCCTCGGCTTCGCCCCCGTCGCCGGCGACGCCCGGCTGCTGATCGGCCACCAGCGGCGCGGCCGCTGGGAGCCACTGGTGTGGGACGTGGTCGCGGGCACCCAGGAGGAGCTGGACATCGACCTGCCGGGCGACGTCGGCGCCGAGTGGTACCCGGACGGCTCCGCGCTGCTGATCGAGCACAGCCACGAGGCGCGCAGCGAGCTCTTCCGCTACGACCTGGCCGCGCGCGAGCTGCTGCGCCTGGACACGCCGCCCGGGACGGTGTCGGGCGCAACGGCCCGGCCCGACGGGTCGGTGGAGTACCAGTGGTCCTCGGCGGCCGAGCCCTCGGCCGTGCGGTCCACGGCGGGCGGGGTCGTCCTCGACCCTCCCGGCTTCCGGCCGCCGGGCTCCGTGCCCGTCGAGGACGTGTGGGT
This sequence comes from Streptomyces sp. ICC1, assembly GCF_003287935.1. GTDB lineage: Bacteria > Actinomycetota > Actinomycetes > Streptomycetales > Streptomycetaceae > Streptomyces > Streptomyces tritrimontium. The sequence continues at coordinate 5,755,685 of NZ_CP030287.1, forward strand.
CGAGGGCCCCGGCGGGCGGATCCACGCACTGGCGCAGCGCCCGACGGGGCACGGCGACGGCCCCTTCCCGACGATCTTCGAGATCCACGGCGGACCGACCTGGCACGACAGCGACGCCTTCGCGGCCACCCCGGCGGCCTGGCTCGACCACGGCTTCGCCGTCGTGCGCGTCAACTACCGCGGCTCGACCGGCTACGGCCGCGAGTGGACCGACGCCCTCAAGCACCGGATCGGCCTGATCGAGCTGGAGGACATCGACGCCGTGCGCGAGTGGGCCGTGGCCCGCGGCCTCGCCGACCCGGCGCGCCTCGTGCTGTCCGGCGGCTCCTGGGGCGGCTACCTGGCCCTGCTGGGCCTCGGCACGCAGCCGGACGCCTGGGCGGTGGGCCTGGCCGCCGTGCCGGTCGCCGACTACGTGACGGCGTACCACGACGAGATGGAGGCGCTGAAGTCCCTGGACCGCACCCTCTTCGGCGGGACGCCGGAGGAGGTCCCGGAGCGCTTCGAGGCCTCCTCGCCGCTGACCTACGTCGACGCGGTGAAGGCGCCCGTCCACATCGCGGCGGGTCTCAACGACCCGCGCTGCCCCATCAAGCAGATCGAGAACTACGTCGACCGCCTCGCGGCGCGCGGGGCGGAGCACGAGGTGTACCGGTACGACGCCGGGCACGGCTCGCTCGTCGTGGAAGAGCGGATCAAGCAGGTCCGGATGGAGCTGGACTTCGCGCTGAAGCACCTGCCGCCGCGCTCGTAGGCCGCACCGGCCGCGGAGCCGTCCCGGCCGACCCGGCCGACCCGGCGGCCGGGAACCGGTGCACCCCCCGTACGGTGGTGGGGTGCACCGGTTTCTCCTGACCCCGCGCTGGTGGGGGATCAACGTCTTCGTCGCGCTCGGCGTTCCCTTCTGCCTGTTCATGGGGACCTGGCAGCTCGGCCGGTTCGAGGACCGCGTCGACAGCCACAAGGAGGCGACCGAGGCGCGCCCCGCCGAACAGGCGACCGCGCCGCTGGACTCGCTGCTCCCGGTGGACAAGAAGACCTCCGGGCGGCTCGCCTCCGTCTCCGGGGAGTACGCCGACCAGCTGCTCGTTCCCGAGCGGCGGCTCGACGGGAAGAGCGGCTTCTACGTCCTGACCCTGCTCAAGACCGACACCGGCAAGGCCGTTCCCGTGGTCCGGGGCTGGCTGCCGGGCGGCGCGGACGCGGGCCGGGCTCCGGCCGCCCCGACCGGGCGGGTCGAGGTCACGGGCGCGCTGCAGGCCTCGGAGAACTCCAGCACCAAGGGCGTCTACTCCTCGGGCGGCCTGCCGGCCGGGCAGCTCGGCGTCATCGGGGCGGCCTCGCTGGTCAACATCGTGCCGTACGGGCTGTACGACGCCTGGCTGACCGTGCAGACCCCGGCCGACGGGATGATCCCCGTCCCGGCGCGGGCCCCGGTCAACACCGGGCTCGACCTCAAGGCCTTCCAGAACCTCGGCTACACCGGCGAGTGGTTCGTCTTCGCCGCGTTCGTGCTCTTCATGTGGTTCCGGCTCTACCGGCGCGAGGTGGAGACCCTGCGCGACGAGGAGGCGGGGCTGGTCCCCGAGGCCGGCCCGGGCCCGGAGCAGGCACCCGCACCGGCCGCGGCCCCGACGGGCACCGGCTCGGCCTGAGCCGTCGGCGGCCCGGCCCGACCACGGCCGCGCTCGGCCGGGCCCGCCCATTCCGGGCCCGGCCGGGCCCGGCCATGTGCCGTGCTCGGCCAGGCCCCTACGGCGTCGGCTGCGCCGCCAGCGGGAGGACGCCCGTCCGGTAGACCGTCCCGCCGCACGCGTCCGGGATGGTCGTCTGCGTCGTCGGGGCACCGGGCAGCGGGGTGCTCGGCGTGTGGGACACCGCCACGCCCGACGCGTCCGGCCCCGGCGGGACCGCCAGGGAGTCCGCGGCCGCGGGGTCGCCGGAGCCGCCCTGCGGGGGCTTGGAGCCCGCGGAGGCACCCGTACAGCTCTGCTGCGACGGCACCCACGCGAAGCGCACCTCGTACGCGGCGTTCGGCGCGAGCAGCATCAGCGGGGCCTCGGCCGAAGGATCGGGCAGCCCGGTCGCCGGGTCGCCCGCGGTGTGGCCGAGGACGGCCACACCGGTGCCGCCCTGGCCGGGCGCGGGACCGCTCGCCGGGGCCGCGGTCACGGTGTCCGGGCCGAGGACGGTACAGCCCCGGCCCGAGACGTTGGTGACCTTGAAGCTGCCGTAGACCTTGCCGTCGGCCTCCGGGGTCCGCGCGCTGCCCGACACCCCGAGCTGGTCCGCACTGCAGCCGGGCACGCCCGGAGCCGCGGGCGGGGGCAGCAGGACGCCGGCGCCGCCGGGCAGGGGCGCGGTGGAACCCGACTGGTGGGGGTTCGGCCCGATCGGGGGCAGGCCGGTGGTGGGCGGGGTCGGCGTGCCGGTGGCACCGCCCGCGCCCTGCCCCGTGCCGGAGCCGGGCCTGGTGGGCTTCGGGTCGACCCCGGCGCCGTTCTGGTGCGGGTCGGACCCGTCCTTCTTGTTCCCGCCCTGCTCGCCGTGGCCGGCCATGGCCGAGCGGTCGGGGGAGTCGCCCTGGCCCACGGTCATCCGCAGGGCCGCCGGGATCGCGGTCCCCACCAGCAGCGCGGCCGCCGCGGCGGCGACGAGCGCCTGCCGCTTGCGGGTCTTGCGCCGGGGGACGGCGTGCCGCAACCGCTCCAGCGCGTCGCCGGCGGGCTCGAGTCCCACGACGGCGCCGCGCAGCAGGTCCCGCAGGGCCTGCTCCTCGTCGCCGGGCCCACAGGCCGCGGGCCCAGCGCCGCCGGACCCGGCGGCGGCAGGCTCCGTACCGGCAGGCTCCGTACCGGCGGACTCCGTACCGGCGGACCCGATACCGATACCGACGGCCCGCGCGCCGCCGGCTCCCGCTCCCGCTCCGCGCATCAGCTCGCGCAGCGCCGCCTGGCCCTCGCCCGCGGATCCGCGCGTCAGCCCGTGCAGGCCGCCCTCGCCCGAGGCTCCGTCCCTCAGGCTCCGCAGTGCCCGTTCCTCGCTCACCTTGCGGTCCTCGTTCATGACTGCGCCGCCTCCATCGCCACACGCAGCGCGGCAATCCCCCGCGATCCGTACGCCTTGACCGAACCGAGCGATATGCCGAGCGTCTCGGCGACCTGTACTTCCGTCATGTCCGCGAAGTAGCGCAGCACCAGCACCTCGCGCTGGCGGCGCTGCAGACCGCGCATCGACTTGATGAGATCGTCCCGTTCCAGCAGGTCGTAGGCGCCTTCCTCGGCGCTGGCCATGTCCGGCATCGGCTTCGACAGCAGCTTGAGGCCGAGGATGCGCCGGCGCAGGGCCGAGCGCGAGAGGTTGACCACGGTCTGGCGCAGGTAGGCCAGGGTCTTGTCCCGGTCGCGGACCCGGCTGCGGGCCGAGTGGACCCGGATGAAGGCCTCCTGCACCACGTCCTCGCAGGAGGCGGTGTCGTCGAGGAGGAGCGCGGCGAGACCGAGGAGCGAGCGGTAGTGGGCCTGGTACGTCTCGGTGAGGTGGTCGACGGTGGTCCCCGCCACCACTTCGGCCGGCCCGGTGCTCGCCGCGGCCTCCGCGCTATCGCGGGGCCCGGGCACGCGGCCGCCCAGGGTCGCCGCGCCGGCCGGAACGGCCGGGGCTGCGGGCGTCGCCGTGGCCGGCGGAACGGGAACGATCACCGGGAAGCCGCCGGGCGTGCGGGAGCGCAGGCGCGACGGGATGGTCCCGGTGCGCACCGAAATGACGGGGAAGTCCAGCAATGCTTCTGCCACGCCAGTTGGACACGCGTCCCCCCGTCAGGGTTGTACGCGCGAGGCAGACTCATCGGCGTGGTTCCCATTGCCCTCATGCGTAGCCGCTCCCCGCCGGCGCCGCGCATCACGGCGGCCGTCGGGCCATCACCTTGGTCAAGGGATCACTGATGATCCTACAAAGCGAAATACCCAAACTCACCCGCGATGAGCTCCGCGGTCCGTGTGGCGTTCAGCGCAGCACCCTGGCGCAGGTTGTCCGCGGACACGAAGAACTCCAGGGAAGCCGGGTCGTCGAGCGAGCCCCGCACCCGTCCCACCCAGGCCGGATCCGTCCCCGCGGCGTCCGACGGGGTCGGGAACTCGCCCGCCGCCGGGTCGTCCACGAGGACCACACCGGGGGCGGCGTCCAGGACCTCCCGGGCGCGCACCGGGTCGACGGCGACCGCGAAGCGGGCCCGTACGGTCAGCGAGTGCCCGGTCAGCACGGGCACCTGGACGCAGGTCACCGAGACCGGCAGCTCCGCGAGGTCCAGGATCCGGCGCGTCTGCGCCCGTACGGCCAGTTCGTGCGAGGACCAGCCGTCCTCGCGCAGTTCGCCGGACCACGGCACGACATTGAGCGCGAGCGGGGCCGCGAAGGGGCCGGTGTCCTCACCCACGGACCGGCGCACGTCCCCGGGGTGCTCCCCCAGGGCGGTGCCGGCGACCAGGGACAGCTGGCGGCGCAGCGCCTCGGAGCCGGACCGGCCGGCCCCGCTCGCGGCCTGGTACGAGGAGACGGCCAGCTCGGCCAGCCCGTACTCGGTGTGCAGCGCGCCCAGCGCCGCGATCATCGCGGCGGTCACGCAGTCCGGGCCGGCGACGATCCCGCGCGGGCGGATCCGCGCCGCGGACGCGTTCACCTCGGGCACCACGAGCGGCACCTCGGGGTCCTCGCGGAACGCCGCGGACCGGTCCACCACGACCGCGCCGCGCGCGGTGACGACGGGAGCCCACCGGGCCGAGACCTCGGCCGGAGTCAGGAAGATCGCGACGTCGCCCGCTCCGAGGCCGTCGAAGGCGTCCTCGGTGAGGGCCAGCACCTCGGTCTCCTCGGCGCGCACGGTCAGCCGGCGGCCGGCCGAGCGCGAGGAGGCGATCAGGCGTATGTCGCCCCAGACGTCCGCGCGCTGGGACAGGATCTGGAGCAGGACGGAGCCGACCGCTCCGGTCGCCCCGACGACGGCGAGTGCCGGTGCCGGGGTCGACCGGGTGGCCGTCATCGTCCGGTGCCTCCGTAGACGACGGCTTCGTCGCCGCTGTCGGAGTCGAGGCCGAAGGCCGTGTGCACGGCGCGGACGGCCTCGTTGACGTCGTCCTGGCGGGTCACGACCGAGATGCGGATCTCGGAGGTGGAGATCAGCTCGATGTTGACGCCCGCGTCGGACAGCGCCTGGAAGAACGAGGCGGTGACGCCCGGGTTCGTCTTCATGCCCGCGCCGACCAGGGAGATCTTGCCGATCTGGTCGTCGTAGCGCAGGGACTCGAAGCCGATGGTGCCCTTCGCCTTCTCCAGGGCGTCGATGGCCTTGTGGCCCTCGGCCTTGGGGAGGGTGAAGGAGATGTCCGTCAGGCCCGTGGAGGCGGCGGACACGTTCTGCACGATCATGTCGATGTTGATCTCGGCGTCCGCGATGGCGCGGAAGATCGCCGCGGCCTCGCCCGGCTTGTCCGGAACGCCGACGACCGTGATCTTGGCTTCGGAGACGTCGTGAGCGACTCCGGAGATGATGGCGTGCTCCACCGGCTCGTCTCCCTGCGGATTCTCGTTGCTGACCCACGTGCCCGGCAGTCCCGAGAAGGACGAGCGGACGTGGATCGGAATGTTGTAGCGGCGCGCGTACTCGACGCAGCGGTGCAGCAGCACCTTGGAGCCGGAGGCCGCGAGCTCCAGCATGTCCTCGGAGGAGATCCAGTCGATCTTCTTGGCCTTCTTCACGACGCGGGGGTCCGCGGTGAAGACGCCGTCGACATCGGTGTAGATCTCGCAGACCTCGGCGTCCAGCGCCGCGGCGAGCGCGACGGCGGTCGTGTCCGAGCCGCCCCGGCCGAGGGTGGTGATGTCCTTGGAGTCCGCGGACACGCCCTGGAAGCCGGCGACGATGGCGATGTTGCCCTCGTCCAGCGCGGTGCGGATACGGCCCGGCGTGACATCGATGATGCGCGCTTTGTTGTGGACCGAGTCGGTGATGACGCCCGCCTGGCTGCCGGTGAACGACTGGGCCTCGTGGCCCAGGTTTTTGATCGCCATGGCCAGCAGGGCCATGGAGATCCGCTCTCCGGCGGTCAGCAGCATGTCGAATTCGCGGCCGGCAGGCATCGGGGACACCTGTTCCGCGAGGTCGATCAACTCGTCCGTCGTGTCGCCCATCGCGGAAACCACGACGACCACTTGGTGGCCGTTCTTCTTGGCATCCACGATCCGCTTGGCAACACGCTTGATGCCTTCGGCATCGGCTACGGAGGAGCCTCCGTACTTCTGCACGACAAGGCCCACGTGCGCTCCTCGCTCAATCCGTCTCATTGCTGGTGCAGTCTAACGAGCGGCCGCGATCCGACCGCCTCGTACCACATCATGAGACGAAAAGATCAAAGAATACGTTCCCCCGCCGAGCGTCTTTTACTTGCGGCCCAGTCCGCCGAGTTCCTCGGCCATGACCTTGCCCGCCTGTTCGGCGAGGTCCTCCTCGGTCAGGTCCTCGTCCGTGTCCAGCCCGTCCAGGGCCTCCAGCGGCTGGTCCAGCCGGACGTGCGCCACGAGCGACTGCAGGGCGCGCAGGGTCGCCGAGGAAGTCGGGCCCCAGTTGGTGAAGTACGAGAACTGCCACCACCACAGGGCTTCGGTGATCCGGCCCGCCTGGTAGTGGATGAGCCCGTGCCGCAGGTCCGCCACCACATCGGCCAGGTCGTCGGAGATCCGGTGCGCGACCGGGGCCTTGCGCGGCTCGTAGGGGTCGAAGACCTCGGAGTAGACGTCGACCGGCTCCAGCATCAGCGCGAACCGCTCGCGCAGATCGTCCACGTCCGGCTCGGGGCCCAGGTCGGGCTCGTAGCGCTCGTCGGGCAGGACGTCCTGGTACGCGCCCAGCCGACCGCCCGCCAGCAGGAGCTGGGAGACCTCCAGGAGGAGGAAGGGCACCGCGCTGTCCGGGTCCTCGCCCTTGGCCACCTCGGTGACCGCGACGATGAAGGACTCGATCTGGTCCGAGATCTGGACGGCGAAGTCGTCCGGATCCTGCCCCAGGGCGTGCAGCGTTGCGTCAGACATCGAGAAGTCGCCTTCCTTCAAAGGCCCGCCCGAGCGTGACCTCGTCCGCGTACTCCAGATCTCCCCCGACGGGGAGCCCGCTGGCCAGGCGGGTGACCTTCAGGCCCATGGGCTTGAGCATGCGGGCGAGGTAGGTGGCGGTCGCCTCGCCCTCCAGGTTGGGGTCGGTCGCGATGATCAGCTCGGTGACCGCACCGTCGGCGAGCCGCGCCAGCAGCTCCCTGATGCGCAGGTCGTCCGGGCCGACGCCCTCGATCGGGCTGATCGCGCCGCCGAGGACGTGGTACCGGCCCCGGAACTCGCGCGTCCGCTCGATCGCGACGACGTCCTTCGACTCCTCGACCACACAGATGACCGACAGGTCGCGGCGCGGGTCGCGGCAGATGTTGCACCGCTCCTCCTGCGCCACGTTCCCGCACACCGCGCAGAACCGGACCTTGTCCTTGACCTCGAGCAGCGTGTGCGCGAGGCGGCGGACGTCGGTGGGCTCCGCCTGCAGGATGTGGAAGGCGATCCGCTGCGCGCTCTTGGGCCCGACGCCGGGCAGCCTGCCCAGTTCGTCGATCAGGTCCTGGACCACGCCTTCGTACAACGGACTGCCTGCTTTCGCTTCGGTGGAACGGGGTGGTGCGGGTGGTGGTGCGGGTAGGACGGGTGGTGCGGGTGGTGCGGTGCCGGGGGCTAGAAGGGGAGGCCGGGGATGCCGCTGCCGCCGCCCAGCCCCTGGGCCAGCGGCCCCAGCTTCTGCTGCTGGAGCGCCTGCGCATTCTCGTTGGCCGCCTGGACCGCCGCGACCACCAGGTCAGCGAGCGTCTCCGTGTCCTCGGGGTCCACGGCCTTGGGGTCGATCACCAGCGCGCGCAGTTCGCCGGAACCGGTGACGGTCGCCTTGACGAGGCCGCCGCCGGCCTGGCCCTCGACCTCGGCCTGCGCCAGCTCTTCCTGGGCCACGGCGAGGTCCTGCTGCATCTTCTGGGCCTGCTGGAGCAGCTGCTGCATGTTGGGCTGACCGCCACCGGGAATCACAGGTCACTCACTTTCGTAGCTTCGTCGCATCGGCCCGGGCATCGGACCGCTCGGTCAAATCCGAGCCTACGTGCTCCCCGGGCGCGGCGCCCTACGCCGTGAGGACCAACTCTTTCGAGTGAGAGACGAGGCGTACGCGTACCTGCTGGGGCCCTCCTTGCGGGCGGAAAACCGGGGAATCGTCGCCCATCGCGCACCATTCGAAGGTAGGAAGAGCATGCGCACCATTGCGCACACGCGCACCACCACACGTCAGCGCAGGCAGAGGGAGTGCCGGGTGAGTCAGCCGGAGATGCAGCCCGAGGGGCCACCCCGGGATCCCGCAGAGGACGGCGACCTCACCGGGCGGCCGTTCCCTCTCGGGGACTGGGGCGAGCCCGCCGAGCGGCTCGACGAGCTCTACCGGCGGGTCGAGGCCGACGCGCTGCGCACCGCCGAGTGGTACCTGTCCGACCGGGCGTGGAAGCGCCGGGGCGCCCGGATCCTGCGGGCCGCGGCGGCCGTGGGAGCGGTCGCGGGCGCCTCGATGCCGCTGCTGGAACTGACCGGCTCGGCGCCCGGCGCGGCCTCGTACGGCTACCTCTCGCTCCTCCTGGCGGCGGCCTGCCTGGCCTGCGACCGGTTCTTCGGCCTGACCTCGGGCTGGATGCGGGACGTGGCGACGGCGCAGGCCGTGCAGCGGCGTCTGCAGACCCTCCAGTTCGACTGGGCCTCGGAGAACGTGCGGGAGGTCCTGGGCCCCACGGAGGGCACGGCGAGCGAGGCGGCGGAACGATGTCTCACCGTGCTGCGCCGGTTCTCGGAGGACGTCACCGAACTCGTGCGGTCCGAGACCGCGGAGTGGATGGTCGAGTTCAGCTCGGGCCCCGCGCCGCTGGTGATGCAGTCCCTGGGGGCGAACGGGGCGCGCTCGGACGCCTACGTCCCGCCAACCCGCTTCCCGCTCCCCCCCGGCACCCGCCCGAACATGCCCCGCCAAAGACCGCCGGAGCAGCCGCGCTGAATCCGGCTGGATCCAGCTGAATGCGGCTGGATGCGGCTGGATCCGGCTGAATGCGGTCCCGCCGGGGCGGGGCGGGGACGGCTCCGCCCCGGCGGACGGGCCCCGTCAGCTGAAGATGATCATCGAGCCCTGCCCGAGGCTCCGCGTGGCCGCCGCGTGCAGGCCCAGCCACACGTGCCGCTCCCGGGCGAAGGGGCTGTCGTCGTACGGGATCGGCCCCGCCGGCTCCTCCAGCGACGTCGGCCGCCCCGGCGGGGCGGGCGCCACGGGCGGGTTCCCCGGGTCTATCCCGATCGCGGGAGCCACCACCGCCAGCTCCCGCAGCAGCCCCTGGGCCGACCCCAGCGGGCCGCCACCGGCCAGCAGCTCCTCATTCGCCAGCGGCACCGCGAAGTCCACCGGGACATAGGCGCCCGCGTGGTCGTAGTGCCACACCAGGTGCGACTGCTGGGCCGTCGACTCGAACATCTCCAGCAGCTGCTCGTAGTCCCCGCCCAGCTCGTCCACCGGCGTCACCGGCAGCCCGCAGAGCTGGAGCAGGTACGCCCGGCGCAGGAAGTGCAGGGCGTCGTAGTCGAAACCGGCCACCGGGGCGACGTCCCCGGACAGGCCCGGCATGTACGCGAACACCGGCACGGACGGCAGTCCGGCCTCGCCCAGCGCCTTGTCGTACGAGGCGATCTCTTCCGCGAAGGGATTGTCGGGGCTGTGGCACAGCACGTCGACAAGGGGGACCAGCCACAGGTCACAGGCCACGCGGCCTCCGATCAGTCGTTGCCGCCGTTCCGGCCAGCGTAGTGCGCCGGACACGCTCCGCGAAGGGGTGAGCAGAACCTCGCAGGCTACGGCGCCCCCGGACCCACCCGCCAGACCCACGCGTCGAGCACCTTCTCCGGCGCCCGGCCCAGCAGTCCGCTGAGCAGGTCCCGCAGCTGCGTGTCCCGCTCCTGGACGGGCAGGACGACCGCGCCCGCCTTCCAGTACTCCAGGTCCTGGCGGGCCTGGGCCTGCCAGGCCGGAGTGACCTCGGGCGGCTGCGCGCCGTATCGGACGTCGCGCAGGAGGTTCGAGAGGTGCCTCGGGGTGGCCCCGTAGATGCCGATCCGGTCGGGTCCCCACGGGCCGTTGAAGTAGCCGCCGGCCAGCCGGAAGCCGAAGTCCGCCTCCACCTGCCAGTGCAGCGCGTCCGCCTGGCCCGGGTCCGGCAGCGGCACCGGAACGAGTGCCTCGCCGTCCTTGACGTAGTCCTTCCACGACCCGGAGGTGATGAAGGCGGGAACCGGCGCGCGCTCCCGGACGGTCAGCGGCAGCGGCAGGATCGGGATCAGCGCGGCCGCCGCCCCGAGCAGGCCCAGGGTGCGCAGCTCGCGGGTCCGCAGGCGCACGATCCGGTCGAGCGCGAGGGCGAGCAGGATGCCGAGGATCGGGGCGCAGACCATGGCCACGCGCCCCTCGATGACCGACTCGAAGAGCGGCAGCTTGATCATCAGCCGCCAGGGGCCCGGCAGCACGATCTCCGTGTGCGGTACGGGCACCCACGGTCCGAGCGACAGCAGCAGCGTCACGAACCCGGTGATCGCGAGGGCCCGTACGGTCCTGCTGCGCCACAGCCACACGCAGACGGCGACGCCGAAGGCCAGCAGGGGCCAGCCGTAGAAGGCGTTCTGCTCGGTGGTGTTCAGCGAGAGGCGGGCGGCCGTCTCGGGGTCGCCGAAGAGCGAGCGCCCGGCGTACTCGATCAGGGCGCGCGGGCTGTTCCCGGCGTTGTCCCCGTGCAGGATCGCGTGGTAGCTCTGCGGGCCGAAGAACTGCCAGAACAGCGGGACGACCACCAGCGGCAGGCAGACGGCGAGGGCGACGACCAGGCCCGCGCCCAGCGGGCGCGCGGCGGCGAGGGCGCGGCGGCGGTCCACGAGGAGGTAGGCCAGGCAGAACACCAGCATGCCGAGCGCGGCGATGAGCAGCGGCTCCTCGCCGATGAAGATCTGGTACGTCGCGAACAGCCCGAGCAGGACCCCGTCCCGGGTCGCGCCGCGACCCCTGCGGTGCGGTTCGCACAGGCGCAGGGCCCGGTCGACGATCAGCGGGATCATGAACAGGACGACGAAGTTCGGGTGGCCGTTGGCGTGCGAGACCATCGGCGGCGCGAAGGCGGCGAGCGCCCCGCCCGCGGCGGCGGCCCAGCGGCTGCGCACGAGGCGGCGGCGGATCAGCCAGTACCAGGTCCAGGCGCTGGCGGCCATGCCGAGGGTGAGGACCAGGGCGAAGGTGACGGTCGCGCCGAAGAGCAGGGTGACGGGGATCAGCGGGACGTTCAGGCCGAGCATGGTGGCGTTGGCCATGAGGTTCACGCCGTCCGGCATGCCCTGGGCGAAGGTGAAGAGCGGATTGCGCAGGTGGGTGACGTTGTCGGTGGTGACGCCGACGAACCACTCCCACTGGTTCTGGTCCTGGAGGGCGTCCGCGAGGTAGCTGCCGTCCAGGTCCGCCCACAGGCCCTGGAACACGTAGAGGGAGAGGGCGAGGAAGGCGGCGGCGACGGCGAGGCCGCCGGCGTTCAGGCGCAGCAGCTCGCCGAGTGCCAGGCGCAGCCCGCCGGCGGTGCGGCGGGGGCGAGGACGGGTGGTGCGTACGGGGCCTGCGGCGCGGGCGGGGTCGGCGGTGCGGGCCGGGTCTGCGGTGCGGGCCGGGTCTGCGGTGCCGGGGGCGCGGTTCAGCGGGACCTCGGCCACGTGCCAGCCCTGGCGGCGGATCCAGCGCAGGACCTCGGCGTCGATGGCGGGGCCGTCGAGGGTGGAGGCGCCGAAGGCGGCGCGGGCGCGGTCGCCGTCGAAGAGGGCGAAGCCGCAGGTGTCGGCGCGGAAGCCCGGTATGCCGGGGATGCCGATGGCGCGGACCAGGCGGTTCCCGGACCGGCCGAGGACCGCGGCGGGGGCGCCGTCCGGATCCGGGCCGTCCAGCTCGCGCTCCAGGCGGGCCAGCTCGTCGAGCGGCGTCGTGAGGCCGGCGTCGGTGATCAGCACCCGCCGGCCGGCGGACGCGAGCACTCCGGCACGCAGTGCGGTCCCCTTGCCGCCGGGGCGCGGATGTCCCGCGGCGGGGTGGCCGGGCTCGTGGTCGGGCTCGTCGGCGGCGGCGTGGTCGGCGCCGTGGTCGGCCGGGCGGACCAGCCGGATCCGCGGCTCGTCGGCTGCCGCGGCCAGGACGGTACCGGCCGGGCCGTCGCCGTCATCGACGACCACGACGACGAGCTCCCAGGCGCCGGGCCCCGTGCCGAGCAGGGCGTCGAGCCGGCCGGGAGCGGCGGCGAGGGTCCCGCCGATGCGGTCGTCCCCGCCGAGGACGGGGACGACGACGGAGAGGCCGACGTCACCGAGCCAGGGCGTCCGGGGCCGGGCCGGCCGGCCCGCGCTGCCCGTCTGGTCCGCGCGGTCCTCGCGGTCGGCCTGGTCCGCGTGGTCGGCCGTCACGCCGTTCTCGCCGTTCACGGGCCGGCCGCCTTCGGCCGCAGGCCCGCGGCCCAGTCCAGACCGTGCTGGTTGTACGCGTGCACGAGGCGGCGTACCTCCTCGGCGTCCGCGCGGGTGACCGCGTCGATCAGTTCGTTGTGGCCGGACCACAAGCCGGTGCGCAGGTCCGGTTGGGCCTTCAGGTACGGGACCGCGAAGACCCAGCACTGCACGCGGAGCCGGTGCAGGAACTCGGAGATGTAGGTGTTGCCGACCAGCCCGCTCAACTCCCTCCAGAAGCGCAGGTCGTAGCCGATCAGCACTTCGAGCGAGCCGCTCAGCGCGGCCCGCCGCGCCTCCTCCCCCCGACGGCGCACCGAGACGAGCCGCTCCCCGGTGCCGGGGGCGGTGCCGCGTTCCACGAGTCGGCGGAAGATCCCTTCCACGATCAGCGTACGAGCCTCGATCATGCCCCGGAAATCCTCCACGGAGAAGACTCGGACGCGGAAGCCGCGGTGCTGGACGGAGTCGAGCAGGCCTTGTCCGGAGAGGTCGACCAGGGCCTCGCGGACGGGGGTCGCGGAGACCTCGTACTGCTCGGCGATCTGCTTGACGGTGAATTCCATGCCCGGCGGCAGACGTCCCGCGAGCACCTCGTCGCGCAGCGCGTCCGCGATCTGCCGGCGAAGTGTGTTGCGGTTGACAGCGCCGCTGCCTGACATAGGGGTCCGTCTCCATCTGTGGGCTTCGGACACCTTAAGCCAGCCGGAGCGGCTGAAACCGATCGGTTGATGGCCGCTATATGCATTTAGCATCCGTTATCCGGACGGTAGAGCGCTCTTTCCTTGATCGTTCAACGTGCGCGGACGCGCCGCGCCGGGGGCGGCCGGGGAGCAGGCGAGGCCCCGTACGCACGCGCAGGAACGCGTGCGGCCCCGCGCGGGCCCTGTGGGGGCCGTACGCGCGGGGCCGCTGCGGTGCCTCTGCCCGCGGGCGTGCCGGTCGGCGACGGTCAGGGCGTCGTCCAGCAGGGCCAGGCCCTCCTTCGCGTCTCCCTCGGTGATGTTGCACGGAGGGACCACGTGCGTCCGGTTCATGTTGACGAAGGGCCACAGTCCGGACGCCTTGCAGGCAGCGGCGAATTCGGCCATCGGCGCGTTGTCCGCACCGGCGGCGTTGTAGGGAACGAGCGGTTCGCGCGTCTCCTTGTCCCGGACGAGTTCCAGCGCCCAGAAGGTCCCGAGGCCGCGGACCTCGCCGACCGAGGGGTGACGCTCCGCGATCTCGGCGAGCGCCGGGCCGATCAGGTTCTCGCCGAGGTGGGCGGAGTGCTCGACGATGCCCTCCTCGTCCATGGCGGTGATCGTCGCGACGGCGGCGGCGCAGGCCAGGGGGTGGCCCGAGTAGGTCAGCCCGCCCGGGTAGGGGCGCGTGGCGAAGGTCTCGGCGATCTCGGCGGAGATCGCGACGCCGCCCAGCGGGACGTACCCGCTGTTGACACCCTTGGCGAAGGTGATCAGGTCGGGCGTGACGTCGAAGTGCTCGGCGGCGAACCACTTGCCGGTCCGGCCGAATCCCGACATGACCTCGTCCAGGATGAAGACGATGCCGTGGCGGTCGCAGAGCTCGCGCACGCCGGCCAGGTAGCCGGGGGGCGGGGCCATGATCCCGGCCGTGCCGGGGACCGACTCCAGGATGATCGCGGCGATCGTCGCCGGACCCTCGAAGGCGATCGTGTCGGCGAGGTGGGTGAGGGCGCGCGCACACTCCTCGGCCTCGGTCGTCGCGTGGAAGGGCGAGCGGTAGAGGAACGGTCCCCAGAAGTGCACGACGCCGGCGGCGGCCGTGTCCGAGGGCCAGCGGCGCGGGTCGCCGGTCAGGTTGATCGCGGTGGCGGTGGCGCCGTGGTACGAGCGGTAGGTGGACATCACCTTCTGGCGGCCGGTGTGCAGCCGGGCCATGCGGACGGCGTTCTCGACGGCCTCGGCGCCGCCGTTGGTGAAGAAGATCTTGTCGAGGTCGCCGGGGGTCCGCTGCGCGATGAGGCGTGCGGCCTCGGAGCGGACGTCGACGGCGAAACCGGGGGCCAGGGTGCAGAGCGTGGCGGCCTGCTCCTGGATGGCGGCGACGACCTTGGGGTGCTGGTGGCCGATGTTGGTGTTGACCAGCTGGGAGGCGAAGTCGAGGTAGCGCTTGCCGTCGTAGTCCCAGAAGTACGACCCCTCGGCTTTGGCCACGGCGAGCGGGTCGATCAGGGCCTGGGCGGACCAGGAGTGGAAGACGTGGGCGCGGTCGGCGGCCTTGACGGTGGCGCCCGAGGTGACGTGAGGGGTCATGCGTTCACGCTAGAAGTCCGCAGGTGGGGAGGGATATCGGCGGACTGTATGGGGGCCGTCGCTTATACCCGACCGTCCCCACCGAGGCGCCGGCTCCCGCCCCCGTCCCCGCGCGGGCGACCGCACCGCAGCTCGCGGCCACCGGCGCCGGTTCGCACGGCGCCGCGGCGGCTCTCGCCTCGGCCCTGGTCCTGGGCGGCGCCATTCTGTACCGCAGGTCCCGTATCGCCTGACGGCAATACCGGTAATCAGAAGAAATATCGGCCGGAGAGTCCCTTGTCGGATTCTCCGGCCGTTGCCGTGTTCGGTTCCGCGTTTCCGCAACGGCGGGGAATCGTTAGCCAGGACGAAAGCGGCATGCCGGTCGCCGCTGACACCCTTGTCCACGAAAGAAGAGGATTTTCGATAATGAAGCTCTCGAAGGTAGCCGCCGCGGTCGTCGGGTCCGTCGCCGCCCTCGGCGCCGCCACTCCCGCCTTCGCCACCGAGGCTCCGGCCGTCCCCATGAGCCTGACGAGCGGGCTCACGGAGACCCTGGGCGCCGTGAACCCGGTCTCGGAGGCGCTCCCGCAGACGGTGGGCAACGGGCTGGCCGAACAGGGCGAGAGCGTCCAGAAGGTCATGACCACCGTGCAGAAGGTCAACGAGGTCCGCAACGGTGCGCCGGGCGAGGTCATGAAGCTGGCGAACGGGGCCACCCAGGCCTCGCCGCTGCTCGGCGGGGTGAAGCTCAACGGCGGCGCCAACTGACGGGTCCGACCCGCTCTCCCGCCGACACGACTGTGGGCGCCACCGGCAGAGCCGGGGCGCCCACAGTCGGTTTGGTGCGTACGACGTCAGTCGTTGACGCAGGTGTTGCCGAACGCCGGGTTCAGCGCACCGATCACGTTGACGGAGTTGCCGCAGACGTTGATCGGGACGTGGACCGGGACCTGAGCCAGGTTGCCCGAGAGGACACCGGGGGAACCCACGGCCGCGCCCTCGGCCGACGAGTCGGCCATAGCGGAGCCGGCGGCACCGGCCGCGGCGAGACCAGCGGTGGCCAGGACCAGGGCGGCCTTCTTGGCAGTGTTCATGGGAAGTGCACCTTCTCTTCGATGTTCTGCCCCGATTTCGAGGCTCACATCGAGCGAAACGGTCCAGCATCCCAGACGACACGGTTCCGCACGCGATCAGACCTGTTCAGCCCAATGGTCGTCACCGCGTGCGGGTCCGGATCGCCTACGGGAGGAAGTCCGCGAGGTCGGGGACCGTGTCGAGCGGCGGCAGCGCCGGCGTGGCCGGTACGCCGGGTACTGCGGGTACTGCGGGTACCGCGGGCACTCCCGGTACGGCGGGCACCGCTCCCGCGGGTGGGACCGCGGGAGCGGAGACCGGGAGGTCGGGGATCGGGATGTCCGGAATCGCGGGGATCTCCGGAATCGCCGGGAGCGGCAGGTTCGGGATCGCCGGGATCTCGGGCATGGCCGGGAGCGCGGGCAGCTTGATCTCGGGGATCTTGACCCCCGGCAGCAGGGTGCCCAGGCTCTTCGTCAGGTCCGCCAGGATCTTGGAGACGGAGGCGAGCAGGTCGTCGAGCGGACCCGCCGCCGCCACCCTCTCCTCGATCCGCTCCCGGGCGGCCGCCACGCGGGACTCGGCGGCACCGGCACCTTCGGCGGCGCCCGCGGGGGCAGCCGCGCCGGCGAGTATGACAACCGTCAGGGCCGTGGGGACGAGGACGCGGATGCGGAAGCGGGAGGCGTTGGTGTGGTGCATGAGTGTTTCCTTCTGGTGGTCGAACGAAAGCGGACCCGAGCGATCCGCTCCCTTACCCACCGTGCGAAGGCGTTCGACGGAGCGCAACAGGAACATCGGCCCCCGCACCCCCGGTGCGGGCTGCGTACGGGCTTCGCGCACGCGTCCGGGGGCGGCTCACCCCACCCGGGGAAAACCCGCCCGCGGACAGGCCGTTTGAGTGAAGCAGCGGAACCAACCCTCTGTGCGGGCAGTTGATCAGGGCGCTCCACTAGCGGGCACTCGTGCGACAAAAGGATCAAGATGCTCAAGAAGATCATGACTGCTGCCGCGGTCACCGCCGCCGCCGTCGGCGCGGGCGCTGCTGTTGCGGCCCCGGCCATGGCCATCGGCAACGACAACGGGATCAACACCGTCAACGGAAACGGTGCCCAGCAGATCTACGGCAACCAGAAGACGCACGGCGACATGAGCCCGCAGCTCGGCGTCGTCCAGGGCACCCTGAACAAGCCCTGCATCGGCCTGCCCGTCAAGGTCAACGCCCAGTCGCTGATCGCCCTGGTCAACGTCGGTGTCCAGGACATCAACGTCCTGTCCAACCCGCAGAACCAGCAGTGCACCGAGAACTCCACCCAGGCCAAGGGCGACGAGCCGCTCTCGCACATCCTCAGCAACATCCCGGTCCTGTCTGGCAACGGCTCCGTCGGCAGCTGATCTCCGCTCCCGCATTGCGGTCCGGGCGCCCGGCGCCCGTGGAGCGATGAACGAGGGCCCCGGCAGCTTCCAGCTGCTGGGGCCCTCGTGTGCGCTCCGGCCCGCTCAGCCGGTCCAGAAGTCCCACCAGCGGGTCAGGATCAGCATCCCGATCACGCCGGTGTGCAGGACGGGCGGGGCCCAGCCGAACTCGGCGAAGAAGCTCCGCACGGGGGCGGGCGCGGGGAGGATGCCCGTACGCACGGTGTACGCGGTGACCGCCCAGAACATCACGAGGGTGGCCACCCAGGTGAGGCAGCACCACAGGCAGAGCGCGTTGATCTCGTAGAGCGACTGGACCATGAGCCAGGAGCAGAATCCGACGCCGAAGAGCATTCCCGCGTCGAGTCCCAGCCAGAACCAGCCCCGGTGGCGGGCGCCGGCCAGCAGGCCCGCGCCGACGCACACGACCGCCCCGTAGGCGACCAGCCCCAGCATCGGGTTCGGGAAGCCGAAGGCCGCCGCCTGCTCGCTCTTCATCACGCTGCCGCAGGAGACGACCGGGTTCAGACTGCAGGCGGGCTTGAAGTTCGGGTTCTCCAGCAGCAGGAACTTGTCGAGGGTGATGACCCAGGCGGCCAGCACTCCCGCGGCCCCGGTGAGCACCAGCAGCCAGCCGAGCGCGCGGGGGGCGGCGGGCGGCTTTGCGTCGTCGTGGTTGCGCGGATGCCCTTGCTGGCGGGGCACGCCCACGGTATTCGTTGCCATACGGCTCATCGTCCCGCCTCCGCATCCCAAATCCGGACCAACCATGCTCATGGGCAAGGAGGTTGACCTGAAGGGGTGGCGGGAACCCCCGATGCTTCCCGGACGTTTTACCGAACCCCGGACGTGATGTCAGACCCAGGGGCTACGTTGAGCGTCCGCGAAGTGACAAGCTGCGACGGCCTGGAGACCCACCTTGAGCGATCCGTACGAGACAACCGAGGCGCACCTCGAGCGACTCCTGGGCCGCGCCCTCAACTCCTTCGACCTGCCCGACCGCTTGGTCGAGCGCCTGCGCACGGCACTCGCCCACAGTTCTTCGCTCTTCACCACCCGCCACGGTCCGGCGTCGGGCAGGTGGCGGGAGACCCGCCGGCACACCTACCTGCTGGCCGACGGCGGGTCGGTGGCCCTGTGGGAGCTGGCGCACCGCGGGGAGGACGACCTCTCCATACGCCACGAGGTCTTCGCCAGCAGGGCGGAGACCTGCCTCGCGGTGGCCCGGCTGTTCGGCGAGACCCCCTCGCAAGTGGCCCGGGACCTCACGGAGGCGACGGCCGAGGAGGAGCCCGCGAGCGACATCGCCGTGCTGAGCGCGCTGTTCTCGAACCCGACCCCGGCCCAGCGGCACCGCGACTACACGGTGGAGGACTCCGCGGACCACGCCCGCCGCGTACTGCGCCGCGCGGAGAACCCGGACCGGCCGGGCGAGAGCGTGTCGCTGCTGCTGCGCTCGGCGTACGCGCACCAGATCACGCAGGCGTTCGGCACCCGGCAGTGCCTGTCGGACGGGCGCAACGCCGGTTTCAGCCTGTACGAGCACGCGTTCGTCCTGCTGGACGGGAGCGAGCTCAGCCTGTGGGAGGTCGAGCACACGGCCACGCCGGACGGGCGGCACATGTGCGAGGTGTACGAGACGGAGACGGCCGCGCGCGGAGCCATGGAGCTCCGCGGGCGGGTCAGGTGAGCCGGTCGGCTCAGGCGGCGACGGTGACCTTCACGGGCTCGGCGCCGGCGGTCTCGGCTTCGGCGGGCCCGGCTCCGGCGGCGGTGGCCGTCGGGGTCTCGTTCCGCTTGCGCATGCCCTTGAGGAGGACGACCAGACCGGCGGTGGTGGCCGTACCGGCGGCGATGGCGATCAGGTAGAGCAGCGGGTTGCCGATCAGCGGGATGACGAAGATGCCGCCGTGCGGGGCGCGCAGGGTGCACTCGAAGGCCATCGAGAGCGCTCCGGTGACCGCCCCGCCGGCCATCGCGGCCGGGATCACGCGCAGCGGGTCGGCCGCGGCGAAGGGGATGGCGCCCTCGCTGATGAAGGAGGCGCCGAGGAACCAGGCGGCCTTGCCGTTCTCGCGCTCGGTCTTGGAGAAGAGCCGGCCGCGGACGGTGGTGGCCAGCGCCATCGCGAGCGGCGGGACCATGCCGGCGGCCATCACGGCGGCCATGACCTTGAGGCTGCCCTCGTTGGGGGTGGCGAGGCCGCCGATGGCGAAGGCGTAGGCGACCTTGTTGAGCGGGCCGCCGAGGTCGAAGCACATCATCAGGCCGAGGATGACGCCGAGGATGATCGCGTTGGCGCCGGAGAGGCCGGACAGCCAGTCGGTGAGGGCCTGCTGGAGCGAGGCGACGGGCTTGCCGACCACCAGGAACATCAGGAACGCGGTGACGGCGGATCCGATGAGCGGCAGCACGACCACCGGCATGATCCCGCGCAGGGCGACGGGGATCTTCAGCTTCTGGACGGCGAGGACGGTGCCGCCCGCGATGAGGCCGGCGATCAGACCGCCGAGGAAGCCGGCGTTGATGGTGAGGGCGACGGCGCCGCCGACGAACCCGGGGACGAGGCCGGGCCGGTCGGCCATGCCGTAGGCGATGTAGCCGGCGAGGACGGGGACGAGGAAGCCGAAGGCGAGGCCGCCGGTCTGGAAGAGCAGTGCTGCCCAGCTGGCGGCTTCGGTCCAGACGAAGTGCTCGGCGACGGAGGGGGCGGTGTTGATCTCGTACCCGCCGATGGCGAAGGCGAGGGCGATGAGGAGTCCGCCGGCGGCGACGAAGGGGACCATGTAGCTGACGCCGGACATCAGCCAGGTGCGGAGCTTGGCGCCGTAGCCGTCCTGTGGTTCGCCGGCCTCTTCGACGGGGGTCCGGGCGGAGTCCGCGACCTCCCCGCGGTCCGCCTTGTCGCGGGCCTCCTGGAGGAGTTCGGCGGGGCGGTTGATGCCGGCCTTGACGCCGACGTCGACCGTGGGCTTGCCGGCGAAGCGGGCGCGTTCCCTGACCGGGACGTCGTGGGCGAAGACGACCGCGTCGGCGGTGGCGATGGCCTCGGGGGTCAGCTTGGTGAAGCCGGCGGAGCCCTGGGTTTCGACCGTGAGCTCGATACCGGCCTCGGCGGCGGCCTGTTGGAGGGACTCGGCCGCCATGTAGGTGTGGGCGATGCCGGTGGGGCAGGAGGTGACGGCCACGATCCGGAACGGCTCCGCCGCGTGGGGGGCTCCGCCCCCGGAACCCCGCTCCTCAACCGCCGGAGGGACTGGATTCGGCACCGGAGGGGCTGCATCGGGCTCGCCCGCGACCAGGGCTGCGACTTCTTCCGGGGTCGTGGCCCCGCGGAGGGCGGCGACGAAGTCGGGGCGCATCAGGCGGCGGGCCAGGGTGGAGAGGATGGAGAGGTGGGCGTCGTCGGCGCCGGCGGGGGCGGCTATCAGGAAGATCAGGTCCGCCGGGCCGTCCGGGGCGCCGAAGTCGATGCCCGACGGGGAGCGGCCGAAGGCCAGGGTGGGGGCCGTCACGTGGGTGGAGCGGCAGTGGGGTATGCCTATGCCGCCCTCCAGGCCGGTCGGCATCTGGGCCTCGCGCGCCGCGACGTTGGCCAGGAAGCCGTCCAGGTCGGTGACCCGGCCCAGCGTCACCATCCGTTCGGCGAGGGCACGTGCCGCCCCCTCCTTGGACTCGGCGGACAGGTCGAGGTCGACCAGTTCGGCCCGCAGGGGGCACGGCATCATTTCGCTCATCGCTCGTCGCTCATTTCGGACAGGGGGAGGTCCAGGGGCAGGTCCTGGGTGACACGGACCGTGTGGGGTCGCAGGTCCGAGGGGGCCGGCATGGCGCTGCCGGGAAGCTGGACCGCGGCCGCGCCGTGGGCCAGGGCCGAGGCGAGGGCCGCAGGCCCCGTACCGCCCGCGATCAGGAAGCCGGCGAGGGAGGCGTCGCCCGCGCCGACGTTGCTGCGGACCGAGGAGACCGCGGCCGTGCCGTAGTACGTGCCCTCCTCCTCGACCAGGAGCTGGCCGTCCGCGCCGAGGGAGGCCAGGACCGCGCCCGCGCCGAGCGAGCGCAGTTCCTCGGCCGCCTTGACCACGTCGCCGAGGGTGGCGAGCGGGCGCCCGACCGCCGCCGCGAGCTCCGCGGCGTTCGGCTTGATCACGTCCGGGCGGGCCGGGAGCGCCGCGAGCAGCGCCGGGCCGGAGGTGTCCAGGGCGATCCGGGTGCCCGCCGCGTGGGCGCGGGCGACGATCTCGGCGTACCACTCGGGCCGCAGGCCGCGCGGGAGGCTGCCGCAGCAGGCGATCCAGTCGGCGTCGCCCGAGGAGGTGCGGACGGTCTCCAGGAGGAGCGCCGATTCGCCGCCGGTCAGTTCGGGACCGGCCGCGTTGATCTTGGTGAGGGTGCCGTCGGGTTCCGCGACGGAGATGTTGGAGCGGGTCTGGCCGGCGATGGACACCGCCGTGACGTCCACGCCCTGCGCGCCGAGGAGTTCGGCGATCAGCGTGCCCGGTGCGCCGCCGAGCGGCAGGACCGCCGTCGTACGGACGCCCGCGGCGGCGACCGCGCGGGAGACGTTCACGCCCTTGCCCCCGGGGTCGACCCGGTCGCCGGTGGCGCGCAGGACCTCACCGCGGTCCAGCGAGGGGACTTCGTACGTCCGGTCGAGGGAGGGGTTGGGGGTGACGGTGAGGATCATACGAGCACAACTTCCGTACCTGCGGCCTCGATCGCCGCTTTGTGGGCGGGGTCGAGCCCCGAGTCCGTGATGAGGAGGTCGACGTCGGCGAAGGTGCCGAAGCACGCGAAGTGCTCCTGGCCCGCCTTCGCGGAGTCGGCGAGGAGGACGACGCGGCGGGCGGCGGCGATCGCGGCCCGCTTGACGGCGGCCTCGGCGAGGTCGGGGGTGGTCAGACCGCCCTCGGCGCTGAACCCGTTGGTCGCGAGGAAGGCGACGTCGGCGCGGATCTCGGCGTACGCGCGCAGCGCCCACGCGTCGACGGCGGCCCGGGTGCGGTGGCGGACCCGGCCGCCGACGAGGTGGAGGTCGATGCCGGCGTGGTCGGCGAGCCGGGCGGCGACGGGCAGCGCGTGGGTGACGACGGTGAGCGCCGTGTCGAGGGGCACGGCGGCCGCGAGGCGGGCCACGGTGCTGCCGGCGTCGAGGACGACGCTGCCGCCGTCGGGGAGCTCGGCGAGGGCGGCGTCCGCGATGCGGTCCTTCTCGTCGGCGGCGGTGGCCTCGCGCTCGGTGAGGTCCGGCTCGAAGTCGAGGCGGCCGGCCGGTATGGCTCCGCCGTGCACCCGGCGCAGGAAGCCGGCCCGGTCCAGGGCCTTGAGGTCGCGGCGCACGGTCTCCGCCGTGACCTGGAACTGCTCGGCCAGGGACAGGACGTCGACGCGGCCCGCCTCGCGGGCGAGGCGGAGGATCTCCTGCTGGCGCTCGGGTGCGTACATGGGGTTCGGCATGTCCGTTCAGGTCCGTTCGAGTCCGACGAATGCCCGACTCTGTGGGTTCGGCTTCAGCGTACGCCCGGTTTGGCCCGAAGAAAAGCAAAACGGGCATGCCCGCCAACAGAAGCGGACATGCCCGTCGAAAGAGAGGACCTTCGGCTACCCGGCCGGGACCTTCTCCGGGGCGAGGTCGCCGGCGTACTCCGAGCCGCCCTCGCGCTGCTCGATCGGGAGCGTCTTGCGCGGCAGGATGAACATCACGGCGAAGATCGCGACCATGACGGCCGAGACCCACCACAGCGCGTTGTGGAAGCCCTCCACGTACGGCGCTCCGAAGACCAGGTCGTCGTCGATCACCCCGAAGAAGACCACCGAGGTCAGGCCGAGGCCCAGCGCGTTGCCCATCTGGCCGGTGGTGTTGATCAGGCCGGACGCCGAGCCGGCGTGCTCGCGCGGCACCTCGGACAGCACCATGTCGTTCAGCGGCGCGACGATCAGGCCCATGCCCGCGCCCATGAGGATCAGCGGGGCGGCCATCTGCCAGGGGGCGATGTCCATGCCGAAGCGGTCGGACTCCCAGATGTAGAGGAGCAGGCCCGCGGCCATGACCAGCGCACCGGCCTGGAGCACCTTGCGGCCGAAGCGCGGTACGAGCTTGCCCACGGACACGCCCGCGGCGGCCGAGACGGCCAGCGAGAACGGGATCCCGGTGGAACCGGCCTTCAGGGCGCTCCAGCCGAGGCCCATCTGCATGTAGAGCGTCCAGACCAGGAAGAAGATGCCGGTCGCGAGGCCGAAGGTCAACTGGACGGCGATGCCGCCCGCGAAGCTCTTGACCTTGAAGAGGGAGAGCTCGACGAGCGGGGAGCCGTCCTTGCGGATCTTGTACTTCTCGTAGGCAATGAAGGCGGCGAAGACCAGGGGCGACGCGATCATGCAGAGCGAGCCCCACAGCGGCCAGTCGTTCTCGCGCCCGTGGGTGAGCGGGAAGATCAGCATGACCAGGGCGAGGGTGGCGAGCACGACGCCCACCAGGTCCAGGCGCAGCGCCTTGGGGGCCTTGGACTCGGAGATGAACTTGCGGCCGAGCACCAGGCCGGCGATGCCGACGGGAAGGTTGATCAGGAAGATCGGGCGCCATTCGAGACCGAGGATGTTCCACTCGGTGAGCAGCGCGCCCAGCATCGGACCCGAGACGGCGCCGAGGCCGACGACGGCGCCGAACATGCCGAAGACCTTGCCGCGCTCGTGCGGCGGGAAGGTGACGTGGATGATCGCGAGCACCTGCGGGACCATCATGGCCGCCATGGCGCCCTGGAGGATCCGGGAGGCGACGAGCACGTCGGGGTTGGGCGCGATGCCGCAGAGCAGCGAAGCGGCCGTGAAGCCGGCTATGCCGATGAGGAAGAGGCGCTTGCGGCCGTAGATGTCACCGAGACGGCCGCCGGTGATCAGGCCGGCGGCGAAGGCGAGGGCGTAGCCGGCGGTGATCCACTGGATGGCGCTGGTGGACGCGCCGAGGTCCTCGCGCATCCGGGGTATCGCGATGTTGACGATCGTGACGTCGACCAGGTCCATGAAGGCCGCGGTCATCACGATGGCGAGCGCCAGCCAGCGGCGGCGGTCCGCGGGGCTGCCGGTCGGGCTGGTCACGCTGGTCGAGCTGGTGTCTGCGGGGGTGTCGATCCGCTCTTCTTGTGCGGGCCCGTTCTTTCCTTCGGGCGATGACTGGGTTGTCTCGGTGCTCATGAGGAGAAACCTAGACGGCATCTAGGTCAGCGCGTGTCCTATTTGGCTGGCAATCTTGAATCCATGACCGACACCCCGGCCCGGCTGCTCAGCCTGCTCTCCTTGCTCCAGACCCCGCGCGAATGGCCGGGGAGCGAGCTGGCGGAGCGGCTGCGGGTGAGCGCCCGGACGATCCGGCGCGACATCGACCGGCTGCGCGAACTGGGATACCCGGTGGAGGCCACGCTCGGCGCGGAGGGCGGCTACCGGCTGGTGGCGGGCGCGGCGATGCCGCCGCTCCTGCTGGACGACGAGGAGGCCGTCGCGATCGCCGTGGGCCTGCGGGCGGGGGCCGGACACGCGATCGAGGGCATCGAGGAGGCTTCCGTACGGGCCCTCGCGAAGCTGGAGCAGGTCCTGCCGGGCCGGCTGCGGCACCGGGTGAGCGCGCTGCAGTCGGCGACGGTCGCCGTGACCCGGGGGGACGGGGCGAGCGTGGACCCGCGGACGCTGACGGTGATCGCGTCGGCGGTGGCCGGCCCGGAACGGCTGCGGTTCTCCTACCGCGCGCGGGACGGGGTGGAGTCGCGGCGGCTGGTGGAGCCGTACCGGCTGGTCAGCACCGGGAGCCGGTGGTACCTCGTGGCCTACGACATGGAGCGCGAGGACTGGCGGACCTTCCGGGTGGACCGGGTGAGCGGGCCGGGCGCGACGGGGGCCCGGTTCCCGGCGCGGGAACTGCCGGTGGACGCGGTGGAGTTCGTGCGGCGGGGGCTGCGGGGCGGGGAGACGTACCTGGTGGACGTCACCTTCGCGGGGCCTCGCGGGGAGCTGCCGGGGTGGTTGCGGGAGCACGCGGAGGCCGCCTCCGGGGCCGGACCGGCGGGTGCGGCGCGGGCGGCCGTGGCGGCGCGGGTCCGGTTCGAGTCCTCGGACGCGCCGGAGTGGCTGGTGGCGCGGCTGGCGCTGACGGGCGTGCCGTTCACCGTGCACGGGCCGGACTTCCTGGTGGAAGCGGCCCGGGCGCTGGGCGCGCGGCTGACGGGTGCGGCGGGCCCGGAGCCGCCGCGGCCGCCACCGGCGACGCATCGGGGGCGGGCAAAGGGGAGCCCCCGGCGCCTGGGGGGGATAGGCGCCGGGGGCTCGTTCTTGGGGGGCTGTCAGGCCACCGCGTCGAAGCCCGTGTCCCGGGCCATCCGCTTCAGCTCCAACAGCGCGTGCTTCTCGATCTGGCGGATCCGCTCACGGGTCAGACCGTGCTGCTTGCCCACCTCTGTCAGGGTACGCTCCCGACCGTCCTCAATGCCGTAACGCATCTTGATGATCGACGCGGTGCGCTGGTCGAGCTTGCCGAGCAGGTCTTCCAGCTCCTCACTGCGCAGCAGGGAGAGGACGGACTGCTCCGGGGAGATGGCCGAGGTGTCTTCCAGCAGGTCACCGAACTGCGTGTCGCCGTCCTCGTCCACCCCCATGTTGAGGCTGACCGGGTCGCGCGCCCAGTCCAGGACGTCGCCGACGCGCTTCTGCGTGGTGTCCAGTTCGGCGGCGATCTCGGCGTGTTCCGGGTCGCGGCCGTTCTCCCGGTTGAACTCGCGCTGGACCCGGCGGATCCGGCCGAGCTCCTCCACCAGGTGGACGGGGAGGCGGATGGTGCGGGACTGGTCGGCGATGGACCGGGTGATGGCCTGGCGGATCCACCACGTGGCGTACGTGGAGAACTTGAAGCCCTTGGCGTAGTCGAACTTCTCGACGGCGCGCACCAGGCCGGCATTGCCCTCCTGGATGAGGTCGAGGAGCGGCAGACCGCTGCGCGGGTAGCGGCGGGCCACGGCGACGACCAGGCGGAGGTTGGAGCGGATGAAGACCTCCTTGGCGCGCTCACCCTCGGCGGCCAGGAACTCCAGCTCCTCGTGGGAGGGCTTCTTGCCCTTGCGCTCTATCGCCCCGTCGAGGATCTGCCGGGCGTACACGCCCGCCTCGATGATCTGCGAGAGCTCCACTTCCTTGGCGGCGTCGAGCAGCGGGGTCCGGGCGATCTCGTCGAGGTACATGCCGACCAGGTCACGGTCGGCGATCTCCCCGCCCACGGCGCGAGCGCTGCTCGTGGACTGACGACGGGCGACGGCGCGGGTTGCCATGCGTGCTCCCTTGCGATGAGTTCGGTCGCGGTGCTGCGGCTGCCTGGACACTCTCCCGAGTGCCCGCTTCCGAAGGAAACAACGACTGGAATCGGGACAGAATTCCCACGTCGCTCCCTATTTTCCGAGATCTTGCAGTATCCTGCCCCGCCACCCCCCGGCCCGGGCGGATCCGCGACACCGCCAGAGCCCGAAGAGGTGCAGGTCAGGCCCGGGATGGAGGCCGATCCGGAGACGCTCACGGACTTGCGGAACCACCACGTCCGTGAGACCGCCGTCACATGCGCCACGGCCGTCTTCGCCCCGGAACAGCGCCGCCCCCGGCCGCACTCCCACCGTGAAGACGGTCCGCACCGGCTTCTGGTTGCCTGCACTGGCGATCGAATCGCCGGATACACCACAAGCAGCGTGTTCCGGCCAAAGCGGACCAGGGCCGTGTCACCTCTCCGAGTGAGGGTTTGGCATATCCCTGCGGCACGCGCAGATGGCGCTCGACCATCGGGGGGTCGCTTGTGCGGTCCGGCCGGCGACGCCCACACTTGAGGAGGAGGTGCTGCACCCATGACCGCTCTCGCCCACGAGACCACAGAGACCGCCACACCCCCTTCAGATTTGGACGAGGCCCTGTGGCTCGCATGGCAGGCCGCAGTCGAGAAACTCCCCGAGGGCTTCCGCGCCGAGATCATCGAGGGGTCCATCGAAGTGTCACCAACCGGTCGCTACTCCCACGGTGAGACCGTGAACGAACTGCGGGACACCCTCGTGGTCTTCCTGGCAGCCGGCGGCTACGCCGCCCGTCAGGACATGAACGTCATCCACGGCCGCAAAGTCTGGATCCCGGACCTGTTCATCGCTCCGAAGGGCACGCAAGAACACGTCACCGAGGACGGCATCGGCATCAAGGCCTCGGCCGTAGAGCTCGTCGTCGAGGTGGTCTCCCCCGGGCGCGACTGCATCTCCCGCGACCGAGTCCGCAAGCGCCGGGCCTACGCCCACGCCGGGATCCCGGTCTACATCCTGATCGACGATTTCGACGACGGCGGCACCGTCACCGTGCTGACCTCGCCCGACCCCGAGAAGGCCGTCTACGAAGACGAGGTTCGGGCCGCGTACGGGACCTCCGTCACGATTCCGGCCGGACCCGCCAAGGGGTTCGCCATCGGCGAGGACATCACGGGGCCGGGCCGGGGCGGCGGGTAGCGACCTCGGGGCAGGCGCGGCAGGCCGCGGGGCCCGACTGGGCCCACCACGTACACGCCGGGCGGAGGTGGCAGGACGGGACGGAGGTCCCGGCGGGTGCGGACGCCGCCAGGCGGGTGGCCAGGGTGCAGGTCTCGCCCGCGCGGTTCAGGCAGTGCGGGACGCAGTGGGAGGCCAGGCGCAGCAGGCGGCGCGGTTCGGTGCCGGGCGGGAGTCCGGCCAGGGCCTCGGCCGCCGGGCGCGGGGCCGGGAGGTAGACCGGGGGTCCGTCGAGGCCTTCGCGGACCGCCAGGACCACCGACTCCGCCGCGTACGCCGAGCCGCTCGGGCACCAGAGGGTCCGGGGGCCGGACCCGTCGCCGCTAGCCAAACTGCAGCGAGCGCTTCGACAGGCCCATCCAGAAGCCCGAGACCGGGGTGGACGCCGTCGAGAGCTCGGATTCGGCCGCGCCCAGGGTGACGAACAGCGGGGCGAAGTGCTCCGTGCGCGGGTGGGCCAGGCGGCCCGCCGGGGACTTGGCCTCGAAGTCCAGGAGGGAGTCCACGTCGCCGGCGGCCAGCGCCTCGTGGCCCCACGCGTCGAACTCCGCGGACCAGCCGGGGACGCCCGGGCCGGTGTGCCGCAGGGCGGCGAGGTTGTGGGTGAAGAAGCCGCTGCCCACGATCAGGACGCCTTCGTCGCGCAGCGGGGCGAGCTTGCGGCCGATCTCCATCAGGCGGCGCGGGTCCAGGGTCGGCATGGAGATCTGGAGCACCGGTATGTCGGCCGCCGGGAACATCTCCACCAGCGGGACGTACGCGCCGTGGTCCAGGCCCCGGTCGGGGATGTCCTGGACCGGGGTGCCGGGGGCCTTCAGGAGCTTTCGTACCGCCGCGGCCAGCTCGGGGGCGCCCGGAGCCCCGTAGCGGACCTGGTAGTAGTGCTCGGGGAAGCCCCAGAAGTCGTAGACGAGCGGGACGGGCTCCGTGGCGCCGAGGGCGAGCGGGGCCTCCTCCCAGTGGGCGGAGACCATCAGGATCGCCCGGGGGCGGGGCAGGTCCGCGGACCAGGCGGCCAGCTCGCCGGGCCACACCGGGTCGTCGGCCAGCGGCGGGGCTCCGTGGCTCAGGTACAGCGCCGGCATCGTCATCGGGAGCTCCAGAGGTGTTCGGGCGGTCCGCCGGGAAAAGACTAACCCCGCGTCGTTCAAATTTGAACAACGCGGGGCCATCAGTCATTCCCGCACCCGGGAGGACCCGGGATCCGGCCGGGTCAGTGGGCGATCACCGGAACCTTCAGGTCGGCCTCGCCGTCCGCGCCCTCGGCGACCGGGCCGCCCGCACCCGGCTTGCCCGTGGTGATGAGGGTCAGGGCGATGAGCGAGCTGGCGACCAGGATGCCGACGGCCCACCAGATCGCGGAGGCGTAGCCCTCCACCATGGCCTGGGCCTGGATCAGCTGCCCGGCCGGGCCGCCCGCCGCGGCCTCGGCCGCGTGGTCGGTCAGGTACGCGGTCGTCGCCGAGGCGGCGATCGTGTTCAGCAGGGCGGTGCCGATCGCGCCGCCCACCTGCTGCGAGGTGTTGACCATCGCGGAGGCGACACCGGCGTCGGCCGGGTTCACCCCGTACGTGGCCAGGGACATGGCGGGCATGAACGCGGTGCCCATGCCGAGGCCCAGCAGCAGCTGCGCCGGCAGGATCAGCGCCGGGTAGGAGGAGCCGACCTCGAGCTGCGTCAGCAGCAGCATGCCGCCGGCGGCGACCATGAAGCCGGGGCCCATCAGCAGGCGCGGCGGAACCCGCGTCATCAGGCGGGCGCCGATCTGGGTGGAGCCGGCGATCATGCCCACGATCATCGGGAGGAAGGCGAAGCCGGTCTTGACGGGCGAGAAGCCCTTCACGACCTGCAGGTAGTACGTGAGGAAGAGGAACAGGCCGAACATCGAGATGACGGCGAGGCCCAGCGAGAGGTAGACACCGCCGCGGTTGCGCTCCAGCAGCACGCGCAGCGGCAGCAGCGGGTGGGTCGTACGGGACTCGACGAGGACGAACGAGGCGAGCAGCACCACGGAGGCGACGAACATGCCCACGGTCAGGCCGTCCGACCAGCCGGCCGACTCGGCGCGGGTGAAGCCGTAGACCAGGGCGACCAGGCCGGTCGTGGACAGGAGCACGCCGGGGATGTCGAGCGGCGCGCGGTTACGGCCGCCGGCCGGCTCGCGGATGATCATCCAGGCGCCGACCGCGGCGACGATCGCGAACGGGATGTTGACGAAGAACGTCCAGCGCCAGTTGAGGTACTCGGTGAGGAAGCCGCCGAGGATCAGGCCCACGGCGCCACCGCCGCCGGCGATCGCACCGTAGATGCCGAAGGCCTTGGCGCGCTCCTTGGCGTCGGTGAACATGACGGCCAGCAGCGAGAGCGCGGCCGGCGCGAGCAGCGCGCCGAAGAGGCCCTGGAGGGCGCGGGCGCCCAGCATCATGGCCTCGCCCTGGGCGGCGCCGCCGAGCGCGGAGGCCAGGGCGAAGCCGATGAGGCCGACGATGAAGGCGTTCTTGCGGCCCCACTTGTCGGCGATGCGGCCGCCGAAGAGGAGCAGTCCGCCGAAGGCCAGCGCGTACGCGGTGATGACCCACTGGCGGTTGCCGTCCGAGATGCCGAGGTCGGTCTGGGCGGACGGCAGGGCGATGTTCACGATGGTGGCGTCGAGGACGACCATCAGCTGCGCCAGGGCTATGAAGACCAGGGCCTTCCAGCGGCTGGGGTCGGCGGCGGCAGCCAGCGGCGGATTCGCGGCTGTTTTGGACATGGGGATACCCACTTCGCGGTGCGTGATGACTGAAATGAATCAGGAAAGGTATTTTGGGCGGTTTGCGACGCTACCGGGTGCGCCCCGGGGCGTCACATGGTTTTCCGCCTCAGGTCCTCCAGCGTGGTCGGCGCGCCCGGCAGTTCGGAGCGTGCCGGAGCCCTCAAGCCGTCGAGGAACAGCTGCAGATGGCGGTGGACGAAGAGGTCGGTGTCGAAGCAGGCGGTGCCCGGGAGGGGGCGGCTCAGCTGGGACAGGGCGATCATCAGGTCGCCGACCCCGATGTCCGTGCGCAGCAGCCCGCAGGACTGGCCGGCGCCGAGCAGGGTGTCGACGGCCTCTTCCAAGGCCGTGCGGGCGGCGAGCAGTTCGGGGTGCTCACGGTCGAAGTCGCCGGAGAGCATGGGGCACAGGGCGCCGATCCGCTCGTCCGCCGCACCGTGCGTGAAGCGGCACAGGGCGGCGAAGGCGTCCGGCTCCTGGGACAGGGCGTCCTCGGCGAGCGCCGTCACCCGGTCCATCACGAAGAGCACGACGTGGTGGACGAGCGTGGGCCGGTCGGGGAAGTGCCGGTAGAGCGTGGCGTTGCCGACGCCGGCCCGGCGGGCGATCTCGTCGAGGGGTGCGGCGGAGCCGAACTCCACGAGCGCCTCGCGCGCCGCGGTCAGGATGCGCTCCCGGTTGCGCACGGCGTCGGCCCGCGGGCGGGGCACCTTGGCCGGAGCCTTGGTCCGAGCCGGGGCCTGAGCCGGGGCCGGGGCCGGGGCGGCGGCCTCGGACCCGGAGGGGCGGGGCGGCGAGGGGGCGGGCGGGGGGGAGGGAAGGCCACGCTGCTGGTCGACGTCGCGGCGAAGGCGGCCAGCGACGGGCACCGCACGCTGTACGTCACGGGCGAGGGGTCGGCGAGCCAGGTGCGGCTGCGGGCCGACCGGATCAACGCGCTCAGCGACCACCTCTACCTCGCCGCCGAGACCGACCTCTCCGCCGTACTCGGGCACCTCGACGCGGTGAAGCCCTCGCTGCTGCCCCGACGGGGGCGCTGCCGTGGACACCGCCGGGGACTCCGCCGGTGAAACGCTCCTGCGGGCTTTGCGCGGCTCCGGGTTCGACGCCGGCGTGGTCAGCGCCCGCCCCACCGACCTGCTGCGCCGGCGCCGCCGGACCCGGGCCGGCTGGACCGCCGCGGCCGCGCTGGTCCTGGCGGCCGGGGTGCTCGCGGCCGACGGGTCGGCGCCGCGCCCCGAGGCGACCCCGGCGGCCGGACCCGCCGCCGCGGGGGCGCTGGACCCGGCCCGGCTGGTCCGCGTCCCCGCCGAGGCGTGGGCCGACACCGCCCGCGTCGACTTCAGCGCCTGGCCCGCGCGCGGCGGGCGCACCGCCGACCGGGGCCTGCTCGCCCGCGCCCTGGCGGCCTGGGCCGCCCGGCCGCGCGAGGTGGCGGTGACGGCCGCGCCGGGCACGGCGACCGGTCCGCCGGGGCACGCGCCGCAGCTCCTGTACGCGGGGAACGTGGCCGGGCGGGCGGTGGTGGTGCTCCTCGACGGGGACCGGGTGGTCCGCTACGGCGAATCCGCGGACGGGCCGCGCGGCCGGGAGCTCGCGTTCGCCCGTACCGACGAGGCCAACGTGACCACCGCCGCCGCTCTGGCGCTGAGCCGGTCCGCCGACGGCGGAGCCGGGGGCACGGTCCGCTACCTGCTCGCGCCCTGGATCGCGCAGGCGGCCACCCGCGACCTCCTGCGGGCCGGTGAGGAGGCCCGGCCGCTGGCCGTCGCCGCCGACGGGGTCACCGAGGAGGCCGCCGTACCGCGCACCGACGGGCCCGGCGCCCCCGACGGCCCCGACGGCGTCGAGGCCTCCGGCGCGGCGTGCGGGGCCTGGCCCGCGCTGGAGCTCACCTCCTCGCCCCGGATCGTCGAGGAGCACGCCTTCGTCCTCGCCGACCTGGGCGCGCTGACCCCCGTGCACCTGACGTACACGCCGCTGCCCGACGGCCCGGGGGCGGTGCCCGCGCGCCAGCCGCGCGAGGCCACCGGCCCCGCCGCGCGGGCGGCGTGGGCGCCGGTGGCCTGCCGGTTGCGGGAGCTGCGCGGCGGCGGGGTGCGGGCCGTCAACATCTGGGAGTTCGCCGGCACCGAACTCCCCGACGGCGCGGGCCGGGCGGTCTGGTCCTGCACCAGGGCCTCCGGCTGGGCCGGCCCGGGCGACGTCCTGGTCCAGCTGCGGCCGCCCGCCGGACCCCCGCAGGACGTGGCGCGCTCCCGCGGGACCGCGGCGTGCGGACGCTTCGGGCAGCACCTGCTCGCGGGCACCCGGTGGCGTTCGCCGGCCGGCCGCTGGTACGTACTGGCGGCCGGCAGCCGCGAGGTCGCCGCGATCACCGCGGACGGGGCCGCCCGGGGCGAGGCGGCCGGCCGCGCCCTGGCCCTGCCCGTCGCCGGTCCGCAGGGCGGCGCGGTCGTCCTGACGGGCAGGCTGGCGAGCGGCGTCAAGATCACCGCCATCGACGGCGGTGCGGGCGGCCGGGACTGACCGGCGGTCACGAACGGCCGGCCCGGCGGTCACGAACGGTCGGCCAGGCCGCCACGAACGGTCGGCCAGGCGGTCACGAACGGTCGGCCCGGCGGCCGCGCCGCGGCCCCGCCGCACC
Source organism: Streptomyces sp. ICC1 (assembly GCF_003287935.1). Taxonomy (GTDB): domain Bacteria; phylum Actinomycetota; class Actinomycetes; order Streptomycetales; family Streptomycetaceae; genus Streptomyces; species Streptomyces tritrimontium. The sequence continues at coordinate 5,789,003 of NZ_CP030287.1, forward strand.
CGCCGGCCCCGGCCGCCCGCCGTGGACGGCGGTCGGGCGCCTCTTCGCCCCGCTGTACCATGGCCGCAGCGCGAGGGCCGTGACGGAGAGGTCACAGCCCTCGCTTTTGCGTTGCACGCACGCCCGTCCACCCCGAAGAAATGCGGCGCGTGGCGTTTGGGCGGTTCGATACGATGAACCGCACGTCACGTCGTACCGGCATATATGAAATGGAGCATCCGAGGATGGCTCGACACCTGATCACCAGCGCGCTTCCCTACATCAACGGGATCAAGCACCTGGGCAACATGGTCGGGTCGATGCTTCCGGCGGATGTGTACTCCCGGTACCTCCGCCAGCGCGGCCACGACGTCCTCTACATCTGCGCCACCGACGAGCACGGCACCCCCGCCGAGCTCGCCGCCAAGGCGGCCGGCATCTCGGTCTCCGAGTTCTGCGCGCAGGCCCACGACGCCCAGAAGGCGGTCTACGACGGCTTCGAGCTGTCCTTCGACTACTTCGGCCGCAGCTCGTCCGCGCAGAACGCCGAGATCACCCAGCACTTCGCGCGCCGCCTCCAGGAGAACGGCTTCATCGAGGAGCGCGCGATCCGGCAGGTCTACTCGCCGGTCGACGGCCGCTTCCTGCCGGACCGCTACGTCGAGGGCACCTGCCCGCACTGCGGCTACGACAAGGCCCGCGGCGACCAGTGCGAGAACTGCACCCGCGTCCTGGACCCCACGGACCTGATCGAGCCCCGCTCGGCCATCTCCGGCTCCACCGAGCTCGAGGTCCGCGAGACCAAGCACCTCTTCCTCCTCCAGTCCGCGCTCCAGCACGAGGTCGAGGCCTGGGTCGCCGAGCACGAGGAGGAGTGGCCGCAGCTGGCGTCCTCCATCGCCCGCAAGTGGCTGACCGAGGGCCTGCACGACCGCGCCATCACGCGCGACCTCGACTGGGGCGTCCCGGTCCCGGCCGACACGTGGCCCGAGCTGGCCGCCGACGGCAAGGTCTTCTACGTCTGGTTCGACGCCCCGATCGAGTACATCGCGGCCACCAAGGAGTGGTCGGACGCCGACCCGGCGAACCGCGACTACAAGTCCTGGTGGTACGAGGCCGAGGACGTCCGCTACACCCAGTTCATGGCCAAGGACAACGTCCCGTTCCACACGGTGATGTTCCCCGCCACCGAGCTCGGGATCCGCGAGCCGTGGAAGATGGTCGACTACGTCAAGGCCTTCAACTGGCTCACGTACTACGGCGGCAAGTTCTCCACCTCGCAGAAGCGCGGCGTCTTCACCGACCAGGCCCTGGAGATCCTGCCGGCCGACTACTGGCGCTACTTCCTCATCGCCAACGCGCCCGAGTCCGACGACTCGTCCTTCACGTGGGAGCACTTCACCTCCACGGTGAACAAGGACCTCGCCGACACCCTCGGCAACTTCGTCAACCGCGTGCTCTCCTTCTCGCGCAAGCGCTTCGGCGACGACGTCCCGGCGGGCAACGCCGCCGGCGAGGCCGAGGCCAAGCTCGGCACGCAGATCGCCGAACTGCTGGCCGAGTACGAGGGCCACATGGACACCCTCCAGTACCGCAAGGCGGCCGCCGCGCTGCGCGCCCTGTGGTCGGCCGGCAACTCCTACCTGGAGGAGAAGGCCCCCTGGCTGGAGATCAAGACCGACCCCGAGGGCGCGGCGCTCACGCTGCGCACCGCGATGAACCTCATCCACCTCTACTCGGTGGTCTCCGAGCCGTTCATCCCGGCCTCGGCGCGCGCCATGCGCTCGGCGTTCACGCTCGCCGACGACACGGCGGCGTGGATCACCCCGGAGCAGGCCGCGTCCCTCGACGCGGTGCCGGCGGGCACGCCGTTCACGGTGCCGCCGGTGCTCTTCGCGAAGATCACCGAAGAGGACCTGGACTCGTACAAGGAGCGGTTCGGCGGCAACCCGGACGCCTGAGCCCTCCCGACAGCGAACCGAAGCAGGGGCGCGACCCTCCGGGGCCGCGCCCCTGCGGCGTACCCGGGCGCCGCGGCGTACCGGGGGCCCGCGCGCCCGGGTCGCTCACATCGCCGCGCCCAGGGCCAGGAACCCGCAGATCAGCACGAAGAGGATGGCGAGCAGCGGCCAGACGAAGCGCAAGTACTTGTCGTAGCCGACCTTGGCCAGCGCGACACCGCCGATGGTCACGGCGGTGGTCGGGACCCAGAGGTTCATCCAGCCGCTCGCCGACTGCCAGGCCGTCACCATCAGCGCCCGCGAGACGCCCGCGAAGTCGGCGAGCGGGGCCAGGATCGGCATGGTGAGGGTGGCGTGCCCGGACGTGGAGGGGATCAGGAAGGCGAGCGGCAGGTTCACCAGGAACACGATGATCGCGAAGACTCCGGACGAAGTCCCCTTCACCACGCCCTCGATGGAGTGGAGCACGGTGTCGGTGATCTTCGAGTTGTTCATGATGACCGTGACTCCGCGCGCCAGCATGATGACCAGGGCCGGGGAGATGAAGTCCGCGGCGCCCTGGATGATCGTGGAGCTGAGCTTGGCCTCGCCCATCCGGGCCACCAGCCCGATGAGCACGGCCGCGCAGATGAACAGCGCGGCGAGCTGGGCGAAGGACCAGTCCAGCTCCCAGGCGTAGGGGGCCGCGTCCGCGTCGCCGGTGAGCGCCCCGGCCCAGGGCACCACCGAGAAGATCATGAAGGCGAAGACGAGGACCAGCAGCACCAGCACCGTCTTGTGCAGGCCCGTCAGCTCCGGCTCCGCCTCCTCGTCGCCGGTGGCCTTCTGCTCCCGGTCGCCGGGCAGGAACCCGCAGATGGACTTGGCCGGATCCTTCTGGACCCGCCGCGCGTAGCGGATCACGTAGAGGACGGTCACCGTGGTCAGCACGATCCACATCAGGAAGCGCAGCCCGATCCCGTCGCCGAGCGAGATGCCGGCCGCCGAGGAGGCCACGCCGGTCGCGAACGGGTTCACGGTGGAGCAGAGCACGCCGATGCCCGCGCCGAGGATGGCGGCGCCGACGGCGACGAGCCGGTCGTAGCCGAGGGCCAGCATCATCGGCACCAGCAGGCCGTAGAACCCGAGGGTCTCCTCGGCGAAGCCCTCCACGGTGCCGAGCACGGAGAAGACCACCATCACGGCGGCGATCAGCAGCGCCCCGCGGTCGCGCAGCCGGTGGGCGAGACGGGCGATGCCGCGGTCGAGGGCGCCGGTGGCGAAGACGACGGTGATGAACGCGCCGATGGCGAGGACGAAGAGGAAGACGCCCGCGCTGCCGTAGAGGTCTCCGCTGAAGGTGGGCCCGACCTGGCCGGTCTTGGGGTCCTGGAGGCCGTAGAGCCCGTTCACCGGGGACAGGAACAGGTCGTTCAGCCGGTCGGTGAAGCTCTGGGTGCCCTCGACCCGGTGGTAGGTGCCGGCGACCGGGGCGCCGCTGTCGTCGCGGTCGTACTGGCCGGCCGGGACGAGGAAGGCCAGCAGCCAGATCGCGACCGTGACGATGGCCAGGATGGTCAGGGCGCTGGGGAAGGAGAACTTCCGCGCCGGCGGCGGCTCCTCCTCTGGGGCGGGAGCCGCGGGAGCCGGGGTCGGCGCGGTCACGGTGCGCCTCCGGCGTCCACCGGGTCCCGGGGCGCGGCACGGAAGTCGGCCGCGTACTCCCGGACGAAGGCGGCCATCGCCACCACCGTGTTGCGCAGCTCGGACAGCAGCACCCGCTCGTTCGGCGCGTGCAGGTTGCACATGCTGTCCTGCGCGCCGAAGAGGAGCACCTCCGCGCCCGGAGCGGCCTGCGCGAGGCCGTTCACCAGCGGGATGGAGCCGCCCGTGGCGACGTACGAGGCCTGCGTGCCCCAGGCCTCCTTGAGCGCGGTCAGCGCCGCCCGGTACGCCGGCCCGCCCGTCCGCGCCTCGAAGCCGGGGCCGGTGTCGCCCGGGGTGACGGTGAGCGGGATGCCGAAGGGGCGCTGCGCGCGCAGGTGTTCCACCAGGGCGGCACGGGCCTCCTTCGGATCCTGGTGCGGATGGAAGCGGAGGTTCAGCTTGGCCCGCGCGTAGGGGACCACCGCGGAGGCGGCCCCGGCCACGTCGGGGGCGTCGAGCCCGATGACGGTGACGGCGGGCCCGCTCCACAGCCGTTCGCCCAGCGAGCCGGTGCCGATCAGCGGCAGGCCGTCCTGGACGGAGGCGAGGTCGCGGAACTCCTCCTCGGTGTAGGTCGTTCCCTCCCAGGGATCGCGGCGCAGTCCGGGCACCGCCACGTCGCCGTGCTCGTCGTGCAGGGTGGACAGCGCCCGGAGCAGGGCCAGCAGGGCGTCCGGGGCGGCTCCGCCGAACTCCCCGCTGTGGCGTGCCTCCGCGAGCGTGCGCACCTCCACCGTGACCTCGCAGGCCCCGCGCAGGCCGGTGGTCAGGGTCGGGGTGCCGGGCCGCAGGTTCCCGAGGTCGGCGATCACCATCGCGTCGCACGCGAACCGGTCCGGATCGCTCGGCGGGTAGTCGTCGAAGGGGCTGCCGTACTCCTCCTGCCCCTCGATCACCAGCTTGATCCCGACCGGCGGACGGCCGCCGTAGAGCCGCAGCATGCCGAGGTGCGCGATCACGTTCGACTTGTCGTCGGCGATGCCGCGGGCCCGCAGCGCGCCGGGGACACCGGGGACGGGCGTCGGCTCGAAGGGCGGGGAGAGCCACAGGGTGGGGTTCCCGGCGGGCTGGACGTCGTAGTGCGCGTAGAGCAGGACGGTCGGGGCGTCCGGGTGCGGCGGCGGGATCTCCCCGTAGATCACCGGGGCGGTGTCGGGGAGGTCGATCCGCTCGATGGTGGGGACGCCCGCCGCGCGCAGGAGGGAGACGACCAGGTCGTGCGCCTCCTCCACGGGCTCCGTCGGATAGCCGGGGAAGGCGACCGAGGGGATCGCCGCCAGCCGTTCCAGATCGGCCCGCAGGCCGTCCATCAGGACGTCGACCTGTTCTCCGAGGGTCTGCGAGCCGTCCGCTTCCACCTGCCACCGTCCCTCTGCTCCCCGGGTGACCCCGCTGAGCTGCGGGATCGGGTTCTCCGATCATCGGCTCGGGGGACGGCCCGCGCCGTGAGGGAATGGGCCGGACGGGTGAGCGGCCCGGGGGCACGATCTAGGATCGGCGGCATGAACCAGCACGGGCCCAAGGCCGAACTCGGCGACTTCCTGCGGTCCCGGCGGGCCCGGATCCGGCCGGAGGACGCGGGCCTGCGCTCCTTCGGGGGCCGCCGCCGGGTGCCGGGGCTGCGCCGCGAGGAGCTGGCCCAGCTCGCCGGGGTCAGCGCCGACTACTACACGCGCTTCGAGCAGGGCCGGGCCGAGAACGTCTCCGACGGGATCCTCGGCGCGGTCGTCGCCGCCCTGCGCCTGGACGCGGCCGAGGCGGCGCACCTGACCCGGCTGGTGCGCAACGCCGGGCCGGGCGGGGCCGCCGCCGCGCGGGCGCGGGGCCGGGAGGCCGATGAGGCGCAGGAGGTGCGGCCGGGGCTGCGCAGGCTGCTGGAGTCGATGCCCGGGACGCCCGCGTTCGTCCTGGGCCGGCGCACCGACATCCTCGCCTGGAACCCGCTCTTCGCGACGCTGATCACCGACTTCGCGGCGCTGGCGCCGGAGCGGCGCAACAAGGCGTGGCTGGTCTTCCTCCACCCGGAGGTGCGCGGACGGTTCGTCAACTGGGAGACCAAGGCGCGGGATCTGGTCGCCTACCTGCGCTTCGACCTCGGACGCCACCCCGGCGACCCGCGGTTCGCCGAGCTCATCGCCGAACTGGCGGAGCACAGCGCGGAGTTCACCCGACTGTGGGAGGAACGCGAGGTGGGGGAGAAGACCCACGGCGGCTACCACCTGCGCCACCCGCTGGTCGGCGAGCTCGCCCTCGCCTACGAGAGCCTCGTGCTCCCGGACGATCCGGACCAGACGCTGATCACCTACACGGCGGAGGCGGGATCGCCTTCGGACGCGGCCCTGCGGATCCTGGCGGGCGCCGCCGCGAACACGTCGGCCGCCGCGACCGGCGCGAGCGCCGCGCACACTTCGACCGGCGCGAGCGCCGACGCCCCGGCGGCTCCGGCGGCCCCGAGGGCCTAGACCGCGCGGGGCGGCCCGAATCGGGTCCCGGGTGGGGATCTTGACCTGTCTGCCGCGTATCGAAGCGCCGCCGTGATCGTTTCTTCAGACGTAGCCCTCATCCCTGCTGCGGAATCGGGAGAACGCGCGGTGACCGCTTGGCAGTACTTCGCCGGGGCCGGCCTGGTGGCGGCGCTCTGCCCGCTGCACGGTCACGTGGAGGTCGCCGGAGACGGCCACGGGCGCGGCGCCCGGGTCGACGTGTGCGTTCCGGCCGGGCCGAAGCCGAGGACGCCCGCGCCCGCTCCCCCCGCCGCACGGCCTTCGCCGCGCATGACGCTGCCCGGCGCCGCCCGGCCCACGGTGCGCCACCCGGGGCGGGGGCCGGCTCCGGTCCCGGTGCCTTGGCCGCCGGCGGCGCCGGAGCCCGGCCCGTGGCCGGCGGCGGAGGCCGTGGCCGGGGTGGCGCAGCCGCCGGCGGATCCACCGGCCGGGCCCGGGGCGGTGCGGGCGGCGCCGGGCGCAGCGGTGGCCCCGGCCGCGCGCGCAGCCGGGGCAGGGCCCGCGAGCCGGTTCCACGTGCGCCCGTACCACTCCTCGGCGCTGGCCAGGCGCGGCCCCGACGGCATGTCCACCCTGATGCTCATGGTCGTCGTCACGACCCCGGCGGTGCTCGCGGCCGTCGCGCTGCGGCCCCGTTCCAAGAGCCGCGGCTGACGATTCGTCCGTTCATTCAACCTACGGAGAACCCTCGTGTCCGAATGGCTGGTCCTGGCCATCGCCATGGCGCTCGTCTGCGCCCTGGTCTTCACCTTCACCGCGCTCCGGCACCGCCGGGTCGCCGTCGACGAGGACACCAGCGAGACCCCCGACGTCATCGAGTACATGGTGATGATGGTCGGCGTGGTCTACGCGATCGTGCTCGGCCTGGCCATCGCGGGCGTCTGGGAGGCGCGCGGCGCCGCCGAGGACAGCGTGCGCCGCGAGGCCCAGTCCCTGTACGAGGTCACCCAGCGGGCCGACGTCTACCCGGCGCCCGTCCGCGACCGGATCCGGGGCGAGGTGAACGCGTACGTCTCCCACACCGTCAGCGTGGACTGGCCGCGGCTGGTTTCCGGGGAGGCCGCGTCTACGGAGGGCGGCGAACTGCTCGGCAAGCTGCGCGGTGATCTCACCCACCAGAACCCGGGCAACGAGCTCCAGGCGCAGGCCTACCAGCCGCTGCTGGACCACATCGCGGCCGCCGACGACGCCCGGCACGAGCGGACGCAGAGCGACGCGTCGACGCTGCCCAGCGTGGTGTGGCTGGGGCTGGTGGTGGGCGGCCTGGTCACGGTCGGGCTGATCTTCGCGCTGCAGATCCGGCGGTCGGGGCGGGAGTTGCTGCTGGCCGGGCTGTTCAGCACGCTGATCGTGTTCCTGCTGTTCATGGTGTGGAGCTTCGACGCGCCCTTCGGCCGGGACGGGATCGACTCGGCGGCGCCGTTCCAGGACCTGTTCCCGGCGCTGTCCCTGGCCGCCGGGAGCTGACGCGGGGGCCGGCCGCGGGGGCTGACCGCGGGGGCCGGCCGCCGGGAGCTGACCGCAGTGGTCAGACCCCCGAGAGCGACGCCTGGCGCCGGAACTCGGCCACCACCGGCGAGTTCCGCAGGGCGTGCGAGATGCGCAGCAGGTCGCGCGGACCGTCGGCGGCCGCCGGGGCCCCCTCCTCGCTGGCCCCGATGACCCTGCCCTCGGGATCGGCCGACCGGGCCCGTACGGCCGCCGCGACCATGGCGGCGTCGGCGACGGCCCGGGCGGTCTCCTCGTCGGCCCCGGCGTCCTGGGCCCGCGCGAGGGCCTCGTCCCGGTGGTCGTGGTCGAAGTACGGGCCGAGGTGCAGGAAGCCGTCGTGGATGTCCGACTCGCGCTGGATCATCCGCAGTTCGGCGGCGGTCCACCAGGCCATCCGGACGCAGGGGGTGCCGTCCGGGATGGACACGCGCACCTCGTGCCAGAGGGTGCCCAGGCGCCGGTACGCCGACCAGTTCTGCCAGCTGTCCGAAAGCCGCTGGAAGACCAGCGGGAGCACGAAGCCGATCGCGCTGATGTTGGCTCCGAGGGAGGCCACGGGCGGGGCCACGGACGTGCTCAGCCAGTCCAGGTCGTGCCCGCTCCAGCGGGCCACGACGGCCGTCATCTTGGTGGCGTCGTAGCTGAGGTTGAAGACGTATCCCAGGACGATGATCATCAGGCCGACCCGGAGCCAGCCGCGCACCTGGAGGGACCAGCGCCAGCACATCGCGACCATCACGAAGGCGGCCACGTTGTGGGCCACCAGGTAGAGGGCGATCAGCTCCCGGATGAAGGGGGTGTTGGCGTAGTAGGTGTCGAAGTCCCGCAGCCGTTCGACCGGGGCCTCGCCCAGCACGAACAGCAGGGTCAGCGCCACGATCACGACGGAGTAGCCGGTGATCCAGCGGCGCGAGACCCGCCGGGTCTCCTCCGGCGGCCCGCCCCGCCAGTTGACGATCAGCACGAGGCAGGCGGCGCTGAAGGCGGTGATCAGGCAGTAGACGAGCGGGGCGGAGAAGTTGGGTATGCCCGTCCAGCGGTTGACCGCCTCGATGGTGGGCGGGGCGGCGAAGGTGAAGACCGCGCCGGCCAGGGTGAGCAGGGCGCAGACCGATCGCAGAAGCGGGTCACGCCAGTTGTTGCGCAGGGCCGGCAGCTTGAAGGCGAGAGCGATCGCCATCGCGGCTGCCGGTGTGTAGTAGTCCTGGCCTTTCAACGGTCGTTCCTGTGCCCCCGGTATCCGAGCGCGGCCTCGATGCGGCCGGCCAACTGGTCACGCTGCGCGGGCGCCCGGTGGCTCGCCGATCCGGCGAGCCAGGTCCGGCACCTGCTGCCCAGCAGTAAACCGAAGGTTTCCGCTTCGGTCTCCTCCTGGACGTCGGCGCGCGTGCGCGCCGCGACCCGGCGAACGGTCTCGCCGATGTCGGCCTCGTCCGAGAGCAGCCGGGCGGCGACGGCGGCGCCGTCGACGTGGTGGCTGCAGTGGCCGGCCTTCATGTGCCACAGCTCGTGACCGAGGATCACCAGCTGGTGGTCGGGTGCGGTGCGTTCCTCGATGACCACCAGATCGCGGTCCGCCATGTCGAGCCACAGGCCGCTTGCCGTTCCCGGCGGGAACGAGGCCATCCGGAACTCCACCCGGCGGCCGCGGTGCTTGCTCATGCCCTCGCAGAGGGCGGCGTAGAGGTCTACGGGCTCCACGGGCGCGGTCAGCGTGATGCCGGCCACCAGCTCCCCGCACAACCGCCGCTGCTCTCTGCCTATGCTCACCGTTCTCCCCGTCGGCGCGGATCCGGATCAGGACTCAAGGATCAGACCCAGAATTTCGACTGGGTCAGGATTCGTTCGGTTTTACGCTTTCGAGAAGCATGTCCAGCCATTCGGTCACCTTGTCCCGGTGCTTGTCGCTGGGCAGTTGGGCGGCCCGCCAGGCGATGCCGCGTACTCCGTGGTTCTGCAGGAGTCTTGCCAGTGGATCGCCCGTCGAAGCGGCCTGGGCCGGTACGGTTTCCCGCGCGCGGCCCGCGAAGTCCTGGAGCAGTTGCTGCTCGGTTCTCTGGAGCGCGTCCGTGAGGGCGTCCGAGTCGTGTGCGGTGAGGAAGCCGGCGTGCACTCCGAAGAAGCGCTGGATCGCGTCGCAGTGCTCCATCGTGGGCCGGCGGTCGCCGTTGATCAGGGCCCCGGCCTGCTGGCGGGACATGGCGGCGCCGTCGGCGATCTCCTGCTGGGTGTAGCGGCGGCCGTTGGGCTTGACGCGCGTGCGCCGCAGGAGGTCGAGCCGCTGCAGGAAGCGGGTCTGGAGATCGGGTTCGCCGGCCGGCCGGCCGTCCAGCAGGGTCCGCACCACGTCGGCGGGGACCCCGGAGGCCTCGGAGAGGCGGCGCAGGTCGAAGACCTGGTTCAGGTCGCGGCCCATCTTGCCCGTGAGTTCGGCGACGCGCGTGATGGTGGCTGCCAGGTGCGCGTTGGCCACCGCGACGGGAGCCGGGAAGCCGTCTGTCACCAGTGGTTCTCCTAGATCGCGCGAGGTCGGGGGGCGGGCACGTGGTCGGCTCCTGGAATCTATCCGGTCTCTGTCTGTAGGGCTAGAACTTGCCACAGCTGTGGCGGGAATGAGCTGTCAAGAGGCTGGAATTGCCACAATAGTTGACACTCGAATGAAGTCGGTAGCAGGATCGCCACACGGAAACGAAGATCCAGACCGTAATAAAGAGGGGGAGCTCTCGGTGCCACATCTCGCAGCGGTGGGCCCGTCCGACGGCCTCGCCCACATCGGTGGGGAGCGCCTCGCGGGCGAGGAGTCCGCACGCGGCGCCGTGCGGTCGGAGCGACGCAAGGAGATTTTGCGCCAGCGCCGGGAGGAACTGGGGCTGAGCCAGGAAGACCTGGCGGCGCGGCTGCGCATCAGCGTGCGGGCGTACGGGAATTGGGAGCGCGGCCTGGTCAAGGAGTGGACGGACCGCAAGCTGCTCGCCCTGGCCGAGGCCCTGGAGATGAGCGAGCGCCAGTGCTTCTGGCTCTTCCGGGTCATGGTCGACCGCGACCCGCCGCCCACCTGGCGCGCGGCCGAGGAGAACCGGCTGCCCGCCGACCCGGCCCAGCGCGACTACCTGTGTGACTACGCGGCCCTCATGGAGGCCGTGCCCTACCCGAGTTTCCTCGTGGACCACCGCTGGGACGTGGCCCTGACCAACTCGGCGTTCGACCGGCTCTTCCAGTCGGTCCGCCCGCACCCGACCGCCCTGCCGGACGACAACTTCCTGCGCTTCGTGCTGTTCCACCCGGACGCCGCAGCCGTGCTGGAGGACCACGAACCGGCCTGGTGCGTACCGCTGCTGGCCCGGTTCGCGACCGCGCTGGCCGCGGCCCCGGAGGACGAGGGGCTGCGCAGCATCCGCCAGGAGGTGGCCCGCGACCCGTTCATGGAGGCCGCCTACCGGTACGGGGTGCCGCACTGGCTGACCACGCACGGGGCCGAGGCGGCGGAACAGGACGGGGCGGTGCGCACGGTGCGCCACCCCGACCCGGGCTGGGGCCTGGTGCGCTGCCGGATGGTGGCGGAATCCAGCCGGATGCTCGACGGGATGGGACTGACCCGGATGACCATGGTCCTCTCGGCGCCGCAGGGTCTGCCGACCGGTCCGGTCCGCGGCGGCGCGGGTGCGCAGCCGCACCAGGTGCCGCGGCTGCGGGCCGTGCCGTCGCCGGTGGACTGACCGGGCGGGGGAGACTGGTGCCACGAAACGTGGCACTGCGAAAGGCGGTAAGGGCGTGCGGCTGACGATCCTCGGCGGGGGCGGCTTCCGGGTACCGCTCGTCTACGGAGCCCTGCTCGGCGACCACGCCGAGGGCAGGGTGTCGCACGTGACCCTCTACGACGAGGACGCGGGCCGGCTCACCACCATGGCGCGCGTGCTCGCGGATCAGGCCGACGGGATCGCGGACGCCCCGGCCGTCACGGCCACCACCGATCTCGACGAGGCCCTGCGCGGCGCGGACTTCGTGTTTTCGGCCATTCGTGTCGGCGGCCTGGAGGGGCGCGCCGCGGACGAGCGGATCGCCCTGGCCGAGGGGGTGCTGGGCCAGGAGACGGTGGGCGCGGGCGGGATCGCGTACGGCCTGCGGACCGTTCCGGTGGCCCGGGAGATCGCGCGCAGGGTGGCGCGCCTCGCCCCCGAGGCGTGGGTCATCAACTTCACCAACCCGGCCGGGGTGGTCACCGAAGCCATGGCCGAGGAGCTCGGCGACCGGGTCATCGGGATCTGCGACTCGCCCGTCGGGCTCGGACGGCGGATCGCCCGGCTGCTCGGCGCGCGGCCCGAGGACGCCTGGATCGACTACGTGGGCCTCAACCACCTGGGCTGGGTGCGCGGGCTGCGGATCGGCGGCCGGGACGAGCTGCCCCGGCTGCTGGCCGACGCCGAGGCGCTGGAGTCCTTCGAGGAGGGCCGGCTGTTCGGCGCGGACTGGCTGCGCTCGCTCGGGGCCATCCCCAACGAGTACCTGCACTACTACTACTTCAACCGCGACACCGTCCGGGCCTACCAGGGGGCCGAGCAGACGCGCGGGGCGTTCCTGCGCGACCAGCAGCGCGGCTTCTACGCCGAGGCCGGGCGGCCGGGGCAGCCGGCCGGGGCGGCGCTGGCCGCCTGGGACCGGACGCGGGCCGAGCGCGAGGCCACGTACATGTCCGAGAACCGCGAGGTCGCGGGCGTCGGCGCGCGGGACGAGAGCGACCTGGAGTCGGGCGGGTACGAGAAGGTGGCCCTCGCCCTGATGCGGGCCATCGCCCGGGACGAGCGCGCCACGCTGATCCTGAACGTCCGCAACCGCGGCACCCTCGCCGTGCTCGACGACCGGGCGGTCATCGAGGTGCCGTGCCTGGTCGACGCCAACGGGGCCCACCCGGTCGCCGTCGACCCGTTGCCGCTGCACGCGGCCGGCCTGGTGACCTCGGTCAAGGCCGCCGAGCGGGAGGTCCTGGCGGCCGCGGCGAGCGGATCGCGGGCGGACGCCGTCAAGGCCTTCGCGCTGCACCCGCTGGTGGACTCGGTCGGGGTGGCCCGGCGGCTGGTGGAGGCGTACGCGGCGGAGCACCCGGGCCTCGGCTACCTGCGCTGACGGCTCCCGCACCTCTGCGCCGACGGCCTGGTGCGCCCGCTCTGACGGCCCGGTGCGCCCGCGCTGACGGCCTGCGCGACCGTCCGATGGACTTGCCCCGGACGGGCTAACGCCGCATGCGGCCGGGCGGGGGCACTGTGAGAGTGCGAGATGTGACCACAGCCGAAGGTGCAGCCCCCGTCATGGCCGCCGCGGGACCCCCCGTGCTCGACCGGCGCACGCGCAACGTCGTATTCGGCACGATCATGCTGGGCGTGCTGCTGGCTGCCCTGGACCAGACGATCGTGGGCACGGCGCTGCCCACGATCGTGGCGGACCTGGGCGGCGGCGACCACATGTCGTGGGTCGTGACCTCCTACCTCCTCACGGAGACGGTCGCGACCGTGCTCGTGGGCAAGTTCGGCGACCTCTTCGGCCGGAAACTGGTCTTCCAGGTCTCCGCCATCGTCTTCATCACCGGCTCGTTCCTGTGCGGCCTGGCGAGCAACATGACCCTGCTCATCGTGTGGCGGGGCATCCAGGGCATCGGCGCCGGCGGGCTGATGGTCACCGCGATGGCGCTGATCGCCGACGTGGTCCCGCTGCGCGAACGCGGCAAGTACCAGGGCGCCATCGGCGCCGTCTTCGGCGTCGCGACGGTGATCGGTCCGTTGCTCGGCGGCCTCTTCACCGACCACCTGACCTGGCGCTGGGCGTTCTACGTGAACGTGCCGATCGCGATCCTGGTCGTGGTGGCGGCCGCGAAGACGATCCCCTCCGTGCGCGCCGCCGGCAAGCCGGTCATCGACTACCTGGGCATCGCGATGGTCGCGATCGGCGCGAGCGCGCTGATCCTGGCCACGAGCCTGGGCGGGAACGCGTACGCCTGGAGCTCGGCGCTCATCGTCGCGCTCTTCGTGGGCGGCGCCCTGGCACTGGCGCTGTTCTGCCTGGTGGAGACCCGGGCCGCGCAGCCGATGCTGCCGATGCGGCTGTTTTCCAACCCCGTCTTCTCGGTCTGCTCCGTCCTCAGCTTCGTCGTCGGCTTCGCGATGCTCGGCGCGATGACCTTCCTGCCGACGTACCTGCAGTACGTGGACGGGGACTCCGCCACGGTCTCGGGCGTACGGACGCTGCCGCTGGTCATCGGCCTGCTGATCGCGTCGGTCTTCAGCGGCAACGTCACGAGCAAGACCGGGCACTACCGGATCTTCCCGATCGTGGGCTGCGCCGTGATGGGCGTCGGGCTCTACCTGCTGTCGCGCATGGGGCCCCAGTCCAACGCCTGGCTGGAATCGCTGTACATGTTCGTCCTCGGTGCCGGCATCGGCCTGAGCATGCAGGTGCTGACCATCGCCGTGCAGAACACCGTGGACTACGCCGACCTCGGCACCGCGACCTCGGGCGTCACCTTCTTCCGTACGCTCGGCAGCGCCTTCGGGACCGCCGTCTTCGGCACGATCTACGCCAACACCCTGGGGCCCGCGCTGGCGAAGGGGGTGGCGGAGGCGGCGCGCGCGACCGGGCAGGACCCGCAGCAACTGGCCGCGGCGGCGCAGAGCCCACAGGGCGTGCACGGGCTCGATCCGGCCGCGGCGGGGCCGATCATCAACGCGTACGCGGACACCCTGCACACGGTGTTCCTGTGGACCGTGCCGGTGGCGGTGGTCGGATTCGTCGTCGCGCTGTTCCTCAAGCAGGTCAAGCTGCGCGACAGCGCCAGGGCCGGATCCACGGACATGGGCGACGGCTTCGGCTCGCCCGCCACGGCCTCCGGGGACTCGGCGAAGCTGCTGGAGCTGGCTGTCGGCAAGCTCGTGCGGAGCATGGGAACGGACACCGCGCGCGGGATCGTCGAGGCCTCGGACACCCGGCTGGACATGGCGGGCGCGTGGGCGGTCATGCAGGTGGACCTGATGACCCGCACGGTCGGCCACGCGAGCCTCGGATTCATCGCGACGCGCAGGCACCTGCCCCCGGAGGTGCTGGTGCCGGTCTTCGAGCGGATGGTGGACGAGGGTTACCTGACGCGCCAGAACGGCTTCTACGCGCACACCCCGGCGGGGGAGCGGGAGGCGGGCGTGATCTCGGGCGCGTGGGCGCAGTGGCTGGGCGACCAGTTGGAGAAGGACCGCGGCCGCCCGCGCAGCGCGGAGCTGCGGGCCGCGGCGGACGCCATCGCGAAGCGGCTGCTCGCGGAGGACCTGGGCGACGGCAACTTCGCCCCGCGCGCGATGGCGGGCCGGGGGTAGGGGCTGGGCTCGGAGATGTGTATAAGGGACAGCGGTGCCGTCGTGCATGAAGGGTCCTGGAGTTCAGGGGGAATTCGCCGGACGCCCCATAACCTGCCGTCCCGAGCCGGGATAAGTCAACAGGTCCGCCGCACCGCTGCTTAAGCGCTTCAGTCCTGTTGACAGAAGGGTTTCAGCCGTCTGAAGCTACGTGCACTAATGCGGTTTAGCTCTGGTTTTGTTGTCGTCGAACGGTGTTGTCGCACAAGGAAGTCCGCGGAAATGGACCGTGGAATTGGTGTCACCGCCGGGACGGGATCGCGTACGGTCCGGCCATTGCCGTCCACGTCAGCGAGGGATGAGACAGGCCATGGCCCGCAGACCCACCATCAAGGACATCGCCCGCCAGGCGGGGGTGTCGGAGAGCGCGGTCTCCTTCGCGCTCAACGACCGGCCGGGAGTCTCCGAGGGCACCCGCGCCCGTGTCCGCAAGGTCGCCGAAGAGCTCGGCTGGCAGCCCAACAGTGCGGCCCGCGCCCTCTCCGGCGAACGGTCCGGCGCCGTCGGGCTGGTCCTCGCCCGGCCGGCGCACACCCTCGGCGTCGAGTCCTTCTTCCTCCAGCTGGTCTCCGGCATCCAGGAGGTGCTGGCCGCCGGCCGGATCGCCCTGCTCTTCCAGGTCGCCCCGGACATCGAGGCCGAATGCGCCGTCTACCGCCGCTGGTGGGCCGAGCGGCGCGTCGACGGGGTCATCGTCGTGGACCCGAGGACCGACGACCCGCGCCCGGCCCTCCTCCAGCAGCTGGCCCTGCCCGCCGTCACCGTGGGGGAGACCGATCCGCCCTCCACGCTGTCCGCGGTCCGGGCGGACGACGCCGGCGCCATGGCCCAGGTCCTCGACCACCTGTGCGGGCTCGGCCACCGCCGGATCGCGCACGTGGCCGGACTGCCCGGGCTCGCCCACACCGAGCGCCGGATCCGCTCGCTGCGCGCCGAGGCGGACCGGCTCGGGCTCGGCCCGGGCGACGTGCGCTCGGTCCCCACCGACTACTCCGACGCCGAGGGCGCGGCGGCCACCCGGCGGATCCTCGCCGGGCCCCGGCCGCCGACCGCGATCGTCTACGACAACGACGTGATGGCGGTGGCGGGCGCCGCCGTCGCCGCCGAACTGGGCATCCCCGTGCCGGACCGGCTCTCCCTCGTGGCCTGGGACGACTCCGCGCTCTGCCGGGTCACCCGCCCGCGGCTCACCGCGCTCGTCCGCGATACGGGGGCCTTCGGTCGGATCGCCGCCGAGGAGCTCCTCGCCGTCCTCGCCGGCAGCCCGCCGAGATCCAGGGAGAGCGAGCGGCCCCGGCTCGAGCCCCGTGAGAGTACGGCTCCGCCACCGGCCGCATACTGAATTCCGAGACCCTTTCTGGAGCGTCACCGTGATCACTCCCGCCCCCACGCCCGCACCCACCTCCGCGTTTCCCGGCCCCCGGGCCGGCGCGGGGGCCGAATCCGGCCTGACGGTCGCGATCGACATCGGCGGTACGAAGATCGCCGGCGCGCTGGTGGACGGCGACGGCACGATGACGGCCACCACCCGGCGCCCGACCCCCGGCGCGGCGGACGGCGACACCGTCTTCGCCGCCGTCGCCGAGGTCGTCGCCGAGCTCGCGAAGTCCCCGCTGTGGCCCTCGGCGGTGCGCTGCGGCATCGGCAGCGCGGGCCCGGTGGACACCGCGCGCGGCACGGTGAGCCCGGTCAACATCGGCGCCTGGCGGGGCTACCCCGTCCAGGCCCGGGTGGAGGCGGAGCTCGCCTCGCACGGGGGGCGGATCCCGACGCTGCTGGCCGGCGACGGGGTGGCGATGACCGCCGCCGAACACTGGCTGGGCGCCGCCCGGGGGCACGCCAACGCGCTGTGCATGGTGGTGTCCACCGGCGTCGGCGGCGGACTGGTCCTGAACAACCGGCTCCACCCCGGACCCACCGGGAACGCGGGCCACATCGGCCACATCAGCGTCGCCTTCGAGGGGGAGCCGTGCGCCTGCGGCGGCCGGGGCTGCGTGGAGTCCCTCGCCTCCGGCACCGCCATCGCACGCTGGGCCCTGGCCCAGGGCTGGACCCCGGCCGGGGACGCCACGGCCGCCGGAGCCGCCGCGGCCGCGGCCGCGGGCGACCCGGTCGCGCTGGCTGCCTTCGACCGGGCCGGCCGGGCGCTGGCCGCGGCCATCGCCGCCACCGCCAGCCTCGTCGAGACCGACATCGCCGTCGTCGGAGGGGGCGTCGCCGCCGCCGGGGACACCCTCTTCGGGCCGATCCGCGCGCACCTCGCCTCGTACGCGACCCTGTCCTTCGTCAAGGACCTCCAGGTCGTCCCGGCGACGCTGGGCACCCACGCGGGCCTGATCGGCGCGGCCGCGGCGGCGATGATGCTGCTGCCGTCCTGAGCACGGCTCCGGCGGAGACCGCGCCGGGGCCCGCGCCGCGGCCCGTGACAGGGCCCGTGACAGGGCCCGCCACAGCGGCCTACGGCTTGACGGAGCGGTAGTACCGGGCCGCGCCCTCGTGCAGTTTCAGCGGATCGGTGTAGATCGCCGTCCGCAGGTCCACCAGCTGCGCCGCGTGCACCTCGTGCCCGATCGTGTCCCGGCTGAGGATCACGGTGCGGGTGAACTGCTCCGTCAGCTCGGCGCCCGTGTCCTCCCGGGTCACCAGCAGGTTCGGCACCGCCACGGTGGACACCGCCGAGGTGTTGCGGGCCCGCGCGTAGGCGTCCTGGGGCATCACCGCCGCCCGGTAGTAGCGGGCCGGGCTGCCGCTCTCCTGCAGCGCCTCCACCAGATCGCCGAGCTGCACGAGCCGGATCTCGAACCGCTCCGACAGCCCGCGCACGGCGTTGGTCGGCAGCCCGCCCGACCAGAAGAAGGCGTCGATCCGGCCCGCCTCCAGCTCCGCCGGCATGGTGTCGATGCCGATCGACACCGGGGTGATGTCGCGGGCCGGGTCCAGCCTCGCCGCCGTGAGCAGCCGCTCCGAGATCAGCCGCACGCCCGAGCCGTCCTGGCCGACCGCGACCCGTTTGCCGCGCAGGTCCCGGGCCGACTGGACCGGGGAACCGGCGGGCACCACGAGCTGTACGTAGTCGTCGTAGAGCCGTACGCAGCCGCGCAGCCGGT
Source organism: Streptomyces sp. ICC1 (assembly GCF_003287935.1). Lineage (GTDB taxonomy): Bacteria > Actinomycetota > Actinomycetes > Streptomycetales > Streptomycetaceae > Streptomyces > Streptomyces tritrimontium. The sequence continues at coordinate 5,807,122 of NZ_CP030287.1, forward strand.
CCGCGCCGGGCTTCCGGTCGAGCTGGTACTTGAACACCGCGTCCGCCGTGGCGACTGTGAAGTCCGCCTCGCCGGCGGCCACCCGCTGCAGGTTCTGCTGCGAGCCCTCGCTGGTCTGCAGCCGGACGTTCACGCCGGGCATGTTCTCGGCGAGCGACTGCTCCAGCAGCTGGCCGTAGAGGTGGTAGACACCGGTCTGGACGCCGGTGCTGAAGGTGAGGTCCCCCTTCAGCTCGGGCTCCCCGAAGGGCCTCAGCCACCAGACGAGCGCGCACAGGACGGCCAGTACGGCCACCAGGGCCCGCAGGGCACGGCGCCTGCTGATCCGGGGCGGTACGAGAGGCATGGCCGCGATCCTGCCACCGACCCGCCCTCCTGTCACGGCCCGCCCGGCCCGTCCGGCCGCCCCGCGCCCACCGTCGGGCCCCGGGTGCCCGACCCGACCCTTACCCTTGCTGGGTGAGCACCGAGGGCGAGGCGACTGTTGTGAAAACGTACGAGGTCCGGACGTACGGCTGTCAGATGAATGTGCACGACTCCGAGCGGCTGTCCGGCCTGCTCGAGGACGCCGGGTACGTCCGCGCCCCCGAGGGGTCCGACGGCGACGCCGACGTCGTCGTGTTCAACACGTGCGCCGTCCGCGAGAACGCCGACAACAAGCTCTACGGCAACCTCGGACGCCTCGCCCCCATGAAGACCAAGCGCCCCGGCATGCAGATCGCCGTCGGCGGCTGCCTCGCGCAGAAGGACCGCGACACCATCGTGGACCGCGCCCCCTGGGTCGACGTGGTCTTCGGCACCCACAACATCGGCAAGCTGCCCGTCCTGCTGGAGCGCGCGCGCATCCAGGAGGAGGCGCAGATCGAGATCGCCGAGTCGCTGGAGGCGTTCCCCTCCACGCTGCCGACCCGGCGCGAGTCCGCGTACGCGGCGTGGGTGTCGATTTCCGTCGGCTGCAACAACACCTGCACCTTCTGCATCGTCCCGGCGCTGCGCGGCAAGGAGGAGGACCGCCGTCCCGGCGACATCCTCGCCGAGGTCGAGGCGCTGGTCGCCGAGGGCGTCTCGGAGATCACCCTGCTCGGCCAGAACGTGAACGCCTACGGCTCCGACCTGGGCGACCGCGAGGCCTTCTCCAAGCTGCTGCGGGCCTGCGGCGCCATCGAGGGCCTGGAGCGGGTCCGCTTCACCTCCCCGCACCCGCGCGACTTCACCGACGACGTGATCGCGGCGATGGCCGAGACCCCGAACGTCATGCCGCAGCTGCACATGCCGATGCAGTCCGGATCGGACACGATCCTCAAGGCGATGCGCCGCTCGTACCGCCAGGAGCGCTTCCTCGGCATCATCGAGAAGGTCCGCGCCGCCATCCCGCACGCGGCGATCTCCACCGACATCATCGTGGGCTTCCCCGGTGAGACGGAGGAGGACTTCCAGCAGACGATGCACGCGGTGCGCGAGGCCCGCTTCGCGAACGCGTTCACCTTCCAGTACTCCAAGCGCCCCGGGACCCCCGCCGCCGACATGGACGGGCAGATCCCCAAGGAGGTCGTGCAGGAGCGGTACATGCGCCTGGTCGGCCTCCAGGAGGAGATCTCCTGGGACGAGAACAAGAAGCAGGTCGGCCGCACGCTGGAGGTCATGGTCGCCGAGGGCGAGGGCCGCAAGGACGGCGCCACGCACCGGCTGTCCGGGCGCGCCCCCGACAACCGCCTCGTGCACTTCACGAAGCCGCTCCAGGAGGTCCGCCCGGGCGACGTGGTGACCGTGGAGATCACCTACGCGGCCCCGCACCACCTGCTGGCGGAGGGCCCGACGCAGTCGGTACGCCGTACGCGTGCGGGCGACGCCTGGGAGAAGCGCAACGCGGCTCCGGCGCAGCCGAAGGGCGTCCTGCTGGGGATCCCCACCCTGGGCGTCCCGGCCCCGCTGCCGGTGGCCGCCTCGGGCTGCGCGGTTCCCGCGTCCTCCTGACGGGCGGGGTACGGGGCCCCGGCGAGCGAGGTCCGCGGCGCGGCCCCGGATTCGCGGATCCGGCTTCGCCGGAGAGCCACGCGCGTCCCGGCCGGGTGCGGCTACGCTGCAGATCATGCTCGTAGCCGCTGCCGTCTGCCCCGCCCCGCCGATGCTCGTGCCCGAGATCGCCGCGGGAGCCGCCGCCGAACTCGGTGACGCCCGTACCGCGTGCTCCGACGCGCTGTCCGTGCTCGCCGCCTCCCGGCCCGATCTGCTCGTGGTCGTCGGAGCCTGCGACGAGGAGCACGGGGGTTCCTACCCCCAGGGCGCCCGCGGCACCTTCCGCGGCTTCGGAGCCGCCACCGAGGTACGGCTGGGCGAGGGCGAGGAGGGGCCGCGCCTGCTGCCCGCCCCGCTCGCCGTCGGAGCCTGGCTGCTGGGCCGGGCCGGCTGGGGTGCGGCGCCCCTGGAGGGGCTCGGGGTCGCCGAGGCCCTGGACACCGCCCGCTGCCTGGAAGCCGGCCGGGAGCTCGCCCGGCGCGACGCCCGGGTCGCACTGCTCGTGATGGGTGACGGCAGCGCCTGCCGGTCCCTCAAGGCCCCCGGCTACCTCGACGACCGCGCGGACGCCTTCGACGCCGAGGCCGCCCGCGCGCTGGGCGCCGCCGACACGGCCGCGCTGGCCGCCCTCGACGCGGGGCTCGCCCGCGAACTCCAGGCGGCGGGACGGGCCCCCTGGCAGGTGCTCGCGGGCGCCGCCGAGGGCGCGGGCCTCGAAGCGCGGCTGCTGTACGAGGACGCGCCGTACGGGGTCGGATACTTCGTCGCCGCCTGGTCGTAGCCCGGCAGAGGCGCACGGAAGAGGCCCACGGCAGAGGCCGCCCGGCAGAGGCGCACGGCAGAGGGGCGCGGCACCACGCTCGGTGGTGCCGCGCCCCTCCCGTAACCGCGTCAGGAAGCCGCCGGCGGCGTCGGCCCGCCGGGAGTGTCCTTGTGCGCGATCTTGCCCAGGGCGTCCTTCGCCTTGTCCGCACCGCTAGAGATCTGACCGCTGTACTTGCCCTTGGTCTTGGAGTCGACGGCCTTGGCCACCTTGTCCAGATTCTGGGCGATCTTGCCCTCGTGCTGCTGCGCGAGGTCGCCGACCTTGTCCTTGGCGGGCGCGAGCTTGGCCTTCAGATTGTCCAGCAGGCCCATGGGTCACCTTCCATTGGCGGGATAACTACGTACGGGCGCCCTCGCCGGCCTCGCTGTCCGCGGCGACCTCCGCCGACTGCTGCTTCGGGATCTCGACGGCTTCCGCCGCGCTCTCCTCGGCCACAGCCGGCCCGGTCCCGGCCTCGTCGGCCGTCACGGACTCCGCCGTCAGATCCGCGCCGGCGACCTCTTCGGTCGTGGTCTGGCTCTTGCGGCCGAGAAGCCGGTCCAAAATGCCCATGTCTACTCCTATAACGTTACTCGTGTGAGTGAAGTTCCGCCGTGGACGGACCCGTGTACGGACCATGTACGGACCGGCCCGCGCCGGTCCGGAGCCGGGCGTACGACAGGCGCGCGCCGGGCCGGAACCCCGCCAAGGCAACGACCCCGATCCGCGCCCGTCACGTAGCTCGATCGGGTACATGGCGGTGTCTTGACGGAGGGCTGCGAGACTGGGGCGGTGAGGAAAGCAGCCCCCGCCCCGCGGGTCATCGCCGTCGTCGGACCCACCGCGGCCGGAAAGTCCGATCTGGGCGTAGCCCTGGCCCGCCATTTCGACGGCGAGGTCGTCAACGCCGACTCGATGCAGCTGTATCGGGGGATGGACATCGGCACCGCCAAACTGACGACGGCGGAGCGCGGCGGGGTCCCGCACCGCCTCCTCGACATCTGGGACGTCACCGAGACCGCGAGCGTCGCCGAGTACCAGCGCCTGGCCCGCGCCGAGATCGACGCGCTGCTCGCCCAGGGCCGTACGCCGGTCCTCGTCGGCGGGTCCGGCCTGTACGTGCGCGGCGCGCTCGACGCGATGGACTTCCCCGGGACCGACCCCGAGGTCCGGGCCCGGCTGGAGGCCGAGGCCACCCTGCGCGGCCCCGGCGCCCTGCACGCCCGGCTCGCCGCCGCCGACCCGGCCGCCGCGCAGGCGATCCTGCCCAGCAACGGCCGCCGCATCGTGCGCGCGCTGGAGGTCATCGAGATCACCGGCCGGCCGTTCACCGCCAACCTCCCCGGCCACGAGTCCGTCTACGACACGGTCCAGATCGGCGTGGACGTGGCCCGGCCCGAGCTCGACGAACGGATCGCGCTGCGCGTGGACCGGATGTGGGAGGCCGGGCTGGTGGAGGAGGTCCGCGAGCTGGAGGCCGCGGGACTGCGCGACGGAGTCACCGCCTCCAGGGCCCTCGGCTACCAGCAGGTGCTGACCGCACTCGCCGGGGAGTGCACGATGGAGGAGGCCCGCGCCGAGACGGTGCGCGCCACCAAGCGGTTCGCCCGCAGGCAGGACTCGTGGTTCCGCCGCGACCCGAGGGTGCACTGGCTCAGCGGGGCCGCCGATGACCGGGGGGAACTCGCCGGACTCGCGCAGTCGTTGGTCGAACGAGCGGTCACAGCCTGATCACGTGATGGCATCGGGACGCCCCGGGCGCCCGTTCGGGGCCTGACGGCGTGCCATCATCAAACTTCCGCCGGTGCCTCACCGGCGGTGAACGGCGGCGTACCGAGTCCGAGTGGGAGGGCGCGTGGCGATGGAGGCCGGCCCTCGCGACACCGGTCGGGACGACACCCGACGGGAAACGGACCCGACGCTTCACGGTGCTCTCTCCGGGGCGGCGGACGGGTTCGACGACGACGGCCTCGACGCCGGCGGACTCGACAACCTCGACGGCCCCGGTCCGGACGGCCTCGGACTGCCCGCGGAGCCCGCGCGGCTGACCCCCGACGGCCCGGACGCGCCCGACTCCGCCGAGGCGGAGGCCGCCTCCGCCCCCGCCTTCGAGGTGGAACTGCGGCCGCAGCGCCGGCTGCGTCTGTGGCAGATCGCCCCCATCGTCGTACTGGCCGCCTCCGGATCCCTGATGTTCGCCTTCCCGCTCGCCTTCGAGTTCGGCGACGGCGGAGCGGTCGTCGCCATGCTCGGGTTCCTGATCAGCTGCTGCGCGGGCGGCTGGGGCATGATGGCCGCGCGCCGCGTGGGCTACGCCCTGCCCGGGCTCCCGGCCCGCGGCTCCGGCCGGCGCCCCGACTGGCGGGTGGCCGGGCTGTACGCGCTGGTCGCGCTGGCCGTCGTTGCGCTCGCGGTGTACCGGGTGGCCCGGCTCCGCTAGCCCTCCTCCGCCGGCCTCCTGCGCCCGACCTGCTCCGCGGCCGGCTCGGTACCATGGGCGGGTGACGCAGACGAGCCTCTCCTTCCTCAAGGGCCACGGCACCGAGAACGACTTCGTGATCGTTCCGGACCCGGACAACGCCATCGAGCTGCCGGCGTCCGCCGTCGCCCGGTTGTGCGACCGGCGGGCCGGGATCGGCGCCGACGGCGTGCTGCACGTCGTGCGCTCCGCCGCGCACCCCGAGGCGGCGCACATGGCCGGCGAGGCCGAGTGGTTCATGGACTACCGCAACAGCGACGGCTCCGTCGCCGAGATGTGCGGCAACGGCGTCCGCGTCTTCGCCCGCTACCTGCACCACGCGGGGCACGCCGAGCCCGGCGACCTGGCCGTCGCCACCCGCGGCGGCGTCAAGCGCGTGCACCTCGACAAGGCCGGTGACGTGACCGTCTCCATGGGCCGCGCCGAGCTGCCCGAGGGCGAGGTCACCGTCTCGGTGGGAGAGCGGTCCTGGCCCGCGCGCAACGTCAACATGGGGAACCCGCACGCGGTGGCCTTCGTTGACAGCCTGGACGATGCCGGGAACCTGCTGGACCCGCCCCCGTACAGCCCGGCGTCCGCCTACCCGACGGGTGTCAATGTCGAATTCGTCGTCGACCGCGGCCCCCGGCACGTCGCCATGCGCGTCCACGAGCGCGGCTCCGGCGAGACCCGCTCCTGCGGCACCGGCGCCTGCGCGGTCGCCGTGGCCGCCATCCGCCGCGACGGCGCGGATCCGGCCGTCACCGGCGCGCCCGCCACGTACACGGTCGATCTGCCCGGCGGCACGCTGGTCATCACCGAACACCCCGACGGCCGGATCGAGATGACCGGACCCGCCGTCATCGTGGCCGAGGGGGAGTTCGATCCCGCCTGGCTCACCGAAACGGCTTTCGTCTAAAGCTTCCCTCTAATGGGTGATCCGTTTCACGCTGAGCGAGAGGTGGACTGCGCCACGTGGTGGGGTCGGTAGCATCAGGCACCGGCCCTGAGGGCTCACCCCATGCCCACCACCGCCGGTCGAAGCCGCCGGAGGTGCCCATGAGTGCAGAGGCCACGAACCCCGAAGCACGCCCCGAAGAGCGCCCAGAACTTCGCAGACGGGGCCGGACCAGACTTGACCTGCGACGACTTGGGCGCGCAGCACTGCTCGGCCCCACGTCCCGGGACCGCCTGCCGGACGCGATCGGCCATGTCGCCGAAGCGCACCGCGCCCACCACCCGGACGCGGACCTCTCCGTCCTGCGCCGCGCGTACCTGCTCGCCGAGACCTCGCACCGCGGCCAGATGCGCAAGAGCGGTGAGCCGTACATCACACATCCGCTCGCCGTCACCCTCATCCTGGCCGAACTCGGCGCCGAGACCACCACCTTGACGGCGTCCCTCCTCCACGACACGGTCGAGGACACCGACGTGACCCTCGATCAGGTCCGCGAGGAGTTCGGCCAGGAAGTCTGCTTCATCGTCGACGGCGTCACCAAGGTCGAGAAGATCGACTACGGTGCCGCCGCCGAGCCCGAGACCTTCCGCAAGATGCTCGTCGCCACCGGCAACGACGTCCGCGTGATGTCCATCAAACTCGCCGACCGGCTGCACAACATGCGCACCCTCGGGGTGATGCGCCCCGACAAACAGGCCCGCATCGCCAAGGTCACCCGGGACGTGCTGATCCCGCTCGCCGAACGGCTCGGCGTACAGGCCCTGAAGACCGAGCTCGAAGACCTCGTCTTCGCGATCCTGCACCCCGAGGAGTACGAGCACACCCGCGCCCTCATCGCGGCCCACGCGGGGGACCGCGACCCGCTGCCCGCCATCGCCGACTCCGTACGGGCCGTCCTGCGCGAGGCGGGCATCGCCGCCGAGGTGGTGGTGCGGCCCCGGCACTTCGTCTCCGTGCACCGGATCGCCCTCAAGCGCGGGGAGCTGCGCGGCTCCGACTTCGGCCGCCTGCTGGTCCTCGTGGCCGAGAACGCCGACTGCTACGGGGTGCTCGGGGAGCTGCACACCTGCTTCACCCCGGTCGTCTCGGAGTTCAAGGACTTCATCGCCTCCCCGAAGTTCAACCTCTACCAGTCCCTGCACACCGCCTTCGCCACGCCCGAGGGGTACGTCGCCGAGGTGATCGTGCGGACCCGGCAGATGCACCGGGTCGCGGAGGCGGGCGTGGTCGCGCTCGGGAATCCGTACACGACCCCGCAGGCGGCCGAATCGGCCGACTGCGACGAGGAGCGGGTGGACCCGACGCGGCCGGGCTGGCTGTCGCGGCTGCTCGACTGGCAGCAGTCCGCCCCCGATCCCGACACCTTCTGGAACGTCCTGCGCTCGGAGCTGGCCCAGGACCGCGAGATCACCGTGTTCCGGGCCGACGGGGGCACGCTGGGCCTGCCGGCCGGCGGCAGCTGTATCGACGCCGCCTACGCGCAGTACGGCGAGGCGGCCCACGGCTGTATCGGCGCCCGGGTCAACGGGCGCCTGACCTCCCTGTCCTCCCGGCTCTCGGACGGGGACACCGTCCAGCTGCTGCTCTCGCACGACGCCACCTCGGGACCGTCCGCCGACTGGCTGGAGCACGCGAGGACCCCGGCCGCCCGCATCGCCATCAGCAGCTGGCTGGAGTCCCATCCCGACGGGGCCGGACCCGCCGCGGCCGCGCCGCGGGCGCCGCTGTCCGTGGTGGGGGCCCGGGGCGGCGGCGGCAACGCCGTCGCCGACCTGCCGGACGCCACCGTACGGCTCGCCGGGTGCTGCACCCCGGTCCCGCCGGACGCGGTGGAGGGGTTCGTCGTCCGGGGCGGGGTCGTCACCGTGCACCGAGTCCACTGCGCGACGGTGGCCCAGATGCGGGCGGTGGGGCGCACGCCCGTCGCCGTGCACTGGCGGGCGACCGCCGACTGCCGGGTCACGCTGCTCGCCGAATCGTTCGGCCGCCCGCACCTGCTGGCCGATCTGACCGAGGCCATCGCCCGCGAGGGGGTCGAAGTGGTCTCCGCGACGGTGGAGCCGCCGGTCGAGCAGCGGGTCCGGCACAGCTACACCCTGCAACTGCCCGACGCGGCCGGACTCCCGGGCCTCATGCGGGCGATGCGGGACGTGCCGGGCGTCTACGACGTCAGCCGGGCGTAGCCCGCCCGACCCGTTCGGGTGGAGCCGTCGCGCGCCGGTCGCGGGCGCGCGCCGGTCGCTGATATGCGGTGGGGGATGCAGCTCACCTCCCCGCGCCTGCGCGCCGCCCTGCTGGCCGCGGCCTCCCTCACCCTCGTCGCCGCGGTCGCGCCCCCGCCCACGGCGCTGGGCATCGGCGACCCGTTGTTCCCGGAGCTCGGGAACCCCGGCTACGACGTGCTCTCGTACGACCTGTCCTTCGCGTACAAGGACAACAAGACCCCGCTCGACGCGGTCACCGTCATCGACGCGCGCACCCTGACCCGGCTCGAATCCGTCAACCTGGACTTCACCCACGGGAAGGTGGCGTCCGCCGAGGTCAACGGGGAGCCGGCGCAGTTCGCGAGCATCGGGGAGGACCTCGTGCTGACCCCCGCCCGGCCGCTCCCCGCCGACGCCCCCCTGCACATCGCCATCCGGCACACGAGCGATCCGCGCGGCCGCGGCGACGGCGGCTGGGTGGTCACCGAGGACGGGCTGGCGATGGCCAACCAGGCCGACGCCGCCCACCGGGTCTTCCCGTGCAACGACCACCCCGCCGACAAGGCGTACTTCACCTTCCGCGTCACCGCGCCGGCCGGGCTGACGGCCGTCGCCAACGGGGTGCCGGGCCTGCTCCCGGCCCACCGGGCGGGCACCGCGACCACGTGGACGTACCGGACCCTGCACCCGATGGCCACCGAGCTCGCCCAGGTCTCGGTCGGCGACTCGGCCGTCGTGCACCGCACCGGGCCGCACGGACTGCCGCTGCGCGACGTGGTGCCCGCGGCGGACCGGGAGCGGCTGGAGCCCTGGCTGAAGAAGACCGCCGGGCACGTCGAGTGGATGGAGGCGCGCGTCGGCCGCTACCCCTTCGAGAACTACGGGGTGCTGATCGCGAAGGCCAGGACCGGCTTCGAGCTGGAGACGCAGACGCTGTCGCTCTTCGAGAGCGCGCTCTTCGCCGGCGGCGCCGGGTACCCCGAGTGGTACGTGGAATCCGTGATGGTCCACGAGCTGGCCCACCAGTGGTTCGGCAACAGCGTGTCCCCGCGCGCGTGGTCGGACCTGTGGCTCAACGAGGGCCACGCCACCTGGTACGAGGCCCTGTACGCGGACGGCCTCGGCAAGTACTCCCTGGAGCGGCGGATGCGCGAGGCGTACCAGCGCTCCGACCAGTGGCGTGCGGCGGGCGGGCCCCCCGCCGCACCGAGGCCGGCCCCTCCGGGCGAGAAGATCGGGCTGTTCCGGCCGGCGGTCTACGACGGGGCCGCGCTGATCCTGTACGCCCTGCGCCAGGAGATCGGGGCCGAGGCCTTCGACCGGGTGGAGCGGCGCTGGGTGGGCGAGCACCGGGACGCGGTCGCGGGCACGGCGGACTTCGTACGCCTCGCCTCGCGGGAGGCCGGGCGGGACCTGGGGGCCTTCCTGGAGCCGTGGCTGTACGGGAAGAAGACCCCGGCCATGCCGGGGCACCCCGAGTGGGGCGGCCCGAAAAGCGTGTGACGCGTGCGGAACGGGCATGCCACCATCGACGAGGCCGTTCCACGGGGCCCCCGGTACGGGGGCGCCGCGTCGCGGGGGCACTCCGGGGGAATCTCCGGGGAGTGTCACGCGTTGGACGTGACAGTGTTGTGTCACGCGCGGGAGTAGCTTTGGCCTTGGCTCCGCTTCGCCTGACGCGGACGCATTCGAAAACGACGTAAGGATCCAATGACCTCCTCTTCTTCCCCTTCCCAGGACGCGCGGGACGACGCAGAGACTGCGGCGGACTCGCAGAGCTTCACCGAGAGCCTTCGGGCCGACGCCCTGATGGAAGAGGACGTCGCCTGGAGCCACGAGATCGACGGAGAACGGGACGGCGCCCAGTACGAGCGCTCCGAGCGCGCGGCCCTGCGCCGCGTGGCCGGCCTCTCCACCGAGCTCGAGGACGTCACCGAGGTCGAGTACCGCCAGCTCCGCCTGGAGCGGGTCGTACTCGTGGGCGTGTGGACCTCCGGCACGGCGCAGGACGCGGACAACTCCCTCGCGGAGCTCGCCGCCCTCGCCGAGACGGCGGGCGCGCTCGTGCTCGACGGCGTGATCCAGCGCCGCGACAAGCCCGACCCGGCCACCTTCATCGGGTCCGGCAAGGCGCGAGAGCTGCGCGACATCGTCATGGAGAGCGGCGCCGACACCGTCGTCTGCGACGGCGAGCTCAGCCCCGGCCAGCTCATCGCCCTCGAAGACGTCGTCAAGGTGAAGGTGGTCGACCGGACCGCGCTCATCCTCGACATCTTCGCCCAGCACGCCAAGTCCCGAGAGGGCAAGGCGCAGGTCGCGCTCGCGCAGATGCAGTACATGCTGCCGCGACTGCGCGGCTGGGGTGCCTCGCTGTCCCGGCAGATGGGTGGCGGCGGCGGTGGCGGCATGGCCACCCGCGGCCCCGGTGAGACCAAGATCGAGACCGACCGGCGCCGGATCCGCGAGAAGATGGCGAAGATGCGCCGGGAGATCGCGGAGATGAAGACCGGCCGCGACATCAAGCGGCAGGAACGGCGCCGAAACAAGGTGCCCTCGGTCGCCATCGCCGGATACACCAATGCCGGCAAGTCCTCGCTGCTCAACCGCCTCACGGGCGCGGGCGTACTGGTGGAGAACTCGCTGTTCGCCACCCTCGACCCGACCGTGCGCCGGGCCGAGACGCCGTCCGGCCGGGTCTACACCCTGGCCGACACGGTCGGCTTCGTCCGGCACCTGCCCCACCACCTCGTCGAGGCGTTCCGCTCCACGATGGAGGAGGTCGGCGACTCCGACCTCATCCTGCACATCGTGGACGGCTCGCACCCGGCTCCGGAGGAGCAGCTGGCGGCGGTCCGCGAGGTCATCCGCGAGGTCGGCGCCGTCAAGGTGCCCGAGATCGTGGTGATCAACAAGGCGGACGCGGCCGACCCGCTGGTGCTCCAGCGGCTGCTGCGGATCGAGCGGCGCTCCATCGCCGTCTCGGCGCGCACCGGCCAGGGCATCGAGGAACTCCTCGCGCTCATCGACGCCGAGCTGCCGCGGCCGGCGATCGAGATCGAGGCCGTGGTGCCGTACACGCGCGGCTCGCTGGTCGCCCGTGCGCACGCCGAGGGCGAGGTGATCTCCGAGGAGCACACGGCGGAGGGCACCCTGCTCAAGGCGCGGGTGCACGCGGTACTGGCGGCGGAGTTCGCTCCGTACGTGCTCGCGAAGCACTGACGCGGCCGGCCTGCGGGCCGCACCGCACATGACGAGGGCCCCCGCGGATGCGGGGGCCCTCGGTCATGCGGTGGGTGCGCGGAACCGTGCGCTACCTGCTACCTGCTACCTGCTACCTGCTACTCGCTGCGTGCTACTTGAACTTGCCGCTCACGGCGTCGAAGACGCCCTTGGCCTCAGGGCCCAGCCGGGGTCCGGCCAGCCAGCCCGCCTTCGCGGGGCCGATCGAGGTGTTCGACACCAGCGCCGGCTTGCCGTCGGCGCCCGCCGCGACCCAGCCGCCGCCCGAGGAACCGCCGGTCATCGTGCAGCCGATGCGGTACATCACGGGGTCGGACGCGTTCAGCGACAGCCGGCCGGGCTTGTCGGCGCACTGGAAGGCCTTCTGACCGTCGAACGGGGCAGCCGCCGGGTAGCCGGTGGCCGTCATGCTCGCGATCTTGGGCGCGGCCGCGGTGTTGAACTCCACCGGAAGCGCCGTACCGACCGTCTCCTCCAGGGACTTGGCACCGCCCTTCTCGGGGGTCACGTGCAGCACCGCGAAGTCGTACGGGGCACCCGCGCCGCCGGTCGGACCGCCGGTCGCGATCCACTGGTCGGAGGTCTGCGCCCAATCGCTCCACCACACGCCGTACGGGGCCACCTCCTGGCGCGGCGCGCCCTTGAGCGCGGCCGCCGGCTTGCCCGCGTCGTTGTACGACGGGACGAAGGCGATGTTGCGGTACCAGCCGCCGGACTTGCCCGCGTGCACGCAGTGGCCGGCCGTCCAGACCATGTTGGACTTGCCGGGGTGCGCCGGGTCCTTGACCACGGTCGCCGAGCAGACCATCGAGCCCTCGGGGCCGTCGAAGAAGACCTTGCCGGAGGCGGGGACGCTGGTGTGGTACGGCGCCTTCACGGGCTTGGCGGCCACCGGAGCCGGGACCGGGTCGGTGACCCCCTGGTCCTTGCCCGCGTCGGGGTCGACGGCGGGAGGCTGCGGAGTCTTGTCGGCGTCACGCATCCGGTCCGGGTCCCAGAGGTCCTCGATGATCGGGTTGATGTAGTCGCCGGCCTCGCGGAGCCAGTCCTCCTTCTTCCAGTCCTTCCACGCACCTCCCTTCCACTTCTCCAGGTCGATGCCGTGCTCCTTGAGCTTGTCCTTGAGCGCGTCCGGGATCTTCACCCCGTCCAGGCTGGTGGGCAGGCTCGCCGCCACGGTCGGCTTCGCGTCGGTCTCACCGTCGCCGGGCCCGCACGCCGCGGCGGTCAGCGCGAGCGCGGCCGCGCACAGGATCGCGGTGACCGGTCGGATCGGTCGCATGTCGTGAATCCCCCTGGTGGTTCGGGATGGTGCCTGGGTTGCAGCACCCCACTATGCCGCTGCCGTGGGGGACGGCACAGCCCGGGGCGACGGTTCCCCCGGCGGGGGCCCGATCTCCGGGCGGGGCAAGGATCTTGGGGCCACCCGTGATCCGTCGTCGTCACCGTCGTTGGTACGTACGGGGGATGGGGGAGCAGCGTTGGTGTTCGAGGCGCACTCCGGAAGAGCAACCGTGCGGGAGGAGCGACACTCGTGGCTTTGACGAGCGGGCAGGCCGCGGCCGAGGCGCACGTCAAAGCCTGTCCCTTATACACCCTTGCCGCGGCCGACGAGCCACTCCGGGTAGGTCGCGGCGTGAGCGGTTCTCTGCAAACAAAACCCCCGTACCTATACGCGCTCGACAACAACTGCATCTACATTCTCACCATCACATCCAATCATCTCCACACACACCCACCCACCATTCGTCTCTCGCAAGGGGCGGATCAGGGGCGGCGGCTCGGGCCGCGGGTGCGGGAGGCGGTTCAGGAAGCGGTTCAGGAGGCGGTTCGGACGGCGGTTCAGGAGGCGGTTCAGGAGGCGAAGAGGCGTACCGGCCAGTCGGCATGGGCCTGCGCCGCGATGTCCAGCAGGGGCGAGGAGGCGGCGGGCAGGACCCCAGTCCCCTCCAGTCGGGCCCGCTGGGCGCACCGCCGGGCGTGCGCCGCGACGGAGTCGAGCTCGGGGGCGAGCCGCGCCAGGACCCCGCTCGCCTCGAAGGGGTCCAGCCCGAGCAGCCGTACGGTGGCGGTGGCCGGCCCGCTCACGCTCTCGTACGCGGCCACCTGCGCGGCCTCGAGCGCCCCGAGCCCCGCCGCCCGGGCCGTGACCCCGAGCACGACGGGCTGGTGCACCCCGCGCGGGAACGCCCTGGCCAGCGAGTCGAGTTCGGCGGCGGGCCAGGTGGCCCGGGCCGCGCGCATCAGCTGCCGGCCGAGCCTGCGCGCGGTGGCGCGCAGCGCCGGCACCGGGGTCCGGGCGTCGGCGGCCTCGTCGAGGGCCGCCGGGTCGAGCCCGAGGGCGGCCGCTCCGGCGAGGGCGGCCGCGACGAGGCCGGCGGTGTGCAGTCGGCCGCGGCAGAAGTCCTCGAGGGTGGCGGCGTCGTGGATGCGGCCCGCCCGGCAGGCGGCTTCGGCCCCGCCGGAGTGCGCGTGGCCTCCGGCGGGGAAGCGTCCGTCGGCGAGGACGAGGAGGGCGGCGAGACTCACCGGGCCGCGCCCGCCGCAACCCTGCCCGTCAGAACCCTGGCCGTCAGAACCCTGGCCGTCAGAACCCTGGCCGTCGGAACCCTGCCCATCAGAAGAGACCCCTGTCATCAGAAGAGGAAGTAGCGCTGGGCCATGGGAAGTTCCGTGGCCGGCGCCGGCTCGACCACTTCTCCGTCGATGGTGACGGTGAAGGTGTCGGCGTCGACCTCGACCCTCGGCATGGCGTCGTTGTTGCGCATGTCCGCCTTGGTCACCTTGCGGGTGCTCTCGATGGCGACGAACTCCTTGCCCAGTTCGAGCCGTTCGGGCAGTCCGTCGTCGAGGGCCGCCTGGGCGGTGAAGTTGACCGAGTTCAGGCCGGGGGCGCGCCCGTACGCCCCGAACATCGGGCGGGGCAGCACCGGCTGCGGGGTGGGGATCGAGGCGTTGGCATCGCCCATCTGCGCGTAGGCGATCTGGCCGCCCTTGATGACGAGTTCGGGCTTCACGCCGAAGAAGGCGGGGTTCCACAGCACCAGGTCGGCGAGTTTGCCGGTCTCCACCGAGCCGATCTCGCGGGCCAGGCCCTGGGCCACGGCGGGGTTGATCGTGTACTTGGCGACGTAGCGGCGGACCCGGTGGTTGTCGGCGGGGCCGTCCCCGGGCAGGAACCCGCGCCGCTTCTTCATCACGTGGGCGGTCTGCCAGGTGCGCAGGACCACCTCGCCGACGCGGCCCATGGCCTGGGCGTCGGAAGAGATGATCGAGATGGCCCCGAGGTCGTGCAGGACGTCCTCGGCGGCGATGGTGGAGGGCCGGATCCGGGACTCGGCGAAGGCCAGGTCCTCGGGCACGGAGGGGTTGAGGTGGTGGCAGACCATCAGCATGTCGAGGTGCTCCTCGACGGTGTTGACGGTGTGCGGCCGGGTCGGGTTGGTGGAGCTGGGCAGGACGTTCGGCTCGGAGACCACGGTGATGATGTCGGGGGCGTGCCCGCCGCCCGCGCCCTCGGTGTGGTACGAGTGGATGGTCCGCCCGCCGATGGCGGCGAGGGTGTCCGCGACGAAACCGGCCTCGTTGAGGGTGTCGGTGTGGATGGCGGCCTGGGCCCCGGTCTCCTCGCAGACGGTGAGGCAGGCGTCGATGACGGCGGGGGTGGACCCCCAGTCCTCGTGCAGCTTGAAGCCGAGTGCTCCGCCGCGCAGTTGGGAGTACATGCCCTCGCGGGACATGGTGTTGCCCTTGCCCAGCAGGCCGATGTTGACGGGGTGGGCCTCCAGCGCGGCGAACATCCGGGCCAGGTGCCAGGGTCCGGGGGTGACGGTGGTGGCCTTGGTGCCCTCGGCGGGTCCGGTCCCGCCGCCGACGAGGGTGGTGACGCCGGAGGCGAGGGCCTCGTCGATCACCGTCGGGGAGATGAAGTGGACGTGCGCGTCGACGGCGCCGGCCGTGACGATCTTCCCATTGCCCGCGATGATCTCGGTCTCGGGGCCGATGACGAGCGCAGGATCCACCCCGTCCATGGTGTCGGGGTTGCCGGCCTTGCCGATGCCGCAGATCCGGCCGTCGCGGATGCCGAGGTCGGCCTTGACGATGCCCCAGTGGTCGAGGACGACCACGCCGGTGATGACGGTGTCGGCGGCGCCCTCGGCGCGCGTGGTGCGGGCCTGGCCCATGGACTCGCGGATGACCTTGCCGCCGCCGAAGACCGCCTCGTCCCCGGCGCGGCCGGGGCCGCCGGCGAGGTCCCGCTCGATCTCCACGAAGAGGTCGGTGTCGGCGAGCCGGATCCGGTCACCGGCGGTCGGCCCGAAGAGGTCGGCGTAGACCTGGCGCGATATCTCAGCCATCGAGCGGCCCTCCGGTCTCCCCGCGCAGTCCGGGTACGGTGCGGAGCCCGCCGAGCGGTACGAGTTCCACCGCGACCGGGATGCCCGGCTCGAAGCGGACCGCGGTGCCGGCGGCGATGTCGAGCCGCAGTCCGCGGGCGGCGGCCCGGTCGAAGTCGAGGCCGGGGTTGGCCTCGGCGAAGTGGTAGTGCGAGCCGACCTGGACGGGCCGGTCGGCGGCGTTGAGCACGGTGAGACGGGTGACGGGCCGGCCCTCGTTGAGGCGCACCGGGCCGTCCCCGTAGGCGATTTCGCCGGGGATCATGGGGGTACCCGCTCTCAGACGATCGGATCGTGGACGGTGACGAGCTTGGTGCCGTCCGGGAAGGTCGCCTCGACCTGGACGTCGTGGATCATCTCGGGTATCCCCTCCATGACCTCCTCGCGGGAGAGCACGGTGCGTCCGGAGGCCATGAGCTGGGCCACGGTCCGGCCGTCGCGGGCGCCTTCGAGGATGTGGCAGGTGATCAGGGCGATCGCCTCGGGGTGGTTGAGCAGGACGCCGCGCGCCCTGCGTCTCCCGGCCACGTCGGCGGCCACGTGGATGAGCAGTCGTTCCTGCTCGTGGGGTGTCAACTGCACAGCAATCACCAAGCTTCCGGGACATGGCCAACATCGCGCGGGCCGACCCTACGGTCCGTCAACACTTTGTTGACCTGCACGTATCCGAGCCAAGCGAGTCTTGCCCTACGCAGAGAAAGGCTTGCCGTCCCCACCACCACCGCTTTACCGGCTCATGGGTGATCATTGGCGGAAGGAACGTGGCCGCCACGCTAGGGGCCGCGCTTTTCCGCTGAGTTAACCCACGTTTCGGGGAGGTACCCGGTTCAACTCCGGGCGCGCCCCGGCCCGGTTCCGTATACGGAGCCGCCGATGAGGAGCCGCATGTTCCTGAACCCCGTCCACCACATCACCTTCGACGCGCGGGAGCCCTACGCGCTGGCGCAGTTCTGGTCCGCCGTCACCGGCTTCCCGATCCACCCGGACGACCTCGCGGACGACCCCGAGATCTTGCTCGTGCCGGGGCAGCCGGGGGTCCCGGGGCTGCTCTTCATCAAGGTCCCGGAGGGCAAGTCCGTCAAGAACCGGGTCCACTTGGACATCCAGCCGACGACCGGCACCCGGGACGAGAACGTGGAGCGGCTCATCGGGCTCGGCGCGAAGGTGGAGGGCGACCACCGCCGCGAGGACGGCACCGGCTGGGTCACGCTGACCGACCCCGAGGGCAACGAACTGTGCATCGAGCGCAGTGTGTCGGAGCGCGCCGGAGCCTGACGGGCCGACCGGCTGAGGGACTGACCGGCTGAGGGACTGACCGGCTGAGGTACTGACGGGCTACGGGCTGACCGGCCTCAAAGGGCCGTGGTCGTCCTCGCCGGAGTCCCGGCCGCCCAGGGCAGGGCGATCCACACGGTCTTGCCGCCGTCCTCGGTCGGGCTGACCGAGAGCCGGCCGCCCGCCTCGGCCGTGAGCCAGCGGATGATGACCATGCCCCGGCCGTTGTCCTGCTGGACGGCCGCCGGCAGGCGTTTGGGCCAGCGCGGGTGGCTGTCGGTGACTCCGATGCGGAGCCATTCCTCGCGCTCCAGGCGGATGTCCACGGTGAAGGTGGGCGACTGGCCGAACGTGTGCTGTACGGCGTTGGTGGCGAGTTCCGAGACGATCAGCCGGACGCTGTCGGCCGCGTCGGTGCCCTCGGTCAGCCCCCACCCGTCCAGCACCTCCGCGACGTATCGCCGGGCGGCCGCGACCGAGGCGGGATCGCTCGGCAGAGTGACGGATGCTTCCTGGTGATCTGCCATGGCGACGGTCCCTTTCCCACCGGGGCGAATCGCCCCGGATCTGTGCTGGACGCCAGAGTGCCACCCATCGTCCCGTCGTTTCTGCCGATCCCCCAAGATATGCATATATCTGTCGCTCAATGCGGTGAACTCTGCTACGGAAGAGCGTATTCGGACGGCAGACTGGTGCGACCTGTGCCGGGGTGAAAGGAGGCGGATGTGCAGCACGGTCCCGCGGTGCGCCGACGCAAGCTCGGCGAGGAACTGCGTTCCCTACGCGACCGGTCCGGACTCACCAGCGGTGAGGCGGCCCGGCTCGTCGGCTGGCACCAGTCGAAGATCAGCCGCATCGAGACGGGGCGCAGCGGCGTCAAGGTCGAGGACATCCGGCTGCTGCTCGACGCCTACGGGGACGTCGTGCGCCCGCAGCAGCGGGCGCTGCTGGAAGCGCTCTCGGCCTCCGCGGCGGGTCCCGCCCCGGGGGACGACACCGGGCGGGGGCGCGAGTGGTGGCACGACTACCGGGGGCTGCTGCCGCAGGAGTACCGGGACTTCATCAGCCTGGAGGCGGGTGCCCGGTCCGCCCGGACGGTGGAACTCTCGGTGGTGCCGGGGCTGTTGCAGACCCCGGAGTACGCGCGGGCGGTGACCCGGGCCGCGCTGGGCGGGCTGCCGGAGCCCAAGGTCGACGCGCTGGTCGACGTACGGCTGGCGCGCCAGTGCGTGCTGCGGACGGATCCGCCGCTGGAGCTGAGCGCCGTGCTGGACGAGGCGGTGCTGCGGCGGAAGATCGGCGGTCCGGGGGTGATGGCGGAGCAGCTGCGGCACCTCGTGGAGGTGTCCGCGCTGCCCCAAGTGCGGTTGCAGGTATTGCCGTTCAGCGTGGGGGGACATCTCGGCCTGACCGGACCGTTCGTAATTTTCTCATTTCCGAACATCGCCGATCTGGATGTGGTGGTACTCGACCATTTGACGAGTAGCCTCTATCTGGAGCGGAAGGAAGACCTTGAGGCGTACAGCGCCGCGTTCCGCACCATCCAGGCGCACGCCCTCCCGCCCCGCGACTCGTCGGATCTGATCAGCGCCCTCGCTGACGACGCGTAAGGAGGCACCCCCCGTGTCCGCAACCCCCTTATCCACCGGCGGACTTCTGAACAGCGCGCGGTGGCTGCGGAGCAGCCGCAGTACCGGAATGAACAACTGTGTGGAAACGGCCGTCCTCGGGGGCGGCCTGCTGGCCGTCCGCGATTCCAAACGGTCGGACGGCCCGGCCGTGCTCTTCACCGGGCCGGCCTGGGAAGGCTTCCTCGTCTCCGTGCGAGCCGACGTGGGGAGCCAGGCACCTTGAACCCCGGGCGGACGTACGGGCGCACCCGCTCCCGCGGCTCCGCCTAGAGCTCCGTGGCTCCGGCCGGAGCGGTCCCCAGGATCGTCTCCACGGCACGGCTGATCTCGTCCCCCGTGAGATCAGCCCGCGCGGTCAGCCGCAGCCGGGAAATGCCGTCCGGTACCGACGGCGGCCGGAAGCACCCCACGGACAGACCCGCCTCGCGGCAGTCGGCGGCCCAGCGCAGTGCCGCCGAAGCCGACGGGGCCCGCACCGACACCACGGCCGCGTCCGGCCGGGCCGCGGTCAGGCCGGACGCGGTGAGCCGCCCGTACAGGTCGGCGGCCACCCGGCGGGCGCGGTCCGCGCGCTCCGGCTCCCGCCCGAGCAGGCGCAGGGCGGCCAGCGCGGCGCCCGTCGAGGCCGGGGCGAGCCCCGTGTCGAAGATGAAGGTCCGGGCCGTGTTGACGAGGTGCCGGATCACCTTGGCCGGGCCGAGCACGGCCCCGCCCTGGCTGCCCAGGGACTTCGAGAGGGTCATGGTCGCGACCACCCCGGGCGCGCCCGCGAGCCCGGCCGCGTGCAGCGCCCCGCGGCCGCCCTCGCCGAGGACGCCGAGCCCGTGCGCGTCGTCCACGAGCAGGGCCGCGCCCGCGGCCCGGCAGGCCTCCGCGTGGGCGGCGAGCGGGGCGGCGTCCCCGTCGACCGAGAACACCGAGTCGGTGACCAGCAGCGCCCGGCCCTCGTGGGCGGCGAGCGTCTTGGCCGCGGTGTCGGGGTCGGAGTGCGGCACGACCGCGGTCTCGGCGCGCGAGAGGCGGCAGCCGTCCACGATCGAGGCGTGGTTGCCCGCGTCGGAGACGACGAGGGTGCCCCGGTCGCTGAGCGCGGTGACGGCGGCGAGGTTGGCCGCGTATCCGGAGGAGAGCACCAGCGCGGCCTCGAACCCGCAGAAGGCGGCGAGCTCTCGCTCCAGCTCCGCGTGCAGCTCGGTCGTCCCGGTGACCAGCCGCGACCCGGTGGCCCCCGCGCCCCAGCGCTCGGCCGCCTCGCGGGCGCCCCCGACCACCTCGGGGTGCCGGGACAGCCCCAGGTAGTCGTTGCTCGCGAGATCCAGGAGCGGCGAGGAGGCCGGGCGGGGGCGCAGCGTCCGGACGAGTCCGGCGTGTTCCCGGGCCCGCTCGGCGTCGTCGATCCAGGAGAAGACGTCCGCGGGGGCGGGGGTGTTCTGGGGCATCGGCGGTCCTCGCGTTTGTCGGCAGTCCACAGACCTGCCCGACCCTAGCCGCCGTGACTCGAGTGCCAGGTGTGGCGATACACACACTCCGTTCCGGCCATGTTGTTCGATCCCTCCTTGGCCGGGAGTGGTCACGTGGTCCAGGATCGGCGTCATGGACCTGCTGAACACCCTCGTGGACAAGGGGCTGCGGCGCGAGCTGCCGACCCGCGAAGAGGCACTCGCCGTGCTGGCGACCTCTGACGACGAACTGCTCGACGTGGTGGCCGCCGCCGGCAAGGTGCGCCGCCAGTGGTTCGGGCGTCGGGTCAAGCTCAACTACCTGGTCAACCTGAAGTCGGGACTGTGTCCCGAGGACTGCTCGTACTGCTCCCAGCGACTGGGCTCGAAGGCCGAGATCCTCAAGTACACGTGGCTGAAGCCCGAGGAGGCCTCCCAGGCCGCGGCCGCCGGTGTGGCCGGCGGCGCCAAGCGGGTCTGCCTGGTGGCGAGCGGGCGCGGTCCGACGGACCGGGACGTGGACCGCGTCGGCAAGACCATCGAGGCCATCAAGGAGCAGAACGAGGGCATCGAGGTGTGCGCCTGCCTCGGCCTGCTGTCGGACGGCCAGGCGGAGCGCCTGAA
Source organism: Streptomyces sp. ICC1 (assembly GCF_003287935.1). Taxonomy (GTDB): domain Bacteria; phylum Actinomycetota; class Actinomycetes; order Streptomycetales; family Streptomycetaceae; genus Streptomyces; species Streptomyces tritrimontium. Next base: position 5,828,169 of record NZ_CP030287.1, read on the forward strand.
GGACGCCGGCGCGGACGCCTACAACCACAACCTCAACACCTCCGAGGCCACGTACGGCGCGATCACCAAGACGCACACCTACGCGGACCGGGTCGACACGGTGCAGAAGGCGCACGCCGCCGGCCTGTCGGCCTGCTCGGGTCTGATCGCGGGCATGGGCGAGAGCGACGAGGACCTCGTCGACGTCGTCTACTCGCTGCGCGAGCTGGACCCCGACTCGGTGCCCGTCAACTTCCTGATCCCCTTCGAGGGCACCCCGCTGGCCAAGGAGTGGAACCTCACCCCGCAGCGCGCCCTGCGCATCCTCGCGATGGTCCGCTTCGTCTGCCCCGACGTCGAGGTCCGCCTCGCGGGCGGGCGCGAGGTGCACCTGCGCACCATGCAGCCCCTCGCCCTGCACCTGGTCAACTCCATCTTCCTGGGCGACTACCTGACCAGTGAGGGCCAGGCCGGGCAGGCCGACCTCGACATGATCGCGGACGCCGGTTTCGAGGTGGAGGGCGCCGGTACGTCGACCCTTCCCGCGCACCGCTCCGACGTCGCCGAGCCCGCCGGGGGCTGCGGCTCGCAGGGCTCCGGCGCCTCGGTCTGCGGCTCCTCCGCCCCGGCGGACGGGGCCGGCTGCGGCTCTGCCTGCGGCGGCTGCTCGGGGCACGCCGGGCACGAGGCCCCCGTACCGGCCCAGGCGGAGGCGGGCGAGGTCCGGACCGGACTGGTGGCCGTACGCCGCCGCGGCGCGGGAACGGACCTCGCTCCCAATGCCTGATCAGCACCACTCGCCCGACGCGCTGCCGGCCGCCGAACTGCTCGCGCTGGACCGGCAGCACGTCTGGCACCCCTACGGACCGATGCCCGGGCGCCAGGAGCCCCTGGTCATCGCGTCCGCGGCGGGCGTCCGGCTGCGGCTCGCCGAGCCCTCCCAGGGACAGGACGAGCTGGTCGACGGCATGTCCTCCTGGTGGTCGGCGATCCACGGGTACAACCACCCCGCCCTGAACGAGGCGGTGACCGGCCAGCTCGGCCGCATGGCGCACGTCATGTTCGGCGGGCTCACGCACGAGCCCGCCGTCCGGCTGGCCGCGAAGCTCGTCGAGATCACCCCGGCCGGCCTGGAGCACGTCTTCCTCGCCGACTCGGGCTCGGTCTCGGTCGAGGTCGCGGTGAAGATGTGCCTCCAGTACTGGCGTTCGGTGGGCCGGCCCGCCAAGACCCGCCTCCTCACCTGGCGCGGCGGCTACCACGGGGACACCTGGCAGCCGATGGCCGTCTGCGACCCCGAGGGCGGCATGCACGAGCTGTGGTCGGGCATCCTGCCGCGCCAGCTCTTCGCGGACGCCCCGCCGAGCGGGTTCGACGCACCGGTCGACCCGGCCTACGTCGCCCACCTGCGCTCCCTCGTCGAGGCGCACGCGGACGAACTGGCGGCGGTCATCGTGGAACCGGTGGTCCAGGGCGCGGGGGGCATGCGCTTCCACAACCCGGGCCACCTGCGCGTCCTGCGCGAGCTGTGCGACGAGTTCGACGTCCTGCTGATCCTGGACGAGATCGCCACGGGCTTCGGCCGCACGGGCGCGCTGTTCGCGGCGGACCACGCCGGGATCACCCCGGACGTGATGTGCCTGGGCAAATCGCTGACCGGCGGCTACCTGACCCTCGCCGCGACGCTCTGCACGCCGCGGGTGGCGGACGGCATCTCCCGGGGCGACGTCCCCGTCCTGGCCCACGGGCCGACCTTCATGGGCAACCCGCTCGCCACCTCGGTGGCCCTGGCCTCGATCGACCTGCTCCTCGGCCAGGACTGGCGGCGCGAGGTCAAGCGCATCGAGGCGGGCCTCCTCGAGGGCCTGGCCCCGGCGGCCGCCCTGCCCGGGGTCAAGGACGTACGCGTGCTCGGCGCGATCGGCGTGGTCCAGCTCGACCACGAAGTCGACATGTCGAGCGCCACCCGGGCGGCGGTGCGGGAGGGCGTCTGGCTGCGCCCGTTCCGGGACCTGATCTACACGATGCCGCCGTTCGTCACCGGCGACGCCGACGTGGCCCGCATCTGCCGCGGCGTGCTCGCGGCCGCGAAGGAGGGCTGACATGTCCGACACCTCCGACACCTCCGTGATCGTGGTCTCGGGGACGGGCACGGAGATCGGCAAGACGGTCGTCACCTCGGCGATCGCGGCGGCCGCGCTCGCCGCCGGCCGCTCGGTGGCCGTCCTCAAGCCCGCCCAGACCGGGGTCGGTCCGGACGAGGCCGGGGACGCCGCGGAGGCCGTGCGGCTGGCCGGCTCCGCCGTCACCGCGGTGGAACTGGCCCGCTACCCGGAGCCGCTGGCCCCCGACACCGCGGCCCGCCGCTCGGGCCTCCCGACGCTCTCCCCCGCCCGGATCGCGGAAGCCGCGCGCCGCCTGGCCCTCTCCCACGACCTGGTCCTGGTCGAGGGCGCGGGCGGCCTCCTGGTCCGCTTCGACGAGGAGGGCCACACCCTGGCCGACGCGGCCCGGCTGCTCGGCGCCCCGACGCTGGTCGTGGCCCAGGCGGGTCTGGGCACGCTGAACTCCACCGCGCTCACCGCGGAAGCCCTCCGGGCCCGGGACCTCGACGCCCTCGGCGTGGTGATCGGCAGCTGGCCCGCGGAGCCCGGGCTGGCGGCCCGCTGCAACCTGGCCGACCTCCCGTCGGTCTCCGGCCTGCCCCTCCTCGGCGCGATCCCCTCGGGCGCGGCCTCGTGGGATCCGGCCGCCTTCCGGGCGGCGGCCCCCTCCTGGCTGGCCCCGGTCCTGGCGGGCGGCTGGTCGGCCGACTCGTTCCTGGCCGCCTGGCCGACGTGACGGCAGGGCCGTGCGTGATGTCCGGGCCGGCGTGACGGTCGGGCCCGGCATGCGGCCTGGCCGGCGCGCCGGGTCACCCGTCCAGCGGCTTGACCCAGCGCGTCCAGTGGTCCTCGGGGTGATAGCCGGCGGCCTCCCACGCCCGCTGCCCCCGGTCGTTCCGGTTGAGCACCATCGCGTCGGCCCGCCGCCCGCCGAGCGCCCTGAACCGCTCCTCCGCGGCGGCCAGCAGAGCGGATCCGATCCCCTGGCGGCGGTGGTCCGGGTGCACCGCGAGCCGGTACAGGTGGCACCGCCAGCCGTCGAACCCTGCGATGACCGTGCCCACGAGCTCGCCCTCGCGGCGGGCTAGCAGCAGCGCCTGCGGGTCGCGGGCGTGGAGGCGCTCGACGCCGTCGAGGTCGTCGCTGATACTCGTGCCCTCGGCGGCGGACTTCCAGAAGTCGAGGACGGCGGCGAGATCGGCCGCAGCAGCGGGCTCGATGCGAAGATCATTCATACGGGGATCCCATCACGCACGGTGCGCTCCGCCAAAAGAATGATCCGATCCCTTTGCTCTTCCTTTACCCTGTAGCCAACGGTTCCTCTTTGAAACGAAAGGTGTGAGCGTCCGCCCATGGGCGAGCCTCCCAGTCCCCTTATTTCCCGTTCGCGACATCGCGCGGCACCCCTCCTCCTGGCCGATCATGGGACGGAGGTGAACGACCGATGACCGAAGTGCTCCTGCTCGTCGTGGCCCTGCTGCTCTGCCTTGCCTGCGGAGTCTTCGTCGCGGCCGAGTTCTCGCTGACCACCATCGAGCGCAGCGAGCTCGAGCGGGCCGTGGAGCGCGGTGAGCGCGGGGCCGACAGCGCCCTGGCCGCCGTCCGCAGCCTGACCTTCCAGCTCTCCGGCGCCCAGCTGGGCATCACCGTGACCGGCCTGGTCATCGGCATGATCTCCAAGCCCTCGATCGCCGCCCTGCTCAAGGGCCCCTTCGAGGCGATGGGGCTGTCCGCCGGCGCCGCGTCCTCCACCGCCCTGATCCTCGGCACCGTCCTGTCGACCGTCGTCCTGATGGTCGTGGGCGAGCTGGTGCCCAAGAACTGGGCGATCTCCTCGCCGCTGGCCGTGGCCAAGCGCGTCGCCACCACGCAGCGCGTCTTCAGCCGCGCCTTCAAGCCCCTGATCAGCCATCTGAACACCACGGCGAACCACATGGTCCGCCGGTTCGGCATGGAGCCGGCGGAGGAGCTCGCCTCGGCGCGCACCGCGCAGGAGCTGGTGGCCCTGGCCCGCCACTCCGCGCGGGCGGGCTCCCTGGAGAAGGACACCGCCGAGCTGTTCGTGCGGACCTTGAACCTCGCCGACCTGACCGCGGAGAACGTCATGACCCCGCGCGTCCAGGTCACCGCCCTCGACGTGCAGACCACCGCCGAGGACGTGGCGAACGCGACGCTCGCCACCGGCCTCTCCCGCTTCCCCGTCTACCGGGGCAGCCTCGACACCGTCGTCGGCACCGTCCACATCAAGGACGTACTGGCGCTGCCCGCCGAGGAGCGCCACCGCCACCCGGTCTCGCAGCTGCTGCGCGAACCGCTCCTCGTACCGGAGTCGCTGACCGTGGACCGGCTGCTGGACCGGCTGTCCGGCAAGCAGACGATGGCCGTCGTCATCGACGAGTACGGCGGCACGGCCGGCGTGGCCACCCTCGAGGACATCGTCGAGGAGGTCGTCGGCGAGGTCCGCGACGAGCACGACCCGCACGAGACCCCCGACCTGGCCCCCGCCGGGGAGGACGACGCCGGGCGCGCGCTCTACTCCGCGGACGGCTCGGCCCGCACCGACCAGCTCCAGCGGATCGGGCTGCGCGTGCCGGACGGCCCGTACGAAACCCTGGCCGGACTGATGGCGACCGAACTGGGGCGGATCCCGGTGGTCGGCGACAGCCTGGAGCTGGACGGCTGGCGCCTGGACGTGGTGGACGCGAGCGGGCGGCGGGCCGCGCGGGTGCTGCTGCACGTGCCCGCCGGGCCCGCCGGCGGCCCCGGTACGGAGGAGACCCGATGATCGCCGTCCAGTTGCTGATCGGCCTGGCGACCCTGGTCGTCAACGCCTTCTTCGTCGGCGCGGAGTTCGCGCTGATCTCGGTCCGGCGCAGCCAGATCGAGCCCTACGCCGAGCAGGGCGACCGCAGGGCGCGCGCCGTCCTGTGGGGTCTGGAGCACGTGTCGGCCCTGATGGCGGCGGCCCAGCTGGGCATCACCCTGTGCACCCTGGTGCTGGGCGTGGTGGCCGAGCCGGCCATCGCGCACCTGCTGACCCCCGCGTTCGACTTCTTCGGGGTGCCGGCCGGGCTGACGCACGCGATCTCCTTCGTGGTGGCGCTGGCCCTGGCCACGTACCTGCACATGCTCTTCGGCGAGATGCTGCCGAAGAACGTGGCGCTGGCCGAACCGGTGCGGACCGCCCTGCTGCTGGGCCCGCCGCTGGTGGCCCTGACCCGGGGGCTGCGGCCGGTGATCTTCGCGATCAACGCCTTCGCCAACGCCCTGCTGCGCCTGCTGCGGGTCGAGGTCAAGGACGAGGTCGCGGCGAGCTTCTCGGACGACGAGCTGGCCCGCATCGTCAAGGACTCCAGTGACGCGGGGCTCATCGACGGCCGGGCGAGGGAGCGGCTGCACGACGCCCTGGAGCTGGGGCGGCGGCCGGTGACCGATGTGGTGCTGGCGGCGGACCGGGTCGTCCCGGCCCGGGAGGGCATCACGCCGGCCGGGCTGGAGCAGCTGTCCGCGGAATCGGGGTACTCCCGTTTCCCGATGATCGACGCACAGCACCAGATCCTGGGATACCTGCACGTCAAGGACGCCCTGGGCGTAGCGGAGCGGGACGATCCCTTCCCGGTCTCCGCGCTGCGGCCGATCGCCCAGGTGCGGGCGGAGACCCCGCTGGACGACGTGCTGACCGCGATGCGGCGCAGCCGTACGCACCTGGCGGCGGTACTCGGGCCCGACGGTGCGATGACGGGCCTGGTCACGATGGAGGACGTGCTGCGGGAGCTGTTCGGCAGGCCCGCCGCCGCGTAGCGCGACTCCGGCCCCGCCGGTGCCCCGGCCCCGCCTGCGGGACCGGAGTACCGCGCGGTAGCATCGCTCCCGCCATGGAGATGAATGCGTCTTACACCAGTTTCGTCGCGGTCGGCGACTCCTTCACCGAGGGCATGTCGGACCTGCTCCCCGACGGCTCCTACCGGGGCTGGGCCGATCTGCTCGCCGACCGCCTGGCCGCGCGCGAGCCCGGCTTCCGCTACGCGAACCTCGCGGTCCGCGGCAAGCTCATCGGGCAGATCGCCGAGGAGCAGGCGCCGGTGGCCGCGGCCATGGGCGCGGACGTGGTGGCCTTGGTCGGCGGGCTGAACGACACCCTGCGGCCCAAGGTCGACATGGGCCGGGTCCGCGCGCACCTCGAGGAGGCCGTCGGTCTGCTGGCGCCCTCGTGCGGGACGCTGGTGCTGATGCGCTCCCCGGGGCGCGACGGGCCGGTGATGGAACGTTTCCGTCCGCGCATGGAGGAGCTCTTCGTCATCGTCGAGGAGCTCGCCGCGCGGCACGGAGCCGTCGTGGTCGACCTGTACGGGGCCCGCGTGCTCGGCGATCCCCGGATGTGGGACGTGGACCGGCTGCACCTGACGGCCGAGGGCCACCGCAGGGTCGCGGAGGCGGTCTGGCAGGCCCTGGGCCTGCCTCCCGAGGAGGACTGGCGCGCGGAGCTCTCCGCGGCCGTCCCGCCGGGCTGGGCCGCGCGCCGGGCACAGGACCTCAGCTTCGCGCGCCGCCACCTGCTCCCTTGGGTCGGCCGCCGCCTGACGGGCCGCTCGAGCGGGGACGGCCGCCCGGCCAAGCGCCCGGACCTGGCGCCCCACGGGGCTCCGGCCGGCGAGCGGCTGCCGTAGGCCCGCGGGGCCCGTCTTCCCCTCGCCGGTTCTCGTAGCAACCCACAATCCCGGGTGGGGCCCCTACCTGCGTAAACGCACAGCGGCGGTCCAAGTAGAATCCATCCACGTGACTGCCAAGCCCCGCATCCCCAATGTCCTGGCCGGCCGCTACGCCTCCGCGGAGCTCGCCGTCCTGTGGTCCCCCGAGTACAAGGTGACGCTGGAGCGGCGGCTGTGGCTCGCCGTGCTCCGCGCCCAGAAGGACCTCGGTATCGAGGTCCCGGACGAGGCCCTCGCCGACTACGAGCGTGTCCTGGAGACCGTCGACCTCGCCTCCATCTCGGAGCGCGAGAAGGTCACCCGGCACGACGTGAAGGCCCGTATCGAGGAGTTCAACGCCCTCGCCGGCCACGAGCACGTCCACAAGGGCATGACCTCGCGCGACCTCACCGAGAACGTCGAGCAGCTCCAGATCCGGCTCTCGCTGGAGCTGGCCCGCGACCGTACGGTCGCCGTCCTCGCCCGCCTGGGCAAGCTGGCCGGCGAGCACGCCGAGCTGGTCATGGCCGGCCGCTCCCACAACGTCGCCGCGCAGGCGACGACCCTGGGCAAGCGCTTCGCCACGGCGGCCGATGAGCTGCTGGTCGCCTACGGGCGCCTGGAGGACCTGCTGGGCCGCTACCCGCTGCGCGGCATCAAGGGCCCCGTCGGCACCGCGCAGGACATGCTCGACCTGCTGGGCGGAGACGCCTCCAAGCTGGCCGACCTCGAACAGCGGATCGCCTCCCACCTCGGCTTCGGCCAGGCCTTCACCTCCGTCGGCCAGGTCTACCCGCGCTCGCTCGACTACGACGTGGTCACCGCCCTGGTGCAGCTGGCGGCCGCCCCGTCCTCGATCGCGAAGACCATCCGCCTGATGGCCGGCCACGAACTGGTCACCGAGGGCTTCAAGCCCGGCCAGGTCGGCTCCTCCGCGATGCCGCACAAGATGAACACCCGCTCCTGCGAGCGCGTGAACGGCCTGATGGTCATCCTGCGCGGCTACGCGTCGATGACCGGCGAGCTGGCCGGCGACCAGTGGAACGAGGGCGACGTCTCCTGCTCCGTGGTCCGCCGGGTCGCGCTGCCCGACGCCTTCTTCGCGCTCGACGGCCTGATGGAGACCTTCCTGACCGTCCTCGACGAGTTCGGCGCCTTCCCGGCCGTCGTGGCCCGCGAGCTGGACCGCTACCTCCCCTTCCTCGCCACCACCAAGGTCCTCATGGGCGCGGTGCGCGCCGGGGTGGGCCGCGAGGCCGCCCACGAGGTCATCAAGGAGCACGCGGTGGCCTCCGCCCTCGCCATGCGCGAGCAGGGTGCCGAGCGCAACGAGCTGCTCGACAAGCTGGCCGCCGACGAGCGGATGCCGCTGGACCGGGCCCAGCTCGACGCCCTGATGGCCGACAAGCTGTCCTTCACCGGCGCTGCCGGCGACCAGGTCGCCGTGGTGGTCGCGCGCATCGAGCAGATCACCAAGGAGCACCCGGAGGCCGCGGCCTACACCCCCGGGTCGATCCTCTGACCCCCGAAGAGCTGAACGCCGCCCGTGACCGCGTCCTCCCGGACGTGGTCGCGGGCGGTCTGCGCGTCCTCTTCTGCGGGATCAACCCGGGCCTCCTCTCCGCCGCCACGGGCCACCACTTCGCCCGTCCCGGCAACCGCTTCTGGCCGGTCCTGCACCTGTCCGGCTTCACCCCGCGCCGCCTGGCCCCGGCGGAGCAGGAGGAGCTGCTGAGCTACCGCCTCGGCATCACCAACGTCGTGGCCCGGGCCACCGCCCGCGCCGACGAGCTGAGCGCCGAGGAGATCCGCGAGGGCGGCCGCATCTTGACCGCCAAGGTCGAACTCCTGCGCCCCCAGTGGCTGGCCGTGGTCGGAGTGACCGCCTATCGCACGGCGTTCGGAGAGCGGAAGGCCCGGATCGGCCCCCAGGACCGCACCATCGGAGCCACTCGTGTCTGGGCCCTGCCCAACCCCAGCGGCCTCAACGCCCACTGGACCGCCGAGTCCATGTCCCACGAGTACGCCCGCCTCCGAGCGGCCGCCGAGTCCCCCGATCTCCCCCAGCTCGGAAAGGGGGGGTGGTGGATGGGGTGTGGCTGATGATCTTCGGCTATGGATATGACTGTGGCGCGTGCGCGTCTGCTGGTTCCGGTGTTTCTGCTGGTAGGGGCTGTGTTGGGGGTTTTGGGTCCGGTGCTGACGCGGCCGAGGCCGGACGGCGGGCGGGAGGTGGCCGGCGGGGCGCTCGGGCAGGTGGTGCACTTGCTGGCGAGGGCGGGGTGGTCCTGGGCGGCGTTCGCCTTCGCCGTCGGGTGGGTGTGCCGGTCGTGGCGGCGGGCAGTGTGGCTGGCGCCGGCTGCGTTGACGGTGGCGGTGACGGCGTACTACCTGGTGAAGATGGCGCAGGGCGAGTTCCGGGCCTTCGACATGACGGTGGGCTACTACGAGCAGCCGGACCCCTTGCCGATCGACTGGGCCGGTTTCCTGTCGAAGGCGGTGGCGTGGTGGGTAGCGGCCGTCACCTTCGGCCCGCTACTGGGCTGGGCCGGCACCCTGGCCCGCCGCCCCCACCTCAGCGGACTGGCCTTCCGGCTGCTGGTCCCGCTGATCGCGATCGTCGACATGACCGTGCGCCTTCCCGGCAGCCGGGAACTCGACGGCGCAGTCGCCATCGACACCTGGAGCACCGTACGGATCGCCGCCGCTGTTACCTGCGCACTCCTGACCGTCTGGGCGCTGCACACCACCCTCCGCGCCCGCCGCGTCGTCCGCACCTGAGCGGGCCCCGCAGCCGCGGCGCGGAACTGCCCGGCCTCGTACGCCAGCCTGCCGGACACAGCCACCCCCCGCTACCGCGCCCAGTGGACGCCGAGCTCGGCGATCTGGGCGAGCTGCTCGGGGGTGAGCCGACCGCGGCGCTGATTCTGGTTGACGATCCACACCCCCGTCCGGTGCTCACCGCCAGCGGGGAGCAGCTCGACGTGCCCGCGCCCCGGCAGGCCCCCCGCCCTCCCGCTCCACGTACCGCGCCAGGGCCTCAACTCCTGTCTGGAAAGCCGCTGCACCCCGCCCTGACGTGGTGGTCGCAGGCGTCTTCGCGATGGTCTTGCGGGGCCGTACGGCCTCCTTCACGCCGAGCTTCCCGAGCCGTTCGCGCTGCTCGTAGCCGAGCCGGCCGAGTTCCGGCGTTGGGTGGCGAGCCAGCGACCGATGTCCTCTCCGTGCCGGGGCACCCTGGGGACGGTCGCTCTGAGGCGGGCGCCTTCGGGCGGTGGCATGCCGCGGGGTGGCCGGTGTTCCGTGGAGGTCGTAGGAGGCCCGCGCGGCGGCGAGGTTCTCGGTGCAGGCGGCGTCGGCGGTGTCCCGCACGATCCCCAGCTCTTCCGGCCCGCCCGGGTGTTCCCCGCTCAGCCCGGTGCGGAAGGTGCGGTGCTGGTCGGGGAGCCACCGGCCGGGCGGGTACGGGCTCCCGGTATGGCGGTACGGCGCCTTGAGGCGGCTTCTGCCTGTGCCGGATGTCCGTTGAGTTGTTCGCGCGGTCGGCCGTCCGGCACGTGGTTCCCATGGGGCTCGGCCGGGCTTTGGAGCGGGTGGGGTTCGCGCGTGTTCCTAGTGCTCCGACCGGGAAGGTCCGCCGGGTCGCGGCGCCCGGCACGGCACCTCGCCGCGTTGTCGGACCACGGCGGTACGTCCAGTACGAGCCGCGGCCCTCCGCCCGGGGGCCCCTCCCGGCGGTAGCTGGGGGAGAGGCACCGCACCGAACACCGCGACCCGGCAAACCTTCCCGGCCACAGCACTAGCCGCCAAGTGTGCCTGTGGAGGCGTCCTGCAGCGTGGTGCGGAGCAGGGCGATGGTGGAGGCCAGTTCCTCCAGTGCGTGGGTTGTCAGCGGTGCGGCGAGCCAGGAGCGTAGTCCGCCCTGGAAGGTGGGTGTGGCGGCGGCCAGCAGCTTGCCGCCTTCGGGGGTCAGCTCCAGCAGCGACGAGCGGCGGTTGCTGGGGTTGGGCCGCCGGATCACCCAGCCGGCGGCTTCCAGGCGGTCCACGCCCTTGCTGGTGGCCCCGACGGTGATGGCGGCCTCTTCGGCCAGGTCGTTGACCCGGCAGTCGTCCTGGCTGTCGATGATGCGCAGGAACTCGTACTGGCCCATCGTCAGGCCGTGTTCGGTGCGCAGGCGTTCGCCCAGCGCGTTGTAGAGCCTGGTCTCGTAGCGGACGAGGTCCATGAACACCTGTGGGAGGTCGGTCACGCTCTGCTCCAGATTCGCGGGAATGACATTCCTAGGAATATACTTCCTAGTGAAGAACGATACGCATCCGGAGGATCCCATGAGCAAGGCACAGCGCGCGACGATCGACGCCCTGATGCGGCAGGCCCCGTTCGACGGCAGCCTTCCGCCGGAGCAGACACGCAAGGACTTCGAGGCCCAGATGGCCTCGGGCCCCGCCCCGGCAGGCGTGAGCGTCACCTCCTCCGTGCTCGGCGGGCGCCCCGCCCTGACCGTCGAGCCCGAAGACAGCCCCGCCACCGGGACGATCCTCTACTTCCACGGCGGAGGCTGGGTCTTCGGCTCACCCGCCACCGCTCTGCAGCTCACCGCCGCACTCGTGCGCCGCACCGGGATCCGCGCCGTCTCGCTCGACTACCGGCTCGCCCCCGAACACCCCTTCCCCGCCGCCCTCCAGGACGCCCTCACCGCCTACCGCGACCTGCTCGACCAAGGCGTTCCGGCCGACCAGATCGTCCTGGCCGGGGAGTCGGCAGGCGGCGGCCTCAGCATCACCACCCTGCTCACCGCCCGCGAAGCCGGACTGCCTATGCCGGCCGCCGCGGCCGTCTTCTCCCCGACCCTGGACGCCACCCTCTCGGGCGAGAGCATGACCACCAAGCACGACGCCGACCCGCTCTTCACCCACGCGGACCTGACCACCGTCTTCGCCCACTACCTCGCCGGACAGGACCCCGCCCAGCCGCTGCTGAGCCCGGCCCTCCACGCCGACCCGACCGGGCTGCCCCCGCTGCTGCTCCAGGCAGGCTCCAACGAGATCCTCCTCGACGACTCCACCCGCTTCGCCGTCCGGGCGGCCGCGGCCGGCGTCGACGTCCAGCTCGACATCACCGCCGACGTCCCCCACGTCTTCCAGGCCTTCGAAGGCATGCTCGACGAGGCCGACGCGGCCCTGGACCGCGCCGCCCGCTTCATCGCCACCGCGCTGGCCCGCACCTGAACCGTTCCCCACCACCGCGCGGTGCCGGCCGTTCGCCCGTTGCCGGCTCACGCTCCGCGCGTACTAGGGTCCATGGATGCGGATGTACCTCTCTTCCTTCCGGACGGGCGACCACCCGGGCCGGATGCTGGGGCTTCTGGCCCCTCAAGCCTCCCCTGTTGACGTCGCGGTGATCGCCAACGCGATGGACGCCCTGCCGGACAGCGAGCGCCGGACCGCGGTCGAGCGGGAACTCGGTGCGCTGGCCGAGCTCGGACTGCGGCCAGTCGAAGTCGACTTGCGCGCGTTCTTCGGCAAGCCCGCCGATGAGGTCGCGGCTGTTCTCGCCCGGTGCTCCCTGGTCTGGGTCCGTGGCGGCAACGTATTCGTCCTGCGCCAGGCCCTGGCCCGCAGCGGTGCCGACACCGCCCTGGCCGATCTGGTGCGGCAGGACGCCATCGTCTATGCCGGCTACAGTGCCGGCGCCTGCGTGCTGGCTCCTGACCTGCACGGACTCGAGCAGTGCGACGATCCGCAGGCAGTACGCGCCGCTTACGGCGACCCGGCCCGCTGGGACGGACTGGCCCTCCTCGACTACATCGTCGTACCCCACGTCGACTCGCCCGGACATCCCGAATCCGAAGTCCTCGGCATCGTCGCCGACCGCTACCGCGCCGGAGGCATCGCCCATCGGGCCCTGCGCGACGGCCAGGCCATCGTGATCAACGGCGACTCCACGAGCATCTGGTGACCGAGACCCGTGGGCGTGGTGCCACGCGTGGCGCCACGACGGCCGCCGACTTTCGCGCTCGTGCCGGCCGGGCGTTCCGGAGCCGGGAGGACCGTACGGTCCTCACCGGCAGCCCGGCCTCGTCCTAGGTGGCCGGCTTGCGGCCCCAGACGAACACGGTGTCGCCGGTGCTGGTGGTGTTCCAGAGGCGCTCCGCGTCCGCGAGCTGCAGGTTGATGCAGCCCGCCGACCCGCCGCCGTTGAAGAGGCCGCCGTACACGCCGTGCAGGGCCTGGCCGCCGGAGAAGTACTGGGCGTAGGGCATGGGGGCGTCGTCGTACAGATCGGACGTCTCGTCGATGACGCGGTCGGTGATCTCGTGCCGGCCCTCGCGGGTCTGCTGCCCCCACCTGCCGGTGCGGACCGGGACCGCCCGGTAGACCTGCGTGCCGTCGTACTGCACCCACAACAGCTGCCGGGTGAGGTCCACGCACACGACCCTGCGCTCACCGGCCGGGCACTTGGCGTCCCGGTTGGGGTGGCGGCGTTCCTCGACGACCAGGGTCGTGCGGTACGTTGCCAGGTTCGCGCTGCCGTCGGCGGGCGCGAGCCGTTCGCGCTGCTGGAACGCGCGGATGGCCTCGCAGTCGGCCGTGCTCTGGCGGCCGTCGGCGGGCAGACGCAGGTACTGTTCCATCTCCCACTGGTACGGACCGGTGTCGGCGGTGCAGGCGGCCGGGGGTGCGCCGGGAGTGACGGCATCAGCCCCCGCAGGCGTCGGGAACATCGCCAGCAGCCAGGTGAGGGACGCCGGGAGCAGGACGCCCCTCGGGCGCCGACGGTGCCGTGGTGCGGGCAAGGTGCGGCCTCCAGACGTGTGCCCCCGCGCGGGATCCCGCGCGACGACGGAACGCGGACCCCTTGCCCGCATTCGAGCACGTCCGGCCGTGTCGCGCGCCGTGGTGCGGGGCCATCCGGGTCCGCGGTGGTGGGGTGTCCCTGTGCCCGCACGAGTGAGGTTCCTGCGCGCGCCGCTCGCCGCGGCGCTGGCTCTCCTGGCCGGCTGCGGCGGCGGCGAGGTGAGCGGCGAGGTGAGACGCCCGGTCACCCAGGACGAGGCCCAGCTGCTGGCGCTCGTACGGCTGTCGGCCTACGAGTCGAGTCCCGCGGCCCTGACCGTACGCGTTCCCGGCCCGGCGGGGGTCACCGTCGTCACCGGGGTGGTGGACTACCGCACGCGCCGCGCCTCGGGGACCTTCACGGTCCCCGGACGGCCCGCGGCCGGCGGGGCCCTGGCCTGGGACGCCGGGAGCGTGTCCGTGGACCCGGCCGGAGGCCCCCGGCGCTGGTCGCGGCGGCCCTACACCCGGGACCCGCTGGACCGGGCGCTGCTCCTGACCCTCCAGCTGGGGCAGGACCGTCCGGAGAACGCGCAGCTCCTCGCGCAGTCGGGCGCCCAGTGGCTCGGGCGGCGAAGGCTGCCGGACGCGGACGGGCGGGAAGGCGGGGGGGAAGGTCCGTACGAGGTCTTCGCGGGCCCGAGGCCCCCGGGCCGAGAAGGGGCCCGGGCCTCGCCGCTGACGTACTGGGTCGACGCGAAGGGCGCCGTGCGCCGGGTCGAGGCGCGCCTGACCGGCGAGGGCCCGGCGGCGACGGTGGATTTCACCGGTTCGCCCGCCGGGCCCGTGGCCCCTGCCGGGCCCACCGCGACCGCGCCTCCTCAGCCGCGGGACGGCAACGGGTAGCGCGCGGGGTCCGCGGGGGGCATCGCGGCCGCCGGGCTGCCAGGGGCCGTGCCCGGGCCCGGCATCGAGGGCTGCGGCGCGGGCGCGGGCACCCGCCGGAACGACAGCCCCGCGGGGGCGGACGGAGGGGGTGGCCCGGCAGCCGGGGACAGCGGGGCCGCGGGCTGGCCGCACCGGGCCGCGCCGGCCAGGCCGTCGGGCGAGGCCGTCATCTCGCCGTTGCCGGCGAAGCAGTTCCCGGCGGCGCCGGCGGCGGCCAGGATGAGGTCGGTGCCGTTGCTGGTCACCCGGTTGGCCCCGACCCTGTTGCCGGTGACCGGGTAGCCGAGGACATCGGCGAGGAGGACACCGGCGTGCCGGTTGCCGCCGATCAGGTTGCGCTCCAGGACGTTGTCCCGGCCGCCGCCGATGCCGATCCCGATGCCGAAGCCGCCGTCCGCCTGCTCCGGGCTCGCCGCGTCGTTGTTGTCGACGAGCGTGTTCCCGGCGAAGACGGCCCCGCGCTGCGGAGCGAGGGACTCCAGGTCGTTGGAGTTCACGGCCGCCCCGACGCGGTTCAGGCGGGAGAGGTTGCCCAGGAAGTACAGGTCCTGCGAGGCGTTGGTGACCTCCAGCCCGACCGCGTTGTGCTCGACGGTGTTGTCACGGACGACCGTCCGGCAGGGCGAGCACTGGCCCACGTAGATCCCCGAGTCCGCGTGGCCGGAGGCGTAGGAGTGCTCGATGACGCCCTCGCTCGCGTCGAACGCGTAGATCCCGTACAGAGCGTTGTTGTGCGCCGTGACGTACGAGGCGCGAAAGCCGTGCAGCGGAGGGTGGAGGCGGGTGTCCAGGCGCTCGTAGTGCTTGCCGCCGCCCGCGCCCGCCTGACGGGAGGCGTCGGTGACGCCGGTGATCAGCAGGCCGTTCGCCAGGTGGTTGCGCACGGTCAGGTTCTCCACGGCCGACCCCGCGCCGGTGACGGTGATCCCGTTGGCGCGCCGGAACTCCCCGTCGATCACGGTGGAGTTGCGGTCGGCTCCCCGCAGGACGACGCGGGGAGTGGCGAGGGTGACGCTCTCGCGGTAGGTGCCCGGGGCGGCCAGGACCAGGTCGCCGGGGCGGGCCCGGTCCACGGCCTTCTGGAGGGAGGGGAAATCCGCCGGGACGCGCAGGACGAGCGGTCCGCGGGAGGAGCCGGAGGAGCCGGAGGATCCGGAGGAGTCGTCGGTGGGCGGGGCGCAGGAGGCGCTCGCCAGGGCCGCCAGGACGGTGGCGGCGGCGAGCAGGGCGCGGAGGCGGGATCGCATGGAGAGAGGTGTATCGTCCCGGATACCCGGGATGCCATTTTCACCTATTTGTCAGATGAATTCAGGGGCGCAGTCGTGGTCTTGCTCAGTCGTCGCGAGCTGGTCGGTGCGGTCGGTGTCGCGTCCCTCGCGGTCAGCGGATGCGGTCCGGCCGGCTCCCGTACCCGTACCCCTACCGCTACCCCTACCCCGGCTGCCGGCTCCCGTGGCGCGACCCCCGCCCCCGGCACCCGGGCGTCCGGCCGCCAGCGGGGCATCACCGATCCGCAGCCGCGGCACGTGCTGCTGATCTCGTACGACGGCACGGGCGCCCCCGGCGCCGCGGTCCCGTCCACCGTCCGCTCCGCGGCCGCGCGGTGGCCGGAGGTCTTCGCCCGCGAGGGCGTGAACACAGGTCCCGCGCTCACGGCGACCCTCGCGTACGGACCGCGGGCGTTCGGGCCCCCTGGGGACGGTCCCGGCTCCGGCGTCGTGCCGCCCGAGCTGCGCGAGCTGCCCCCCTTCGCGGGCGACCGCCTCGACCCGGACGCGGGCGGCGGCGACCTCCTGGTTCAGATCTGCGCTCCGAGCGCCGAGGCCTGCACCCGACTGGGCCGGGCCCTGGACGAGGCGGCGGGCTCCGGCCTCCGGCCGCGCTGGCGGCAGGCCGGCTCGGTTCCCGCGGCCGCCCCCGGGGAAGCGCCGCGCAACCTCCTCGGATTCAAGGACGGCACCGCGAACCCCGGCCCGCAGGAGACCGAACGCTCGGTGTGGATCGCCGGAGGTCCGTACGCCGGCGGCTGCTACCTCGTCCTGCGCCGGATCCGGGTCGGGGTGGCGGAGTTCCTGGCGCTGCCGGTCGCCCGGCAGGAGCAGGTCATCGGGCGCCGCCGGGACAGCGGGGGACCGCTGGGGGGGGGCCCGGAACGGCAGGAGGTCGACCTGTTCGCGAAGACCCCGGAGGGACGGTACGTACTCCCGGCGAACTCCCACGTCCGGCTGGCGCACTCGCGCTACGACGCGGGGGCCCGGATGCTGCGCCGCGGGTACTCGTACGACAACGGGCCCGCGGACCGCGGCCTGCTGTTCCTGGCCTACCTGAACGACCCGCGGCTGTTCGCACGGGTCCAGCGGCGGCTGGCGGCGGCCGACGCATTGGGCGCGTTCACCGAGACCGTCGGCTCGGGGCTGTACTTCGTGCCCGCGCTCCATGGGCAACGGGGAACGGGGAACTGATATCCGGGGTAGCGGGTGACGCACCGGGCCCCGGCCGCGAGCGGCCGGGGCCCGGTGGAAAGCGGGTGCGCTCAGCGCGGTCCCTTGTGGTCCTTGCCCTTGTCGGGCTCACCCCGCTCGTTCGTCAGCGTGAGCCGGATCCCGGCCTCGGCGTTGTCGACCGTCACGGTGTGCGGTCCGCTGACCGGACGGGCGGGCAGCCGGTACCCCTCGGGCACCGCCGTCTCCCGCAGGTAGTAGGTGCCCAGCGCGAGACCGGCGAAGCCGCAGCGTCCCGCGGTGTCAGTGGCGCAGGCCGGACCGGTCCTGGTGTCCGCGGGCGCACCCGTCGTCTGGAGCCCGGGACGCCCGTTGGTCTCCTGCCACAGTTCGAAGACGGCTCCGCGCAGCGGCCTGCCGGTGGTGGCGTCCTTCTTGAGGACCGCGATCCTGCCGAGCACGGCCTGGTTGGTGAGGGTGACGCGCAGCGCCTGGTCGGAGGCCTGCGCCGTCAGCTCGTGCGGTCCGCTCACGGCCGGGTCCGGCAGCCGGTAGCCGTGCGGGGCGGCGGTCTCCTGCCAGTAGTAGCTGCCCAGGGGCAGGCCCGTACGGGTGCAGATGCCGTCGGCTCCGGTGGTGCAGGCGGCGCCCACACGGACGTCGGCATCCGGGTCCTCGGTCTGGAGGCCGGGACGCCCGTTGGTCTCGTGCCACAGCTGGAACACCGCGCCCGCCAGCGGCCGGTTCGTCCCGGCGGCGTGTTTGACGACGCTCACCGAACCGGTCGGCGGGATGTAGTAGCCGGCGTCGTGCGTGTGGTCGTTCTCGCCCGCGCCGCCGGTGCGAAACGACTCGGTCTGAGTGGCGGGATCCGGGTTGGAGTCCACCGAGCGGTCGGGGCCGCTTTCCTTCGCCGTGGGCACCAGATCGGCCGGGGCGGGCTTCTCCGGGATGGCGCCGGTGTCCGCCGTCTTCACGTCGAACGTGATCTGGTAGTCGGTGCGCGGTTTGACCTGGAAGTAGTACTCACCCCGGTCGTTGGTCGTCGTGGTCTCGAGGACGGTCCCGTCCTTGTCCTTGAGGGTCACCGTGGCGCCCGGGAGGGGCTCCTCACCCGGGCCCTGGATCCCGTCGCGGTCGCGGTCGAACCAGACGCGGTTGCCGATCTGTACCGGTGCCTCGTCGCAGAGCAGTTCCAGGTCTCCGAGCCCGTTCGCCTTGCCGAAGGAGCCCTGGCCGCCGTCGACCTGGTAGTCCTCCGAACCCGCGCCGGTGGTGTTGTCGAACTTGCGCACGCCGCCGGAGAAGATGGTCAGGGGGTCCACGATCGTGGAGACGGTCTTGGTGAACCGCGGCGCGAACGCCAGGCCCCCCTGGAGGGATTCGGCGAGCTGGCCGAGCGTGGAGTCGGCGTAGTAGTACTCCTTGACGCCGTCCTGCTGGGGCGGCGCGCTGCCCGGCGTGAAGTGGTTGGGGCAGGCCTCCGACTCACTGTCCCAGACCCACCCGCCGGCCGTCTTGCAGACGCGGGTGATGTCCCCCATCGCGGGGAAGAGGGACCGCTGCGTGGTGGGGGCGTCGGTGGTGCTGCCTTCGGGCGGCAGGGCCTCGTAGCCCGCCTGGTCGCCGAGCCGGTCCCGGAACCCCAGGACCATCGATCCGTCGCGGTCGAAGACGATGTCGGAGAGGAGCGGCTGCGGGAAGTTGGACTGCTTGAACCAGGCGTACGGGTCCCAGGTCGGGAGCCAGTGCCGCCAGTGGGTGTCGCCCAGGGTGGCCGCGTACCCCATGCCGCGCTCGGCACCGAGGCCGTGGCCGATCACCGTCTCGAAGGCGGTGCCGTTCAGCTTCAGTACGAAGGCCCGCAGGTCCTCGTCCTTCTGCGAGGTCTCCGCACTGCACGTGCCGCCGACGTACACGGCTCCGTCGTGCGCGCCGAGGCCGTACGGGCGCCAGTCCGCGGCGCCGCCGGGACAGCCGGGGTCGGGAATGGGGATGACCTGCGTCGCCGTGGCGGGCGGCTTGCCGGGGCCCGCGCCTTCGGTGTCGTAGACGAACAGGCTCTTGGCCTTGAGGCCGACGGCGTAGAGGGTGCGGCCGTCGTCCGCGAGGTCGAGGTCGCCGAGGCCCTCCTTGCCGACCGCGTTGTTGATCTCCATGGTGTCGCGGGTGAGGTCGCTCGAATGCGTGGCGTCCCCCGCGTCGGGAACGGTCGCGAACAGCGAGGTCGTCCTGCTGCCCCGGTCGACGACGTAGATCCCGCCCGGGCCCGCGGGACCGTAGGGCATCAGCCGCTTGGTCAGCGCACCGGTGAACAGCTGGTCGGTGTCGCGGCGGTGGGCGAGGCCGTAGGTGGCTCCGGTCTCCTCGTACGTGGTCTCGTCGGCCGGGGCCGGACTGTCACCGGTGCGGTCGTACGGCCACGAGACCAGGGCCTTGGTACCCGGCCGGCCCGGCGCGCTCTGGTGGTGGCAGGGGGTGGCGAGGTCCGGGTTGGCCTGGCAGTAGTCGGCCGGGTTGTGGACGCCCGTGACCACCGAGGCGTTCCCGCTCGTGACGTCGACGAACTCCACCAGCGAGGACAGGGACGGCGCGGGGCCGCCGGCCTGCGCGGGCCGCAGGTACGGCTTGGCGGGCGGAATGACGGCTTCCACGCGATAGCGGCCGCCGGTGAGCCCGAGCGCGCCGGGGGCCAGCACCACCGTGCCGTCGGGACCGGTGACGCCCCGGCCGCTCTTGCCCGAGGTGTCGGTGAGCGTCACCGGGATGCCCTGCTCGCCGACCTCCAGGGCCGGGGTCCAGCTGCCGTCGGAGTCGACGTCCCGGACCACGGTCACGGTGACCGAACCGTCGGCACGGAGCCCCGGACCTGCGAAGGCGGGCGGCGGCGCGGCGAGGGCCGGAACGGCCAGCAGCACGGCCAGGCCCCCCAGCCATTGCCGGGCCCCGTGGCCGGGGACTCTTGGGGGAACGCTCATGTGTCTCATTTCCGAGATCCGCTGATTGCAGGCCCAGAATGAGGCTTTATCCGCCGATATCGTGCAACCCCTGCGGAGTCGGACACTCCCTTGCCACACACAAACACCCTGCTGGAGTTCGCCGGCGGACCTCCGGGGCCCTGTCGGCGAAGGACGCTGGCCTGGAACCACGTGCTCGCGCAGGGGGACGATCAGCCGGCGGACCGACCGGGCTGTGCCGAGCGGCGGCCACCGGACGCACGGTGCGCACCGGTGGAGCCACCGGTTCCCGCGGATGTCAGTGCTGCGGGCCATACTCGTGCCGCGGCGCCGCTCGGGCACCGCAGTGCGAGGGGAGCACGATGGCTGAGGTGCTGGTTTTCCACCACGGGCACGGGTTGACCGCCGGTGTTCGCGCGTTCGCCGGGCACTTGCGGCGGGCCGGACACACCGTCCACGTTCCGGACCTGTACGAGGGCCGGGTGTTCGACAGCCTGGATGAAGGCATCGGGTACGCCGAGAAGGCCGGGTTCGCCACGATCACCGCGCGCGGCATCGCCGCGGCCGGGGAACTGCCCGCAGAGCTCGTTTACGTCGGGTTCTCGCTCGGCGTCCTGCCGGCGCAGAAGCTGGCCCAGACCCGCCCCGGCGCAAAGGGCGCGCTGTTGCTCGAGGCGTGCGTCCCGGTATCGGAGTTCGGCGGGGCCTGGCCCCAGGACGTGCCGGTTCAGGTCCACGGCATGGACGCGGATCCGTTCTTCGCGGGGGAGGGCGATGTGGACGCCGCCCGCGCGCTCGTCGGGACGACGGCGGATGCCGAGCTGTTCCTCTACCCCGGCGACAGGCACCTGTTCACCGACAGCAGCCTCCCCTCCTACGAGGAGCAGGCCGCAACGGAGCTCACGCATCGGGTTCTCGGCTTCCTCGGCCGCATCGAGTAGCGGGATCAATGGCCCGCTCCCGTCCGGGCGCTCCCGCCACGGGGCGGCCCTGGCCGCTTGCGTGCCGGACTCCGGCCGCGGTGGTCTGCGACAGCATGTCGATGTCGCTGCTGTACGTGGTCTTCTTCGCGATCGGCACCGCCGAGACCCTGTACGACAGTTCGACAGCCGCGTGGCTGCCGACGCTCGTCGAGCCGAAGGACCTGGCCCGGGCCAACGGCCGACTGCAGACGACGTACGTCATCTGCAACGAATTCGTCGGGCCTCCGGTCGGCGGGTTCATCTTCGCCGCCGCGGCGTTCGCACCCTTCGCCCTGGGCACAGCGGGTTACCTGGCCGCGGTGGGCCTGCTCGCTCTGATCCCCGCAGCAGCCAAGCGCCGCCAGGAGGCGGAGCACAAGCCGCTGACGGTGAGAAGCGTCAAGGAGGACATCGGCGTCGGTGCCCGGTGGTACTGGTCCTCGCCCATGCTCCGGGCGATGAGTCTGGTCGCCGCGGCGGGGAACGCGGCCAGTGCGGCGAGCTACGGAATCCTGTCGTCACACTGCGACAACAGATCGTCCCGAACAACGCGCGGATCGCCCGGGTGAAGGAAGAAGCGGAAACGTCACGGGCTCGCGAGCGGCAGCGCGAAGGCATCTCGCAATAGTGTGATGGGTACGCCGACAAGAGGTCCCAACCCACTTCGTACACTCGTCCGATGGATGGGATGAAGTGCACGTACTGCGGCGCCGTCGGCCTCGAACCCGGCTTCGTCGAGGACGCGGGGGAGGGCGCCCGCGGCTACGCCCGCTGGATCGCCGGGCCGCTGGAGCGAGGCGTGTTCGGGGGCGCCAAACGCCTGGGCCGGCCTCGCCGCCGCATCGAGGCGTACCGCTGCCCCCGCTGCGCCCACCTGGAACTCTTCGCCACCGAACCCGTCTGAGGCCCGGGCGGCGGACCCCACCAGGGCGGTCGAACAGCAGTGGGTCAGTCCGTATCGACGACCTTCACGGTGACCGGCGTTCCGGCTTCCACTGTGCGGCTGACCGTGCAGAGCTTGTCGTGGGAGGGCGCCCGGCTGAGAGACCGGACACAACCACCGGACAGGGCGGGCGGGCCGTGGGACGCTGTGCCGGACGAGAGCACTCCCCGCCAGGAGCCCGCACATGCCATCCTCCCGTACAGACCGTCCTGCCCGGAGTCCGGCTGTGAGCCGCCGATCTCTGTGCTGTCCGGCCTCGCCCCTCTTCGCGGCGGGTGCGGTCCTCACCCTGACCGGCGCCGCGCTTTACGTGACGCCCGGCGACCGGCCGGGCGTCGCCGCCGCCGGAGCCCTCGTCCTGGCAGCCATGGCCGCCTGGTGGTGCGCCTCCAGACAGCGCTGATCACGACCTCTCGGGGTCCGAGACCGCCCCGCCCCTGCCGGTGGATGTCCGGCCCGCGCCCACGGATGCGTGTCGGCGGGCTCGGGAGGCGTCGGTGTCCATGTCACAGCTGGGGTACGTACGGGGCGATGCCGACGATGAGGACGGACCGTTCACCCGGTCCGGGCTCGGAGCCCGCCCGGACCGGGCCGACGTAGTGGCTGACCCTGTGGTCGTGGACGGCGTAGCCATCCAGGGGGTCGGTGAGGGTGAAGCCGGCGTGGATGTCCGTCCACGGATCCTCGGGCTGGAGGCCCGCGCTGCCCGGTGTGGCGATGACGTTCTGGCCGCCGGTGACGTTGGTACGGCTGATCAGGTGGGCGAAAGTGAAGGTGCTGGCCGAACCTCCGTCCTGGTGCAAGCAGTTCGGGGAGGAAACGGCGGCCTGGCCGGGATGGTCGACGCCGAGCCTGATCAGATGGACACCGGCCCACAGCGGCCGTCTCCCCAGATCCTTCAGGGACAGGACCTGTTCGATGTCCCAGCGCAGGAGCCGCAACAGCAGAGCGTTGCCGCGCAGCGCCTCGGGGATGTCGGGAAGCACGCGCCGCGGCCGAGGGGACACGGGGTCGTCCTCGCCCTGGGAGAAGTCGGTGACCGTACCGTGTACGGGGTCCGGGGTCCCGGGAATCCAGGACAGTTCGTCCTTCCACGGCAGGTACACGGCGATCGAGTACCGGCGGTACCGATTCGTTCCCGGTGCGTACGGGTCGGGCGGCAGAGTCGCGAAGACCTCCCGGATACCGGCCAAGTCCCCTGCGGCGGAGCCGTCCGGGACGATACCGAGTTGCTCAGCGCCGTAGCGGGCGAACCCGTGCTCGCGCAGAGCGTCCAGCCCGTCACCCGGCCCACCCCCAGCGGAGTGCGACCGCCGCCGGTGATCAGTCTCTTCCACGTCTTCCTCCCACAGGTCACCACCCGGACCACGGCGCCCGCGGCTCGTGCCGACCTTACGCACGCCCTTTCCGTCGGGCAGACCTCAAGGCGGCCCTGCGCCGGAGGCCACGGCCTTCGCGGCGTGCTCGTCGAACGGCCGAGGCTACGCGCGGTCCGGCTGCTGAGCGTCCACCGGTCTGCGCCGGCACCCTCCTCGTGCCGACCCGTGCGCAGACGGGGGAGGTCCGGGCCCCGGCCGACCCGGAAATGTTCCGGCACCCCTGGGTCCGGCTGCCGCACGTCCGCAGACCGGCGGAACCCCGTGTGGTTCCGCCGGCCTGGGCCGCCCTGTTGCGCCGAGCCGCACCGGGGCTCGATCGGTCACGGAGCTGCGGGCCAATGGCTCCCGCGGCCGGGGTCCGACCTGGTCCGCGGGCGCAGCCGTTCGCCCTGCGGCCCGAACAAGATCAGGTACTCGACCGGCCCGCCGGGTCCGGCGTTCGCCACCCCGTGCGGGGTGCGGGTGTCGAACTCGGCGACGTCCCCGGCGGTCAGGACGAGATCCTGGCTGCCCAGCGCGAGCCACAGTCGCCCGTACAGAACGCACAGCCACTCGTAGCCCTCGTGGGAGACCTGCCGGGGCCGCGCGGGCGGTTCCTCGACGGCGGGCAGTACGTGTTTGTGGGCGTGCAAGCCGCCGACGTACCGGGTGAGCGGCAGCACCGCCTTGCCGGCGCCGGGACTCGGCGGCGCCGAGGTGCGCGGCCCGGACACCGGGGAGGGCGCGGTACCGGCCAGCTCGTCGAGGGAGACGCCGTACTCCTTCGCCAGTTGCAGCACCACCTCCAGCGTGGGTTTGCGTCGGCCGGTCTCGATCCGCGACAGCGTGCTCGGCGAGATGCCGGTCGTACGGCTGATACCGGCGAGCGTGGCGCCGTGCCGCTCGCGCGCGGCCCGCAGCCTGGGCCCCATCGCCGCCGACGTGCCGTCCGGGTCGTCGCCTGTCACCGTTCCCGCTCCTTCCAGCCGTACCACTCCCCGCCCTGTCCTGTGAGTTTGCCAGAATGGCAACGCTGATCGCGTCCGGCGGCCGCCCCGCCGCATGATCGACGGGTACCCGCGTCCGCTCGTGAAACGAGGAGAACCCCATGCAGTCCGAGCCGGCAGCCGAGCTCCGCCATCACACCATCCAGACCCCGGCCGGGCGCCTGCACCTGGTCGAGCAGGGCGCCGGCCCGCTGGTCCTGCTCGTGCACGGCTTCCCCGAGTCCTGGTACTCCTGGCGCCGCCAGCTCCCGGTCCTCGCCGCCGCCGGCTACCGGGCGGTGGCGATCGACGTGCGCGGCTACGGCCGCTCCTCCAAGCCCGCCTCGACCGACGCCTACCGGATGCTCGACCTGGTGGAGGACAACGTCGCCGCGGTGCGCGCCCTGGGCGAGCGGAGCGCGGTGATCGTCGGCCACGACTGGGGATCCAACATCGCCGCCTCCTCCGCCCTGCTCCACCCGGAGGTCTTCCGCGCCGTCGGTCTGCTGAGCGTCCCCTACGCACCGCCCGGCGGCCCCCGTCCCACCGACGTCTTCGGCCGGATCGGCGGCCCTGAGCAGGAGTTCTACGTCTCCTACTTCCAGGAGCCCGGACGCGCCGAGGCGGAGATCGAGCCCGACGTCCGGGGCTGGCTCGCCGGCTTCTACGCGGCGCTGTCCGCCGACACCATGCCCGCCGAGGGCGGGGCCGACCCGCACTTCGTCACCCACGGCGGCCGGCTGCGCGACCGCTTCCCCACGGGCAAGCTCCCCGCCTGGCTGAGCGAGGACGACCTCAGCTTCTACGCCGCGGAGTTCGAGCGCACCGGCCTGACCGGCGCCCTCAACCGCTACCGCAACATGGACCGTGACTGGGAAGACCTCGCCCCCCACCGCGGAGCCCCGATCGTGCAGCCGTCCCTTTTCATCGGCGGCACCCTGGACGCCTCCACCCAATGGATGGCCGACGCCATCGACGCCCACTCCTCCACCCTCCCCGCCCTGTCCGCCTCCCACCTGCTGGAAGGCTGCGGCCACTGGGTCCAGCAGGAACGCCCCGACGAGGTCAACCGCCTGCTCACCGACTGGCTCACCACCCTCCGGGGCTGAACCGGACGGCCCCGAACACCCCGCCCCGAACGTCCGGGGGTCCGGCAACGGCGCCGCGCCGTAAACTCCACGGGTGAACCACGACTCCGCCCCCACCACCACCCCCGAGACCCTGCGCGCGGCGCTCGGCCGGCTGCTCGACGGACTCCCGCAGAAGCAGGCCACGGCCGCGGTGGAACGGCTGATCGCCAACTACCGCGGGCTGACCCCGACCAACACGCCCGTCCTGCGGAACCGCTCGGACGTCGCGGCCTACGCGGCCTACCGGATGCCCGCCACCTTCGAGGCCGTACGGTCCGCCCTCGACGGCCTCGCCGAGGCGGCGCCCCGGTGGTCCCCGGGCTCGCACGTGGACATCGGCGGCGGCACCGGATCCGCGGCCTGGGCGGTGGACGCCACCTGGGGCGGCCCGCGCACGACCACGGTGCTGGACTGGGCGGACCCGGCGCTGGTCCTCGGCAAGGAGCTGGCGGCGGCCTCCGCCTCGCCGGCGCTGCGGGCCGCAGAGTGGCACCGGGCGGTCATCGGCGCCGGGATGAAGGTCCCCGAGGCGGACCTCGTGACGGTGTCGTACGTCCTGGGCGAGCTGACCCCGGAGGCCCGCCGGGCGGTCGTCGCCGAGGCGGCGCGGGCCGGGCAGGCCGTGGTGCTGATCGAGCCGGGCACGCCGGAGGGCTACCTGCGCGTCCGCGAGGCACGCGAGCAGCTGATCGAGGCGGGGATGCGGGTCGCCGCGCCGTGCCCGCACGACGGGACCTGCCCGATCGAGGTCGGGCAGGACTGGTGCCACTTCTCGACGCGGGTCAGCCGCTCCTCCCTGCACCGGCAGGTCAAGGGCGGCTCGCTCCCGTACGAGGACGAGAAGTTCAGCTACGTGGCCGCGACCCGCTTCCCGGTGGAGCCGGCCGCCTCGCGGATCACGCGGAGGCCGCAGATCCGCAAGGGGCTGGTCCTGCTGGAGCTGTGCGGTCCCCTGGAAGGCGAGGGGGCCGGCCTGACCCGGGTCAACGTGACCAAGCGCCACGGCGACCTCTACAAGGCGGCGCGGGACGTCGACTGGGGCCAGGCCTGGCCGCCTCCGCAGGAGGCCTGAAGCAGGACCGGGACCGGGGCCGGGGCCGGGGCCGCTAGGGCCGCAGCTCCTGGGTGCAGCACTTCACGCTGCCTCCGCCCTTGAGCAGCTCCCCCAGGTCCATCGGGACCGGCTCGAACCCCCGCGCCCGCAGGGGGTCGAGCAGTCCCGTGGCCGCCTGCGGGAGCAGGACGTGCCGGCCGTCCGACACGGCGTTGAGCCCCAGGGCCTCCGCGTCGCGGGACTCCGCGATCAGCGCGTCCGGGAAGAGCCTGCGCAGTACCGCCCGGCTGCCCTCGGAGAAGGCGGGCGGGTAGTACATGACCTCGTCGCCGTCGAGCACGCACAGCGCCGTGTCCAGGTGGTAGAAGCGCGGGTCGACCAGGTCCAGGCCGATGACCGGCCGGCCGAAGAACTCCTGGGCCTCGTCGTGCGAGAGCGGGCTGGAGCGGAAGCCCCGGCCGGCCAGGATGTAGGTCGCGGTGACGGCGAAGTCGCCCTCGCCCTCGTTGACGTGGGACGGGTCGTGGACGTCCTGGAAGCCGTTGCTCCGGAACCAGTCCAGATGGATCTCGGCCTCCGCGGCCCGTTCGGGATGGGCGAACCGCGCGCCCAGCACGCGGCCGTCCACGACGAGGGCGCCGTTGGCCGCGAAGACCATGTCGGGCAGCGCGCGGTCGGGGACGAGGGTCTCGACGGTGTGGCCGAGTGCCAGGTAGCGGTCCCGCAGGTCCTCCCACTGGGCCTGGGCCAGCGGCAGGTCCACCGGTTTCGCGGGGTCCATCCACGGGTTGATGGAGTACGTGACCTTGAAGTGCGTGGGCGGGCACATCAGGTAGCGCCGGGGTGTGGCGTCTCTACGCAACGAGGGCTCCTCACGGTGATGAGGAGAGAATCGTCTCTCCTCCGGGGAGACCGCGCAGTGAACTGATCGGGTGGTTTTCGGAACGGCTGAAAGACGTGCGGTTCGGGGTTGATAAATTGCCGAAATGAGCGCCAGCCAGCAGCCCAGCACCTCTCCCAGGCCTCCCGACGCCGCGCGCCGCAGCGACCGCTCCCGGCGGGCCATCCTCGACGCCGCGCTCGCCCTGGTCGGGGAGGTCGGCTACAACAAGCTGACCATCGAGGCCATCGCCGCCCGTGCGGGCGTCGGCAAGCAGACCATCTACCGCTGGTGGCCCTCGAAGGCGGCGGTGCTGCTGGACGCCTCGCTGGCCCTGGCCGGCGAGGCCGGGACCGACTCCGAGTGGACCGGCTTCCCCGACACCGGGGACCTGGCCGCCGACCTGAAGTCCGTACTGCGGGCGACGGTGGACGAGTTCAACGACGAGAAGTACGAGGCCCCCGCCCGCGCCCTGACCGCGGCCGGAGCCACCGATCCGGAGCTCGGCGCGCGATTCACCGAGCAGCTGCTGGGGCCGCAGCTCGCGCTGTACGAGGAGCGGTTGCGGGCGGCCCGCGCGGCCGGGCAGCTCGCACCGGACACGGACCTGCGGCTGGTCGTCGAGATGCTGCTGGGGCCGCTGACGTACCGGTGGCTGCTGCGCACGGCGCCGCTCACGCACGCGTTTGCGGACGCGCTGGTGGACTCGGTCCTGGGCGGGGTCGGCGCGGGGGCGTGAACGGGTCCCGGACCAGGGCGGGAGCCGGTCCGGAAGCGGGTCCGGGACCGGGGTGGGAAAAGTCATGAGCGCCTGGTGGCCGAGAACATACGGCCGAATTCTGTGGTTATGTGGGGGCCCCGGCCGGGGGGCGCGGTCACCCGGTGCCCAGGATGGTGGGACCATGTGAGGGTCTGCCGGGGAAACGGTGAGGTGAGGGGATAGATGGGGTCTGAAGCGGGCCGCGTCAAACGCGGCGAGCAGAGCAGGATTTCCCAGTGGCTGCGCCGCAAGCCGAAACCCGACGCCGAGGACCCCGGACGAGAACGCGAGGCCCTGCTGCTGGCCGTCGCCGCGGCGGGTCTGCCGCTCTCCCCCGCCGCGCATCCCGCGGGCTACCGGTGTTCGTGCGACCGGATCGGCTGTCCGACGCCCGCACGCCACCCCGTCTCCTTCGCCTGGCAGACCCAGTCGACCACCGACCGCGCGCAGATCGAGCGCTGGGCGCGCAACCAGCCCGCGGCCAACTTCATCACCGCGACGGGCATGGTCCACGACGTGCTGGACGTCCCGCTCGAAGCCGGACGCAGCGCGCTGGAGCGCCTGCTGGCCGCCGGCATCGAGGTCGGTCCGGTCGCCGAGTCGGCCGGCACGGGCGACCAGGCCCGGATGCTCTTCTTCACGGCGACCCGCGGGACGCCCGAGGACGAGGACGAGTGGTGGCCCTGCGAACTGGACTGCCACCCCGAGACGATGGACGAGCACCCGGGCCTGCGCTGGCACTGCCGCGGCAGCTACGTGCTGGTTCCGCCGGCCGCGCTGCCGGGTGATCTGGCGGTCAGCTGGCTGCGGGGGATGGAGCACCCGCTCCCGGACCCGCTCACCCTGCTGGAGACCCTGACGGACGCGTGCGCGACGTACGCGGGCGCCTCGGAACACGCCCCGGCAACGGTGGCCTGGCCCCTGGGCCGGTAGGCCGTCAGCTCCGGCGCCCCAGTACCGTGCCGGGCGCCGCGACCCGGTGGACCTTTCCGGTCACAGCACTAGGTCCGCGACCGTTCGCGCGGCGCGGATCCGGGGCCCACCGGAGCGGCGTCCGCGCGCGCTCCGGTCCCCCGGGCCCGGAGCAGGGACAGCAGGATCCCGGCCGCGCCGGCCGCCAGGATCAGCGCGGCCGCGCCCAGCGTCTGCCCGTCCGGGGCGGTCAGCGGCTGGCCGCGCAGGGCCTGCCAGGTCAGCAGGGCGAGTACCGCCCCGTACGAGGCGCCGGCCACGAGCACCAGGCGCAGCCGCACCCGCTCCTCGCGCAGTCCGGCGTACCGCGCGGCGAGTACGGCCAGGACCAGCACGAACAGCGGCAGCAGTTGGAGCGCGTGCATCCCCACGAAGTGCGGGACGCGCAGGTCGCCCCCGGTGGTGGACCAGCCCGTGAGCGGCATGGCGGGGCCGCCGTCGGGCACCCCCACGGCATGCCCGCCCACGATCGGGGCGTCGTCGTCACCGGCCGCGAGCTGGAGGTCCGTGGGGCGGGTCATCAGGAAGCCGATCCCGGCGCCGGCCAGCGCCAGGACCGCCGCGATCCGTATCGCCCAGGTGGTCGCCCGGTCGGCGATCCGGGCCCGGAACAGCAGCACGGCGATCACCAGCGTGGCCGCCCACAGGACCACCACGGTCACGGCCATGGCCTGGTAGACCTGCGCGTCGAAGGGGGTCGCCTGGTTGAAGTGGCTCTGCCGGCCCCGAAAGGCCTGCCCCGTGATGAGCACCATCTCCACGGCGCTCGCCGCCACCACCACCGTGCCCGCCCACCACGCGGGCCGCGCCAGCCGGGGGCGGGCCCTTCCCAGCAGGGAGAGCATCCAGGCCAGGCTCAGCGCGTAGCCGGTGAACGAGACGGCGAACTTGAAGGGTTTGGCCCAGATCGGGGCGCCCAGCAGGGTGCGGCCGTCGACGAGGAGTCCGACGGCGGAGCCGACCGCCCATAAGACCATCGCACCGGCGAACACCGTCAGCGGACGGTGCCAGCCGCGCGGGAACACGAACTGCATCTCTCTGCCCCCCAGAAAGGAATGGATAGCAGCACTTGCCGCTATCCGGTAGTGCCACTATCTATGATGGGGAGGGCACACGCAAGGGACCAGGGACGGACGGACGCGGGCATGCGCATCGGAGAGCTGAGCTCACGGACCGGGGTACCGGTACCGACGATCAAGTACTACGTACGGGAAGGGCTGCTCCCGGCCGGTCTGCTCAGCAGCCCGAACCAGGCGCGCTACGAAGAGGCCCACGAGCGCCGGCTGCGGCTGATCCGCGGCCTCCTGGAGGTGGGCAAGCTCCCCCTGTCGGCGATCGGGGAGGTGCTGCGCGCCATCGACGACCAGGAGCGGTCGGTCCACAAGCTGCTCGGCTCCGTGGCGGACCTCCTGGTGCCCGGGCACGGTGGGGAGGCGGACGCCGAGACGGACCTCGCGCGGGCGAAGGTGGCCCGGATCATCGAGCGGCGCGGCTGGCAGGCGGATGCGGGCTCCGCGGCGGGAGAGGCGCTGGCCGCCGCGCTGGCCGCGCTGGAGCGGGCCGGCCACGGCGGGTTCGCGGAGGTGCTCGACGCCTACGCGGAGGCCGCCGAACTGGTGGCCCGCGCGGACCTGGCGTACGTGGCCCGCGAGGTGGCCCGGGAGGACCTCGTCGAATCGGTGGCGGTCGGCACGGTCCTGGGCGACACGATGTTCGCGGCGCTGCGCAGGCTGGCCCAGACGGACACCTCCTCCCGCGTCTACGGGACCGCGCCGCCGGACTGACCGCGCCCGCGGGTACCGGCCGCACCCGCGGAGCCCGGTCACGCCCGCGGCGCCCGGCCGCGTGGCGCGGCCGGTCGCCGACGGGCGGCGGGCGGCGGGCGGCGGGCGGCGGCGGATCAGTGGATCTGGGTCACGATCACGTCGAGGGACCAAGGCTTGCCCGGCTTCGCGGGCTCCTCGGCCTCCACCGTGAAGCCCAGTTCGCGCAGGGTGGTGACCAGTTCCGCCGGGGTGGCGGGCACCGCGCCCGCCACCAGCAGGTCGCGGACCAGGCGGCCCTTGGTTGCCTTGTTGAAGTGGCTCACCACCGACCGCTTCTCCACGCCGTCGACGAGCTGCGAGTGCAGCACCCGCACCGTGGCCGTGCGCCCCGCGACCTCGCCCTTCGGCTTCCACGCGGAGGCGTACGCCGAGGAGCGCAGGTCCAGGACCAGGCCCTCCCCCGCGGCCCGCGGCATGACCTCGGCCATCGGCGCGCGCCAGAACGCGCCCAGCGCCCCGAGCCCCGGCAGCTTCACGCCCATCGAGCACCGGTAGGAGGGGATGCGGTCCGTGACCCGGACCGCTCCCCACAGGCCGGAGAAGACCAGCAGGGACTCCTCGGCGGCGGACACCGCCGCCGGGGGCAGGGTCGACAGGCCCAGGGCGTCGTACAGGACGCCCGTGTAGATCTCCCCCGCGGGCCGGGCGACCGCCGTCAGCAGCTCCGTGTTCTTGGCGACCTCGCCCCGCAGGCCCTCGCTCAGGCCCAGGACCTCCCGCGCCTTGAGCTCGTCGCCCACGCACAGTTCGACCAGCTCCTCCAGCACCGCCGCCCGTGCCGCGCCCAGCCCCGGCAGCGACAGCGATTCCGGCTTCAGCGGTGCGCCGGAGCCGCCGGCGGCCTTTCCTTCGGACGGCGGCAGCAGGACGAGCACGGTGGTTCTCCTTCGGACGGGCACGGCACAGCGGCGGGGGTGCGGCCCCCGCCCAGGGTAGACGGCTCGCCGCGCCGCCCGGGCCCGGCGGCCATAGGGGGTGTCTTGCCGATCAGGCCGGGCTCGCGGTGTCTGGCACCGCGCCTCGCCGCGTTCTCGTCGGTCGGCGACGCTCCGCGTCGCCTCCCTCCTCGGCCTTGCGATCCACGGCACCAGACACCGCTCCCTGATCCGGCCTGATCGGCAAGACACCCCCTAGGCTCGACCCATGCCACGCCGTCACATGATCATGACCGGCGCAGACGGGGCTGCTCTGCGGGCCGCGCTGCGCGAACTGCGGACGAGGCTCGAGGTGCCCCGGGAGTTCCCGGCGCCCGTGCTCGCCGAGGCCGAGCGGGCGGTCGCACACCCGCTCCTGCCCGACCTCGACTCCACCGACATCCCCCTCTTCACCATCGATCCGCCGACCTCGCGCGACCTCGACCAGGCCATGCACCTGGCGAAGCGCCCCTCCGGCGGCTACCGCGTGCACTACGCCATCGCCGACGTCGCCGCCTACGTCACCCCCGGCGGCGCGCTGGACGCCGAGGCCCACCGCCGGGTCACGACCCTCTACTTCCCCGACGAGAAGGTCCCGCTGCACCCGGCCGTGCTCTCGGAGGGCGCGGCCAGCCTGCTGCCCGACCAGACCTGCCCGGCCCTGCTGTGGCGGCTCGACCTGGACGCGGAGGGACGGGTCGAGCACACCGACGTCCGCCGCGCGCTCGTCCGCAGCCGGGCCAAGCTCGACTACGCGGGCGCTCAGAAGGCCATCGACACCGGCACCGCCGAGGAGCCGCTGGCCCTGCTCGGGGAGATCGGCCGGCTGCGCGAGGCGCTGGAGACGGAGCGCGGCGGGATCTCGCTGAACGTGCCCGAGCAGGAGATCGTCGCGCACGAGGGCTCGTACCGCCTGGCCTACCGGGCCCCGCTGCCGGCCGACGGCTGGAACGCACAGATCTCCCTGATGACCGGCATGGCCGCCGCCGAGCTGATGCTCGCCGCGGGGACCGGCATCCTGCGGACCCTGCCCACCGCTCCCGACGGGGCGGTCGGGCGGCTGCGCCGGGCGGCGAAGGGCCTGCGCATCGAGTGGCCGCACCACGTGCCGTACGCGGAGCTGGTGCGCTCCCTCGATCCGCACCGGCCCGCCGACGCGGCCTTCCTCCAGGAGTGCACCACCCTGCTGCGGGGCGCCGGCTACACGGTCTTCACCGGCGGCGCGACCCCCGATCCGCTCCTGCACGCGGCGGTCGCGGCCCCGTACGCGCACTGCACGGCCCCGCTGCGCCGGCTCGTCGACCGGTACACGGGCGAGCTGTGCGTGGCGGCTTCCGCGGGGGCCGAACCCCCGCGGTGGGCCCTGGACGCGCTGGACGCGCTGCCCAAGGAGATGGCGGGCGGCACCCGGCTGGCCAACGCGGCGGAGCGGGAGGCCGTGGACCTGGTGGAGGCGGCACTGCTCAAGGACCATGTCGGCGAGACCTTCGACGCGACGGTCATCGACGTCAAGGAGCGGGAGCCGCTGGTGGGCACGGTCCAGCTGGAGGACCCGGCGGTGGTCGGCCGCGTCGAGGCCCCGGCCGGGGGGAGCCTGCCGCTCGGCGACCGGATCAGGGTCCGGCTGACGGCGGCGGACCCCGGGACGTCGAAGGTGCTCTTCGCCCCGGTCTAGGAGGCGGGTCGCTCCGGGCGGGTCCGGTCCACGGCCCCGTTTGCTCTGGTCACCTGACCACGCGGCTGCCATCATCGGCCGGAGCCCGGGTCCACCGGCCGCGCGACAGCAGGGGGAGGGCCCGCGGATGGGGTCCGTCGACGTCATCGAGGTACCGGGCGGGGACGCTCCCGCGCCGCACGCCCGCTCGGCACGACGCCGGCGGCCGGCCCCGGCCCTGCGGCCGCTCATCGTCAACTACACGGGGTTCCACACCGAGTTCACCGAGCCGAGGCACCGGCTGGAGCTGCCCACCGGATACGTGACGCTGGTCTTCAACTTCTGCGACGGCCTGTGGGTGACGCGTACGGAGGAACTCGGCGAGGCCCTGCTGCGGCCCGCCTCCCGCGCCATGGTCAGCGGCCCGCGCACGGTGCCGGCCATCGGGGTGCACGCGGGCGTCGTGCACGGGCTGGAGGTGAACATGAGCCCGCTGGGCTGCTACCGGCTGTTCGGCGTCCCCATGTGGCACTTCGAGGACGCGCACGTGGACCTGGCGGACGTGCTCGGCCCGGGCGGCCGGTTCCTGACCGAGCGGCTCCGGTCGCTCGGCTCGTGGACGGAGCGCTTCGCCCTGCTCGACGAGGTGCTCTGTGCCCGCCTGGAGCGCGGCCCGCTGCCCGCGCCCGAAGTCCGCGGCGCGCTCTCCGGGTTGTGGGCGGACAGCCGCTCGCTGACCCGGGTGAGCTCCGAGACCGGGTGGAGCGCGCGCACCCTGCGGGCCCGGTTCCGCGAGCAGGTGGGCCTGTCCCCCAAGGCCGTGGCCCGGGTGTTCCGGCTCCAGCACGCGCTGGGGCTGCTGGCGGCGGGGACGGCGGCCGCGCACGTCGCGGCCGTCTGCGGCTACCACGACCAGGCGCACCTGAGCCGCGAGGTGAAGGCGATGACGGGGCTGCCCCCGTCCCGGTTCGTCCGGCTCCGCGGCGGGCTGGCCCCGGGCTCGGCGCTGGACCGGATGCCGGGCCGGGTCAGCAGCGTGATGCTGTCGGGCTGAACCGCGAACCGGTCCCTCTCCGCGCGGTGTGCCGTTTTTGACAAGACAGGCGCGCGGCGGCTTGTCACGCTCGGCGCACGGCAGCCCTGCGGCAGCCCGTCACGGGGGTGTGGGCTGCCGCAGTGCGGCAAGCAGCGCGTCGACCAGCGCGCGGGGATCGTCCGCGTGGAACCGGACGGCGCGCGCCTCGGCGCGGGCGCCGAGCGGGCGGTGGAAGGCGAGCGGCCGGGTCAGTTCCACGGTCACGGTGGTCTGGCTGCCCACGATCAGGTCGAGCACCCCGTCCTCGGAGAGGGTGACGAGCCGGCCCTCGGGGTAGCGGCGGTCCACCCGCACCGAGGCCACCGCGTCCGGCGGGACGGCCAGGTCGAAGAGGGCGCCGTAGCGGATGAGCAGGGTGCCGTCGGGGCGGACCACGTGCGGTCGGGTGACGCAGGCGGCGTGCAGCGCGAGCACCGCCAGCACCCCGTACACGTCGAGGACGAGCACCACCCGGTGGACGGCCGGCCAGGGGATCAGGAAGGCCAGTGCGACCGTCTCGATCAGCGACACGAAGAGCAGGCCGTACATCATGGCCGTCTGCGGACCGGTGTACGGGGCCGCGTGGTCCGCGGGGCGCACCCCGTGCGGCGGCCGGCGCAGCGCCCACCGGCAGAGCGCGGCGCCCGCGCGCAGCTCGTGCAGGAGGAGGCGGCGTACGGGCGCGGGCACGACGGCCCGGACGGCCTCACGGCGGGCGGCGCCCGGGGCGGTGCCGCGGGTGCGCGCGGCGGCGTACAGGGAGTACAGGACGCCGGCCTCCAGGAGCAGGACCCCGAGCACCAGCACCTCGGCGGCGGCCAGGGCCCAGCCGGGCGGGCGCGGGCCGGCCGCCAGGCACACCACCAGGACCAGTTCCATCGGGATCACGGCCCCCGCCGCGATCCGTGCCGCGCGTAGCGCGCTCATGCCCGTCCCCCCTCGTCCGTGTCCGTGTCCGTGGCGGTGCCCATGTCCGTGAAGGCTTCCATCACCCGGCGGACGACTTCCGCCTGCGCCGGGGCGTACTCGGCGAGCAGGGCCTCCGTGAAGCCCGGCGCCGCCGTCGGCCGCGCGTCGGCCCGGATCGCCGCGAACGCCTCGGCGGGCATCGCGGCCACCAGTTCCGCGGCGAGCGGCCCGATCCGCGGGTCGTCGGCGGGCGCGTCGGCGAGTGCGTCGAGCCGCTCGTACAGCGCGAGCACCGCCGGATCGGCGGCGACCGTTCCGAGCACGGCGTAGAGCTCCTCCCCCACGGCCCCCGACGCGTCCAGCAGGCCCAGGTGCTCGCGGTCGAGCGCGGCGGCCGGCGAGGTCGTCGCGGGCGCCTTGGCGAGCAGCGCGGCGAGCGCGGGCGAGACGGGCTCGACCTCCCCGGGCGGGGCGGCGAGCAGCACGGCCAGGCGGCGCCTGCGCTCGGCCAGTTCGGCCTCCTGGCGGGCGAGGTCGGCGTCGAGCTCCTCGAGTACGTCGGCCAGGTCGCGCCCGGCGTCGTCCGCGAGCACGTCGCGCACCTCGTCGAGGCTCAGCCCGAGCTCGGTCAGCCGGCGCACCCGGGCCAGCCGGACGGCGTCGCGGACGCTGTAGGCGCGGTAACCTCCCCCAGCTACCGCTGGGAGGTGCCCCCTGGGCGCCGGTCCGGCTCCGGGAGCAGGCCGATGTGGTGGTAGTGCCGGATCGCCCGGGTGGTGACCCCGACGAGCGCGGCGATTTCTCCGATGCGCATACGGGCCAGTAGAAACCCTGCCGCTGCGTCAAGGTCAAGCGCCTGTACGGGGCGGGTACCATGGTCGACACGACAGACGAGTCGGCCGGGCGGCCGCGTCGGGGTCCCCGGATCCCGCCGAGGAACGTCCGGGCTCCACAGGGCAGGGTGGTGGCTAACGGCCACCCGGGGTGACCCGCGGGACAGTGCCACAGAAAACAGACCGCCTGGGGCTTCGGCCCCCGGTAAGGGTGAAACGGTGGTGTAAGAGACCACCAGCGCCTGAGGTGACTCAGGCGGCTAGGTAAACCCCACCCGGAGCAAGGTCAAGAGGGGTCGTTTTCGGACGACTCTGCGCGAACGTTCGAGGGCTGCCCGCCCGAGTTCGCGGGTAGACCGCACGAGACCGGCGGCAACGCCGGTCCTAGATGGATGGCCGTCTCCCCGGCGACCGCGAGGTCTCCGGGCGACAGAACCCGGCGTACAGGCCGACTCGTCTGTTGCACCTCTCCGGAGCCACACCTCTCCGACCCGCGGATACGCGGGTCCGGGGAGGTTTTTCTTTGCCCCTGTCGTTCCCTTCACGACGACCCCGCGCCACACGCAGCCGAGACTGGTACGGTAATGCCGTACGACTTGACGTGACAGGGAGGTCAGTCCATGCCGATCTCGGCGAACGAAGCCCGCACACGCTTCTACCCACTGATCCGGCAGGTCAACGAGGACCACGAACCGATAGAGGTCACCTCCCGGGAGCACGGCGACGTGGTCATCATGGCCGCCGAGGACTTCCGGTCCTGGCAGGAGACGGTCTACCTCCTGCGCTCACCCCGTAACGCGCAGATCCTCATGGAGTCCATCGCCGAGCTCGACGCCGGCCACGGGCAGGCGCGCGAGCTCATCGACGACACGGACGACGTCGGGTCCGCCGCGTGAAGGTGATGTTCTCCAGCCGCGCCTGGGATCAGTACACGTACTGGTCGACGGCTGATCCGAAGATCCTCAAGCGGATCAATCGCCTGATCCAGGAGATCCAGCGCACGCCCTTCGAAGGCGCCGGAAAGCCGGAACCGCTCAAGGGCAACCTCTCCGGCTGGTGGTCCAGAAGGATCACCGATGAGCACCGTCTCGTCTACCGCACCAGGGACGGGGCCGTGGAGATCGCCCAGGCCCGCTACCACTACTGAGCGGCGGCGGCCCCGGCCGCGCCACGGGAAGCCCCCGCCGGGCGGGGGCTTCCCGTGGGCTACCGCAGGTGGGACGTGTCGTTCAGGAGGCGGAGCGAGGCGTTGCCGTCCGCGTAGTAGGCCACCGCGGACAGCGAGGCCGCCGACAGCTCCATGCGGAACAGCGCCTCCGGCGGGGCTCCCAGCGCGAGCCGGACCAGGATCTTGACCGGTGTCACGTGCGAGACCAGCAGCACCGTGCGGCCCGCGTGCGCGGCCAGCAGCCGGTCCCGGGTCGCCGAGATGCGGCGGGTGGCGGACGCGAAGCTCTCGCCGCCGCCCGTCGGCGCGGCCTTCGGGGAGTCCAGCCACGCCTGTAGGTCGTCCGGGAAGCGCTCGCGCACCTCGCCGAAGGTCATCCCCTCCCAGGCGCCGAAGTCCACCTCGCGCAGGCCCTCCTCGACGGTGACCTCCAGCCCGAGCCGGTCCGCGACGGCCTGCGCCGTCTCGCGGCAGCGCCGCAGCGGGGAGCTGACCACCGTCTGGATGGTGCCGCGCGCCGCCAGCGACTCCGCGACGGCGGCGGCCTGCCTGCGGCCGGCCGCGGACAGCTCCGGGTCACTGCCGCCGCTGCCGGAGAAGCGCTTCTGCGGAGTGAGCGCGGTCTCGCCGTGGCGCAGCAGCACGAAGGTCGCCGGGGTGCCCATGTCGGGGCCCCAGCCCTGCCCGGCGGCGGGGGCCGCGGGCTCCGGGGCCTCCTGGAGGTCGTCGAGGTCCTCCAGGTCCGCGAAGAGGGTGTCCGCCCCGGCCGGTGCGGATCCGGCGCTCGCGCCCGCAGCCGCGCCCGCACGGGTCCGCGTACCACCGCCGGAGGCCAGGGCGGCCCTGACGGCCGCGGCACCCTTCGCCGCGTCACCCGGAGGGCCCTGCGGGGACGCCGCCGCGCGGGCCGCCGAGGCGTCCAGGGCGGCCGAGGAGTGCGGTGAGTTGACGGGCTCCCACTGCTCGCCGCGCTTGCCCGCGTCCATCGCCTCGTTCGCGAGCCGGTCCGCGTGCTTGTTCCGCTCGCGCGGGATCCACTCGTACGTCACCTGCGCGCGCGGCAGGATCTTCGCGGCCTGCGCCGCGAGCGGCTTCATGTCGGGGTGCTTGATCTTCCAGCGGCCCGACATCTGCTCGACGACGAGCTTGGAGTCCATCCGTACGAGGACCTCCGCGTCCGGGTCCAGCTCACGGGCGGCCTGCAGCCCGGCGACGAGGCCCTTGTACTCGGCCACGTTGTTCGTCGCGACGCCGATGTACTCCGCGCGCTCGGCCAGCGTCTCGCCCGTGGCCGGGTCGAGGACGACGGAGCCGTAGCCGGCGGGCCCCGGGTTGCCCCGGGAGCCGCCGTCGGCTTCCACAACGAACTTCGGCATCAGATGCCCGCGTCGGCCATGCGGACCAGGATGCGGCCGCAGCTCTCGTGGCGGACGATCTGGTCGCGGGCGGCGGCCTTGATCTCGTTGACCTCGGCGAGGTCGAGCTCCAGGCGGCAGCCCTCGCAGCGGCGCTGCGACAGGCGGGCGGCGCCGACGCCGCCCTGCTTGACGCGGATCTTCTCGTACAGGGCGATCAGCGCGGCCGGCATGGCGGTGACGATGATCTCGCGGTCCTTGGCGATGCCCGCGACCTCGGCGTCGATCGCACCGGTGGCGGCGTCGCGGCGCACGGTGGCGTCGGCGAGCTTGGTCTCCAGGGAGGCGACCCGCTCGGTCAGCCCGACGACGGTCTCCTGCGCGGTCTCCAGGCGCTCCATGACCTCGAGGACGACGTCCTCCAGGTCGCCCTGGCGCTTGGCGAGGGAGACGACCTCGCTCTGCAGGTTGGCCAGGTCGCGGGCGGAGATCCCGGCGCCCGAGTCGAGGCGCGCCTGGTCGCGGGCGGCGCGCTGGCGCACCTGGTCCACGTCCTGCTCGGCCTTGGTCTGCTCGCGGGCGGCGTCCGTGGCCTTGGTCTGGGCGGCGACGAGGAAGTCGCGCTGCTGGGCGAGGTCCTTGGTCAGCGAGTCGACCTCGACGTGCTCGGGCAGCATCTTGTGCTTGTGGGTGAGCTGAGACAGCCGGACGTCCAGGGCCTGGACGTCGAGAAGTCGGATCTGGTCGGCGGGCTCGGCGTTCAGTTGGGGGCTCCAGAGATAGAAGGGGGTGTCACGGACGGCGCGTGCGCCGTCCACGGGTCGGTGACCGTGCGCGAGACGTGGGTGCGAAGACCCCAGCCGTTGCGCTCGGAGATGGCGTCGAGCTGGGCCGCCGCCTGCTCGCACCAGGGCCACTCGGTGGCCCAGTGGGCGGCGTCGACGAGGGCGAGCGGGGACTGCTCGCGGGCCTCGGACACCGGGTGGTGGCGCAGGTCGGCGGTGACGTAGGCGTCGACGCCGGCGGCGCGGACCTGCGCGAAGAGGCTGTCGCCGGAGCCGCCGCTGACCGCGACGGTGCGGATCAGCGCGTCGGGGTCGCCGGCCACCCGGATGCCCTGCGCGGTGGGCTGGAGCCAGGCGGCAACGCGCGCCGCGAACTCGCGCAGCGTCTCGGGGCGGTCGAGCTCGCAGAGCCGGCCCAGGCCCCGGCGCCCGTTGGGGTCGCTCGGGTCCGGGACGAGCGGGCCGGTGACGCGCAGGTCGAGGGCGCCGGCGAGGGCGTCGGAGACGCCCGGGTCGGCGGTGTCGGCGTTGGTGTGGGCGACGTGCAGCGCGATGTCGTTCTTGATCAGCGTGTGCACGACGCGGCCCTTGAAGGTGCCCGCCTCGACGGTGGTGGTGCCGCGCAGGTAGAGGGGGTGGTGGGTGACGACCAGGTCGGCGCCCATTTTCACCGCCTCGTCGACGATCTCCTGGACGGGGTCGACGGCGAACAGGACCCGGGAGACCTCGGCGTCGGGGTCGCCGCAGACGGTGCCGACGGCGTCCCACTGCTCGGCCCGCGAGGGGGGCCAGAGAGCGTCCAGCGCGGCGATGACTTCAGAGAGGCGGGGCACAGGCCAAGGCTACCGTCCGCACCGACCGGCCCAGCGCTCCGAGCCCGCCGGATCCGGGCTCCCGGGGCCGGGGCGGGCGGAGCCCGAAAGGGGGTGAGGCGGACCCAACCACCGGCCTCACCCCAAACGCCCCGATATCGCACAGCACAATCTCCACCTCCGCCACAGCCGAACCACCAGCCCGCCACCCGTATGTGTGAAGCGGGGGTTGTCGCGTTGTCCGGCGGGAACCGCGATCACTACGTTCCTCGGCGGAGGTGCCGCAGATGACCATCTGTGCGATCGAGAACACGACGACGGCCCCGTTCACCATCGCCGCGGACGGGTCCTACGCCGCCCGGCTCGCCGGGGTCGGCGAGGCCCGGTACCCGGAGCGCTGGACGCTGACCGGGCCGGAGCCGTACGCGGTGCCGCTGCCGCT
Organism: Streptomyces sp. ICC1; assembly: GCF_003287935.1. GTDB lineage: Bacteria > Actinomycetota > Actinomycetes > Streptomycetales > Streptomycetaceae > Streptomyces > Streptomyces tritrimontium. The sequence continues at coordinate 5,868,884 of NZ_CP030287.1, forward strand.
CGCGCAGCCCGAGGAGGCCGACAGCGAGCTGCTGCCGCTGGCCGACGGGCGGGTGCTGATCCACCGCCGGGTGGCGGAGCGGCACGCCTTCGCGCTGCTGTACCCGACGGGCGGCGGCGAGCCGGGCGCGGGCCCGCGGACCGGGGAGCTGGCGCTCGGCGCGATCGCCCCGCAGGACGAGCCGGGGGCGGGGGAAGGCGTACGGGTCACCCTGCTGCCGCCGTCCCCGGACGGGCACGGGGCCTTCGCCCTGGCCGTGGGGGCCGCCGCGACCACGGTGTGGCAGGTGGCCGGGACCCCGTTCGGGCCGGAGCGCGTGGCCCGGATCCCGGGGCGCTGCTCGGGCGGGGTCTGGCTGGACCGGACGGGCCGGCTGCTGGCGCTGGACCGGGAGCTGGACGGCCCGCGCGGGCCGGTGGTCAAGGCCGTGGCCGTGGACCTGGGGCGGGCCGGCGAGGTCTCCCCGCTGCTCCAGATCGCCGAGGACAGCGACGACCGGCTGCTGCTGGCCGACCCCGACAGCGGGCTGCTGCTGATCCGCTCGGACGCGCCGGGCGAGCCCCGGCTCGGCTGGGGGGTCCTGGGCAGCGCCCGCCCGGTGCGCTTCCCGGAGTGCCTGCGGGCCGTCGGGGCCACGGCGACGCCGTTCGCGGTGCAGCCGGGGCAGGTGCTGATGCCGGAGAGCTGCGGGGTCGCGCTGCGGGTGGACGAGGCCGGCGACGGCTACGGCGGGAGCGTGGCCGGGCTCGCCCTGTGGCGCCCCGCGGACCGGCACGTCTTCCGGCTCGGCGCCCCGGCGGGCTGGCTCGGCGGGACGGGCCGGTGGAGCGCGGAGGGCCGCCTGCACCTTCCGTACGCGACCCCGGAGGCTGTCTCCTATACACATACCCGAGCCCACGAGAACTTCGTCGGCTTCTACCAGCCCAACATCGGCGAGCGGTTCTCCCCGATCACCCCGGCCCGCGTCGCTGACACCCGCACCGCGGGCGGCCCGCTGGGCGGCGGCCAGACCCGCACGGTCAAGGTCGCCGGCGTCAACGGCATCCCGGCCGACGCCACGGCGGTCGCGCTCAACCTGACCGGTACGGGCGCCACCGAGCAGGCGCACGTCATCGCCTACCCGGACCCGGCGAAGCGTCCGGCCACCTCGAACCTGAACGTGGAGCCCGGCAAGGACAAGTCGAACCAGGCGATCGTCCCGGTCGGCCCGAACGGCACCATCACCCTCTACACCAACTCCGGTTCCACGCACGTGATCCTGGACGCGGTCGGCTACTACGGCAAGGACGGCAAGGCCCTCTTCACCCCGGTCGTGCCCAAGCGCCTCGCCGACACCCGCAGCACCGGCAAGCTCGCCCCCGGCGCGATCACCAACATCTCCGGCCTCCCGGCGAACTCGGTGGGCGCGGTCCTGAACCTCACCGCCACCGACACCACCGACCCCGGCTTCCTGACCGCCTACGCCTTCGGCGCCACCCGCACGGACGCCAGCAGCCTCAACACCATCCCCGGCCGCACCGTCCCCAACCACGTCACCACCCCCGTCACCGACGGCAAGGTCACCGTCTTCAACAGCTACGGCGGCCCCAACCACGTCATCACCGACCTCCTCGGCCACTTCACCAAGGGATAACCGCACCCGCTGAACACGAGAGCCCCGGCCACCGCGATGCGCGGTGGCCGGGGCTCTCTCGTGCGGGCGGGGCCGCTCAGCCCTCGGTGCGGGCGACGCCGACGGGGCAGGCCACGCCCGTCCCGCCGATGCCGCAGTAGCCGCCGGGGTTCTTGTCGAGGTATTGCTGGTGGTACGCCTCGGCGTTCCAGAACGGGCGCTCCGACGCCGGGAGGACGGCCGTGCTGATCGTGCCGTAGCCCGAGGAGGTCAGGACCCGCTGGTAGGCCTCGCGGGAGGCTTCCGCGGTGGCCTGGTCGGCGGGGGAGTGGGTGTAGACCGCCGAGCGGTACTGGGTGCCGACGTCGTTGCCCTGGCGGAATCCCTGGGTGGGGTCGTGGGACTCCCAGAACAGCTTCAACAGGGCCTCGTAGGACACGAGGGACGGGTCGAAGACGACCCGGACGACCTCGGTGTGGCCGGTGCCGCCCGAGCAGACCTCCTCGTAGGTCGGATTCTCGGTGAAACCGCCCTGGTAGCCGGCGAGGGTGGTCCACACGCCCGGGGTCTGCCAGAACTTGCGCTCGGCGCCCCAGAAGCAGCCGAGGCCGAAGTCCGCTACCTGGAGGTGGGCGGGATAGGGGCCCGCGAGGGGGTTGCCGAGCACCGTGTGGACGGCGGGCAGGGCGAAGAGCGGCTCCGCGCGGCCGGTCAGGGCTTCCTCGCGGGTGGGGAGCTCGGGCGTGCGGCGGTACGAGAACATGGATTCCCTCCTTGTGGTCTACCCGTAACGGGGAACGGCGGGCCGGGATTCCCCCGGCCCGCCGTTCCCCCGCTCCCGCCGCCGTTCAGAACCCCGGCGTGGTCACCCGTACCGCCCAGTTGCGCGCGTTCAGGTAGCGGCCCTTCGGGGATCCCGCGTAGCGCCAGGGCAGCGCGCCTATGTATCCGTCGATGTGCCGGAACTGCTCCACCGCCTCGGCGTCCCGGTCCTGCCACCACAGCAGCCAGGCCAGGAGGTGCCGCATGCGGACCGCGCGCCGGTCGGCCGGGTCGGCCGCCGCCAGGTCGGCGAGGGCGGCGTCCACCGCGGCCGCGGCGGCCGGCTCGTTGAAGAAGGCCGACGGCTCCAGGTCCTTCTCCCACGACTCCTGCTCGACGAGCGCGACGAGGGGGAGGAGGGCGAGCAGCTCGCCGGGGGCCGCGCCCGCCGCCGCCTCCCGGGCGAAGTCCATGGCCAGCTCGTGCGAGCCGCGCCACTTCTGCGACCAGTACTGCTGCGCCGTGGTGTGCGCGGTCAGGTTCTTCGGGTCGCGGGAGACGATCTCCGACCACAGCTTGCGGTACTCGTCGTGGGCGTAGCCGAGGCCCTGGGCCATGGGCTGTTCCACCATGTACGGGACCGGGTCGGCCGGGTCGGCGAGCCGCTGGGCCTCGTGCGCCTGTTCCCGGGCGGTGAGCAGCAGTTCGCGGAAGAGCCGGAACTGCTCCTGCGTCGTTTGGCTGCCCGCCTGGCTGCCGCGGACGTTCCAGGCCACCATCACGGCGGTGTCGGCGTTCACCAGCGCCGCCGTCGGGTCGGACGGCCGGGCGGCCTGCCAGGCCAGCAGGAAGGCGTCGTCCTCGGCCGCCACCTCGGACAGGACGCGGACGCGGTGCCAGCGCAGTTCCCAGTCCCGGCCCGCCGCGCCGACGTAGTCGGCGCCCGCCTCCCAGTCGCCGGCCGTGACGGCGGCGCCCGCCGCCGTGTCCTCGGGGGGCACGGGCTGCGCGTTCTCGGTGTCGAGGTCCGCCTCGGCGACGAAGCCGAGGGCGACGACGGCCGCCGCCTCCCGGGCCTTCTCCTCGTCCTTCCCGGAGGCCGTACGGGCGCGGATCGCGTCGACCTCGGTCTGCAGTTCGGCGGTCCGCGCGTTCAGGCGCTTCGCCTTGCGCAGGAAGTACATCGCGCGCAGCAGCTTGTACGCGCCGGCTGCCAGCAGGCAGCCGAGGATGATGAGGCCGATCACGGGGCAAGCACCAGCTTTCGCAGCGGTTCGGTGTCGGGAAGGTCGGCGACGGCACGTTCCAGGGCGCGCTCCAGCTCGTCCTCGAAGCCGTCGGCCAGGTAGCGCAGGGTCGCCGATTCGGACCAGGACAGCTCCCAGCGGACGGCGCCGCGGGCCGTGAGCTCGGCGGTGACCAGCTGGTTCACCACTCGGCGCAGCGCCGGGCGGGCGAACTCGCGGGCCGCGCGGCCCGTGGCGGCGGCCGCCTCCTCGGACTGCGGGAGCCGGCCGGTGATCCGCCAGCGCACCGCCGGATCGGCGTCGACCGCGTCGAGCAGCGAAGCCAGGTCCTGGCCCACGCCCTCGGCGGCGAGGATCTCGCGGAGCTCCTCCGAGCCCCGGCCGACGTAGCGGGTCATGCTCTCGTGGACCAGGTCGGCCCAGTCCAGCCGGCGCATCGCGTAGGCCTCGGGGGTCAGGACCGCCCGCTCCAGCTCGACCAGCGAGGCCTCGGCGTCCGCGAGGAGTTCCAGGGAGGGGCGGGAGGCCTGGGCGGCGCGGCCGTCGTCGGGCAGGGCCTCGATGCGGGCCACGCGCTCGGCGAGGGCGGGGTGGGAGTCGTACGGGTCGGTCGGCTCCTGCGGCAGTTCGGCGCGCAGTTCGTCCAGTTCCTCGGCGCGCGCGTCGAGGAGGTGGCGCAGTCCGCCGAAGACCTGCCCCTGGGGCGGCAGCAGCTCGGCGCCGACGCCGAGGGTGGCGTAGGAGTCCATGTAGAACGTGTGCGCCGGGCCGATGGCGTTGACCTCGCGCAGCGCGGAGGAAGCGGAGTCGCGGCCGGCCACGCGGACGGCGGCCAGGTCGGCGGCGAGCTCCTGGCGGCGGGAGTCGGAGAGGGTGGCGCGCTGGTAGAACTTCCCGTACGCGGTGTAGATCTTTGCCATCGCGCGGTACATGGCGCCGTCGCCGGTGGTGTCGATCTCCTTGGCCTTCTTGCCCGCCGCGATCCGCTTCCCGGCCTTCTTCTCCTGCTTCGCCCGCTCCTTGGCGATCTTGGCGTCGGAGCGTTCGTGGAAGGTGTCGACGGTGCGCAGCAGCTGCACGCGGCCGCGCCGGATCAAGGGGGTGAGGCGGGTGTCGAGGTTGGCGTAGTGGCCCATCTCGTGGGCGAGCACGGAACGCAGCCGCATCTCGTCCATGCCTGTCATCAGCGGCAGGCCGATGTGCAGGCGGCGGGTGCCCGGCAGCAGCCCGAGGAGCCGGGCGTCCTCGGTGACGGCGGCGTTGACGTCGGCGACCAGCAGGATCTCGTCCGGTGCCCGGGTGCCGACCTGCTCGGCGATCTCCCGCACGGTCTGCCACAGGACGGGTTCCTGCCGCTCGGTGACGGGGACGCCGGGGATCGGGTCCGGCGGCGGAAGGCGCAGCATGAACATGCCGCGCACGATCGGGACGGCGAGGACGACGGCGACGATGATCAGTTTGACCAGGCTGGGGCCGTGCAGTCCGGCCGACTCGGCGCCGCCGACGGCGGCGACGAGGGCGGCGAGCAGGACGACGCCGAGCAGGTAGAAGCCGGCGAGCAGGACGAGGGCGCGCAAGGCGCGCAGTGAAGCGCCCATATGGACAGATCCCCCCACGGGACGAAGCGGTGCGATGTTGCTTACGCGAACCTTATGGCCGGGGTTCGGCGCCGTGGGGGGCGGGGTGGGTCGGGGCGGTCGCGCAGCGGGCGTGCCGTCAGTGCGGCAGGGTCGCCGGGGAGCCGCCGTTCGCCTCGTAGCCGGCGACCGCCAGGGCGCGGTAGACCGCGTACGAGGCCGCCGGGTCCTGGTCGGCCGACCAGGGCAGGGCGCCCACGTAGCCGTCGACGTGCCGGACCTGGTCCATCGCCTCGGCCCAGCGCTCGCCGCCGACCAGGAACAGCAGCAGCAGGTGCCGTACGTGCGCCAGCATCGGGTCGTCGGCCCGCGCGCTGTGGACCGCGTACAGCGCGCCCTCCACCGCGCGGGTCACGGCCGCGCTCTGGTGGAAGCTGCGGATCAGGACCACCTCGGGGACGTGCTCGTACAGCGCGAACAGCGGCAGCGCCGCCAGCAGCGAGCCCCGCGGGGCACGGGCGGCCGCGTGGTGGGTGAAGGCGTCGGCCTTCTCCCGGGAGCCGTGCCACTTCGCGCACCAGTAGTTCAGCGCGGCCAGGTGCGCGCCCATGTGCTGCGGCGCCCGGTCGACGATCAGCGCCCACAGCACGTCGTACTCGGCCTCCGAGTAGTGCAGCATCCGGGCGACGGCCAGCTCGATGATGTACGGGACCGGGTCGCCGGGGGCGAGCAGCGCGGCCGCGCGGCAGGAGTCGCGGGCCTCCTCCGCGATGATCCGGACGTCGGCGTCGCTCATGCCCTCCGGGCGCCGCCACATCTGCTGCGCCAGCAGCTCGGCGTGCACCTGCGCACCGCCCGCGTCCTTCGGAGCCTCCAGCCGCCACGCCTTCAGCCACCGCGCGCCCGCCCCGGGCTCACGGGAGAGTTCGAGGGCGGCCGAGCCGGCGAAGGCCTGGACGCGCTGCCAGCGCACCTCGCCGTCCTTCGGGGTGCCGGCCAGCAGCTGGGAGGCGGCCTGCCACTGGCCGGTCCGCTGCACGTTGGACAGGGCGTCCATCAGGTCTTGGTCGGGGCCGGGGATCCGGATGTCGAGCTCCTCCTGGCGGGCGAATCCGTAGTCCGAGGGGTCGGCGGCGTCGGGGCTGCCGGGCGCGACGAGGCGCAGGCCACCGCGCCTGCGCCGTACGTACGGCGCGATGACCGCCGCGAGCAGGCCGATCGCGAACAGGAACCACAGAATCTCCATGCCCCCAGCGAACCAGACGCACCCGCACGAAGGCCAATAGGGGGCCACGGGACGGCGGGATCCGGGGCCGCGCCGGGGCCGGACGGGGCATAGCATCGGGCCATGAGCGACGACAGCCACGAGCACCAGAGCTTCGAGACCCGCGCCATCCACGCGGGCAATACGGCGGACCCGCAGACCGGTGCGGTCGTGCCCCCGATCTACCAGGTCTCCACGTACAAGCAGGACGGCGTCGGCGGACTGCGCGGCGGCTACGAGTACAGCCGCAGCGGCAACCCGACCCGGACCGCGCTGGAGGACAACCTCGCGGCGCTGGAGGGCGGCCGGCGCGGCCTCGCCTTCGCGTCCGGGCTCGCCGCCGAGGACTGCCTGCTGCGCACGCTGCTTTCGCCGGGCGACCACGTGGTCATCCCGAACGACGCCTACGGCGGCACCTTCCGCCTCTTCGCGAAGGTCGTCTCCCGCTGGGGCGTCGAGTGGTCGGTGGCCGACACCTCCGACCCGGCGTCGGTGCGCGCGGCGATCACCCCGAAGACCAAGGTCATCTGGGTCGAGACCCCCTCCAACCCGCTGCTCGGCATCACCGACATCGCCGTCGTCGCCGACATCGCGCGGACGGCCGGCGCCAAGCTGGTCGTCGACAACACCTTCGCGTCCCCCTACCTGCAGCAGCCCCTCGCGCTCGGCGCGGACGTGGTCGTGCACTCGCTGACCAAGTACATGGGCGGCCACTCCGACGTCGTCGGCGGCGCGCTCGTCACCGCCGACGCGGCGCTGGGCGAGGAACTGGCCTACCACCAGAACGCGATGGGCGCCGTGGCCGGGCCCTTCGACTCGTGGATCGTGCTGCGCGGCATCAAGACGCTGGCCGTCCGGATGGACCGGCACGCGGAGAACGCGACGAAGGTCGCGGAGATGCTGACCCGCCACCCCAAGGTCCACAAGGTCCTCTACCCGGGCCTGCCCGAGCACCCGGGCCACGAGATCGCCGCCAAGCAGATGCGCAACTTCGGCGGCATGATCTCCTTCCAGGTCACCGGCGGCGAGGAGGAGGCGGTCGCGCTCTGCGCCCGCACCAAGATCTTCACCCTGGCCGAGTCCCTGGGCGGTGTCGAGTCCCTCATCGAGCACCCGGGCCGCATGACCCACGCCTCGGTGGCCGGTTCGGCGCTGGAGGTCCCGGCGGACCTGGTGCGCCTGTCGGTCGGCATCGAGAACGTCGACGACCTGCTGGCGGACCTCGCGCAGGCGCTGGGCTAGCAGCGAAGATCACCGGCGGGACCCGCCCGGACGGCCCCCTGGGGGAGCGTCTGGCGGGTCCCGTACGGGAGCGTCCGGCGGGTCCCGTGCGGGGAGCGTCCTACCAGGGCGGGGAGACCTCGCTCGACGGGGTCGTCCACGCGTGCGTCAGCGAGGCCCACACCACGAAGGCCACCACGAGCGTGGCCAGCAGGGTCCAGCCGATCCTGCGGACCACCGCGCGGCGCCGCAGCAGCCGGTCGCCGCGCGCCGCCGCGCCCGCCGCCAATCCGGCCGGCACCACGGGGTACGGGCCCTCCATGAGCTTCCTGACCTGGACTTCCTTGGGATCCGGGGGGCTCATGCGGCCTCCCGGCCGGGATCGGACCGGGTGGCGGAGTCCGCCCCGGGCGCACCGGCGGTCCGGGGGCGCAGCCCGGCCACGGCGCGGCCGCACAGCGCCCGCACCCGCTCGGGCGGCAGCCCCAGCTGGGCCGCCGTGACCTCCTCGGCCACCCCTTCGTAGATCCGCAGGACCAGCACGAGCCGTTCCAGCGGGCCCAGCGGCGCCAGCACCCCGCTGCCGCCGTGGTGGCGGCGGCCCGTGCGGGCGAAGGCGGCGCACAGCTCCTGGCGGGTGTGGTCGTACGGATCGTCCCCGCGCAGCCGGCGCCAGTTCGCGTACGTACGGGCCAGCGCGCCGCCGAGCAGTCCGCGCGCGGCGGGCGCGTCCTCCTCCGGCTCGGCCGTGAGGAGGATCGCGACACGCAGAAGCCGCCCCGCCGCACCCGCGACGAAGGCCTCGAACTCCGCGTAAGGGCCCGGCCCGTGGTCCACAGACCACATAGTGCGGCCTGCGGGACCACCCCGGTCAAGGGGTCGGTCGCACCCGGATCAGGAGGCGGGGCCGGCCTCGGAGACCGCCGACATCAGCTCGGACAGCGAGATGTTGAAACGGGTCAGCAGCGCGGTGAACGACTCGCGCTCCTCCTCGTTCCAGCCGTCCGTCACCCGGGCCATCAGCTCGCGCCGCGAGGAGCGGACCTCTTCCAGCCGCGCGAGCCCGCGCGCAGAGAGCGCGAGCACCACGGCCCGCCCGTCCTCCGGGTGCGAGGTCCGCTTGACCAGGCCGCTGTCGACGAGCGGCGCGACCTGCCGGGTCACCGTGGACGAGTCGATGCCCATGCCGCCGGCGAGCGCCTTGACGCCCATCGGGCCTTCCAGGTCGAGCCGGTTCAGCAGCAGGTACGCGGCCCGGTCCATGGAGTTGCGGGCCTGGCCGACCCCGCCCAGGCGGGTCTGCTCCGCGCGCCGGGCGAAGACCGCCACCTGGTGCTGGAGCGCGTCGAGGAGACCGGCTTCGGCGGGCGCGCCGGCCGGCGCGGGCAGGTCGGAACTGGCCGAGGTGGAGGGCATGGCCGTGAGCTCTCTTCGCATGGGGCCGACAAGGATGGGGGACAGAGTACGCGGCCGTGCGGCGGCTCGTACTCCTCGTACAAGAACTGATACGGCCCGTGTGGGAGCCCGGGCGCGGGCCGCCCCGGATGGCCGGATTTCGCCCGCCCGGGTCCCGCTCCCGGCCCCTTCGTCCTGCGCCGCGATCCACGCGGGCTGCGAGACTGGCCGCATGAACTACCGCGTGCCGCAGCCCGTCCCGCAGGTCATCCTCGACGACGTCCGGGGGGCCCAGAAGATGCTCTCCGGCGTCTCCCGGGTGACCGCGATGGAGGGCAGCCGGTACCTCACCTCACTCACCGGCTCACCCGTGCACCTGAAGTGCGAGAACCTCCAGCGCACCGGCTCCTTCAAGCTGCGCGGGGCGTACGTGCGCATCGCGGGCCTGCGCCCCGAGCAGCGCGCCGCCGGCGTCGTCGCCGCCAGCGCGGGCAACCACGCGCAGGGCGTGGCGCTCGCCTCCTCGCTCCTCGGGGTCCGCTCGACGGTGTTCATGCCGCTGGGGGCCCCGCTGCCGAAGGTGGCGGCGACCCAGGACTACGGCGCCGAGGTGCGGATGCACGGGCAGGTCGTGGACGAGACGCTGGCCGCCGCCCAGGAGTACGCGGAGCGCACCGGGGCCGTCTTCATCCACCCCTTCGACCACCGCGACATCATCGCGGGCCAGGGCACCGTCGGCCTGGAGATCCTGGAGCAGTGCCCGGAGGTCCGCACGATCCTGCTCGGCATCGGCGGCGGCGGGCTCGCGGCCGGTGTGGCGGTCGCGGTCAAGGCGCTGCGCCCGGACGTGCGGGTGATCGGCGTACAGGCGGCGGGCGCGGCCGCCTACCCGCCCTCGCTGAAGGCCGGGCACCCGGTGTCCGTCGACAACCCGGTCACGATGGCGGACGGCATCAAGGTCGGCCGCCCCGGCGACATCCCCTTCAGGATCATCGGGGAACTGCTCGACGACGTCCGCACGGTCTCGGAGGACGCCCTGTCCAGCGCCCTGCTGCTCTGCCTGGAGCGGGCGAAGATGGTCGTCGAGCCGGCCGGGTGCAGCCCGGTGGCCGCGCTGCTGAGCGAGCCCGAACGGTACGGCGACGGCCCGGTGGTGGCCGTCCTGTCCGGCGGCAACGTCGATCCGCTGCTCCTCCAGCGGATCCTGCGCCACGGCATGGCGGCGGCCGGCCGCTACCTGTCGCTGCGGCTGCGCGTGACCGACCGGCCGGGGGCGCTGGCCGGTCTGCTGGCGGTGTTGTCAGTGGTGGACGCGAACGTGTTGGACGTGAGCCACGTACGGACCGATCCGCGCCTCGGGCTCACGGAGGTGGAGGTGGAACTGCACCTGGAGACGAAGGGGCCCAAGCACTGCGCGGAGGTCGCGCGTTCGCTGCACAACGCCGGGTACAAGGTCATGAGCTAGAAATCCGTGGCGGCACGCGATATAGCGCGTTACGGTGGCGCCCGGACGGCGGGCTCCGGCCCCCGACCCTAGGATTTGCGTAGGAATAAGACGATTCTGCGACCCGATTCACTCTTGGGAGAATCCATATGCCAGGCGCCATCTACGCCGAAGGCCTGGTCAAGACCTTCGGTGATGTACGGGCTCTGGACGGCGTGGACCTCGATGTCCCCGAAGGCACCGTTCTCGGCCTGCTCGGCCCCAACGGCGCGGGCAAGACAACGACCGTGCGCGTCCTGACCACCCTGCTCCAGCCCGACAGCGGCAAGGCCGTCGTCGCGGGCATCGACGTCCTCAAGCACCCCAACGAAGTCCGCCGCGCGATCGGGCTCTCCGGCCAGTTCGCCGCCGTCGACGAGTACCTGACCGGCCGCGAGAACCTCCAAATGGTGGGCCAGCTCTACCAGATGAGCGCCAAGGCGGCCAAGGTCCGCGCCGCCGAACTGCTGGAGCGCTTCAACCTCGGCGACGCCGCGGACCGCACGGCCAAGACGTACTCCGGCGGCATGCGCCGGCGCCTCGACCTCGCCGCGGCCCTCGTGGTCAGCCCGCCCGTGATGTTCATGGACGAGCCCACCACCGGACTCGACCCGCGCAACCGCCAGGCGCTGTGGGGGATCATCCAGGAGCTCGTCGCGGGCGGCACCACCCTGCTGCTCACCACGCAGTACCTGGAGGAGGCCGACCACCTCGCGCACGACATCTGCGTCGTCGACCACGGCAAGGTCATCGCGCGCGGCACCTCCGACCAGCTCAAGGCCCAGACGGGCGGCGAGCGCGTCGAGGTCGTCGTGCACGAGCGCGAGCACATAGCCACCGCCCGCGAGGTCCTCACGGGGTTCGGCAAGGGCGAGACCACCGTCGAGGAGCACACCCGCAAGCTGACCGTCCCGGTCTCCGGCGGCGCCAAGCTGCTCGCCGAGGTCATCCGCGAACTGGACGGCCGCGGCATCGAGATCGACGACATCGGCCTGCGCCGTCCCACCCTGGACGACGTGTTCATCTCCTTGACCGGCCACGCCGCGGAGCTGGCGGCCGAGGAGAACGGCGAGGCGGCCCCCGCCGACGCGAAGTCCAAGGGCGGCCGCAAGGCCCGCAAGGAGGCGGCGAAGTGACCCTCACCTCCACGACCCCGGAACTGGCGGCGCCCCGCCCGCGCGGCGGCATCGTCCAGGGAGTCAGCGACTCCCTGGTCATGGCCAAGCGGAACCTGATCCGCATGTCCCGCATCCCCGAGATGATCATCTTCGGCGTGATCCAGCCGGTGATGTTCGTCGTCCTCTTCAGCTACGTCTTCGGCGGCTCGATCTCCGTCGGCGGCAACACCTCGCCCGCCGCCTACCGAGAGTTCCTGATGGCGGGCATCTTCGCCCAGACCGTCACCTTCGCCACGGCCGGCGCGGGCGCGGGCATCGCGGACGACATGCACAAGGGCCTCATCGACCGCTTCCGGTCGCTGCCCATGGCCCGCGGCGCGGTCCTGACCGGCCGCACCCTCGCCGACCTCGTGCAGACCACCCTCACGCTCGTCGTCCTGGCGGTCGTGGCGCTGCTCGTCGGCTGGCGCACCCACACCAACATCGGCGAGGTCCTGGGCGGCTTCGCCCTGCTGCTCCTGCTCGGCTACGCCTTCTCCTGGATCGGCGCCCTGATCGGCCTGTCGGTGCGCACCCCGGAGGCAGCCACCTCGGGCGGGCTGATCTGGCTCTTCCCGCTGACGTTCATCTCGAACGCCTTCGTCCCCTCCGACAACATGCCGACCTTCCTGCGGCACATCGCGGAGTGGAACCCCTTCAGCGCCACCGTCCAGGCGGCCCGCGAGCTCTTCGGGAACCTCCCGCCGGGCTACCCGACCCCCGAGGCCTGGCCGATGCAGCACCCGGTCATCGCGTCCATCCTCTGGTCGGTGCTGATCATCGTGGTCTTCCGCACGCTGGCGGTGCGCAAGTACCGCTCGGCGACGGCCTGACCACGCGGCGCCCGATCACGCCCCGCACAGCACTTCGCCCCGCCGGGCAGCAGCCCGGCGGGGCGAAATCCTGCGAAGGGGGTGATCAGCCGTTGAACGGCTTGACGTCAAGGATCTTGACCAAGGCCTTCTTGCCGTTCGGCAGCTCGTACTCGGCGTCCTCGCCGATCCTCTTGCCCATCACGCCGGTGCCCAGCGGCGACTGCGGGGAGTAGGTCTCGAAGTCCGAGGACGCGTACTCGCGCGAGGCCAGCAGGAACTCCATGGTGTCGTTCTCGTCACCGTCGAAGGCGATCTTGACGAGCGTGCCGGGGGCCACCTCGCCGTCGGAGGCGGGCGCGGTGCCGACCTTGGCCTTCTCCAGGAGCTGCGTCAGCTGGCGGATGCGGAGCTCCTGCTTGCCCTGCTCCTCCTTGGCCGCGTGGTAGCCGCCGTTCTCCCGGAGGTCGCCTTCCTCACGCGCCGCAGCGATCTTGATCGTGATCTCCGTGCGGGCGGGACCAGAGAGGTACTCCAGCTCGGCCCTCAGCTGGTCGTACGCCGCCTGGGTCAGCCAGGTGGCGCTCTCGCTCGTCTGGGTCACGGGTGCTCCTCGTCGGTACAGGGGACTACAAAAGCCGCCAGCGGCGGACGAAACCACGAGCCTAACAATTCGGGACGGGAAGGGGGAGGACACCAAGCGTGTGAAGTGCGTCAGGGCGCGGCGGCGGAGCCTGGAAAGGCGGCTCCACCGGAAGGAACGGCTCCGCGGCCCGGCGTGTTGCCCGGCCCGGCCGGTTCCCGTCCCCCGCTACTTCGCGGAGCCGGCCTCCCGGCAGCCGATCAGGTCGATCATCGTGGCCCGGCCGGTGGTCTTCAGCGTCACGACCTCGTCCACGCGCTCGTCCTTCTGCGCGAACGTGAAGTCGGCGCGGCCCACCTCGCCGTGCGCCTCGTCCTGCGAGCTCAGCGTGCACACCCCGGTGACCGAGGCGTCCTTGCGCACTTCGAGGTGCACCTCGACGGCGCTGTCGGAGACCACCTTGAACTTGATCACCTCGGCGCTGACGTTCTGCCCGCCGACGTAGTCCCAGCCGATCCAGCCGACCACGCCCAGCAGCCCGATGCCCAGCACCGAACCGACGATCTTGAGCTTGCGGTCCGCACGCTCGTCCGCCGACCGGCCGTAGCGGCCCTCGGGCAGCCCTTCGCGCACCGCACTCATCGATCGTTCCCTTCGAGATGCCCGAACACCGCCGAATTCCGGGGCGACCCCCCGGAATTTTTCCACCCCCCGATTCGGTCACTATAGGAGGCGTACGCCCTGACGACTCAAAGAGGATCCTGTCTTGACCGAGCAGCTTCGACTGATGGCCGTCCACGCCCACCCCGACGACGAGTCGAGCAAGGGCGCGGCCACCATGGCCAAGTACGTGTCCGAGGGGGTGTCCGTCCTGGTGGTGACCTGCACCGGCGGTGAGCGCGGCTCCGTCCTCAACCCCAAGCTCCAGGGCGACAAGTACATCGAGGAGAACATCCACGAGGTGCGCGCCAAGGAGATGGACGAGGCGCGCGAGATCCTCGGTGTCGACCAGGAGTGGCTGGGATACGTCGACTCCGGTCTGCCCGAGGGCGACCCGCTGCCCCCGCTGCCCGAGGGCTGCTTCGCCCTCGCGGACCTCGACGAGGCGGCCGGCAGCCTGGTGCGCAAGATCCGCGCCTTCCGGCCGCAGGTCATCACCACGTACGACGAGAACGGCGGCTACCCGCACCCCGACCACATCATGACCCACAAGATCTCGATGGCGGCCTTCGAGCACGCGGCCGACACCGAGAAGTACCCCGAGGCCGAGTTCGGCCCGGCGTACCAGCCGCGGAAGCTCTACTACAACCAGGGCTTCAACAAGCCGCGCACCGTCGCCCTGCACGAGGCGCTCCTCGCGCGCGGCATGGAATCCCCGTACGGGGAGTGGCTCGAGCGGTGGAAGGAGTTCCAGCGCGCCGAGCGGACGCTGACCACCCACGTGCCCTGCGGCGACTTCTTCGAGATCCGGGACAAGGCGCTCATCGCGCACGCCACGCAGATCGACCCGGACGGCGGCTGGTTCCGCGTGCCGATGGAGATCCAGCAGGACGTCTGGCCGACCGAGGAGTACGAGCTGGCGAAGTCGCTCGTGGACACTTCCCTCCCCGAGTCCGACCTCTTCGCGGGCATCCGGGAGAATGCGTAGCTATGAGCGCTACGCAGGCAGCACTGAACGAGCTTCTTCCGCTGGCGGGTGACACCTTCGACAAGGACAAGGTGACCCCCGGAATCCTGGGCTTCCTCGTGTTCGCGGCCCTCGCCCTCGGGGTGTGGGGCCTGATGAAGTCGATGAGCCGGCACATGGGCCGGGTCGACTTCAAGGAAGCCCCGGAGCCCACCCCGGGGGACGGTACGCGCACCCCGTAGGGGCCCGCGGCGCCCGTACGCCGCTTCGTGCGACCGCCGCCCGGCCGGCAACCGGCAGGGCGGCGGCTTCCGCACGCGCACAGGGGGCACGGCCTAGTGCGGGGGAAGCGGGACCGCGATCCCCATGATCTCCCGCGAGTGCAGGTTCGGGACGAGCGACAGCCGCCACGCCTGCCAGCCCTCCGACGGGTCGACCCCGCGCGCCAGGATCACCGCGTAGGACTCCAGGCAGTCCTCCAGCCGCCCGTCCCGCATCGGGTGCGGGGCCGCCGCCAGCCGCGCCAGCTCCGTGCGCGCCTCGTCCGCCTCCCCCGGGAGCGAGTACGGCAGGAGCGTGCAGCGCAGGAAGCGCGCCCAGTCCTCCCCGCGCCGGTCCCCGTAGGAGATGAACAGCCGCACCGCCTCCTCGCACAGGCCCACCGCCTGCGCCACGCGCGCGTTGCCCGCGTCCACCACCGCCAGCTCCAGGCAGGTCCAGGCCTCCCCGTGGGCCAGCCCGATCCGCCGGAAGTCCGCCCGCGCGTCCATCAGGAGCTGCCGGGCGAAGCCGGAGTTCTTCAGGTTCCCCGTCTGCGCCGCCCGCTGGTCGCGCGTCACCCGGCCCGAGTGGTGGCGGGCGTGCGCGAGCCCGTACACGTCCCGCATCCGCGAGAACATCGTGCGGGCCCGCTCCAGCTCCCGCACCGCCCGGTCGCGCTCCCCGGCCTCCTCCAGCGCCTGCCCGAGGTAGTACAGGGTCCACGCCTCGCCGCGCGCGTCCTCCGCCTCCCGGTGGCGGGCCAGCGCGTCGCGCAGCCGCTCCAGCGCCGGACCCGGATCCCCGTCGACGACCCGGGCCCGCCCCAGCTGGGTCAGCGCCCAGGCCTGGCCGCGGTCGTCGCGCGTGCGCCCGTACAGCTCCAGGGCCAGGCGCAGCTCCGCCTCCGCGCGCCCCACCTCGCCCAGGCGCAGGTACACCTGGCCGAGCTGGAGGTGCGCCCAGGCCTCGCCGTGCACGCTCTCGCTCTCGCGGTGCAGGACCAGGGACTCGCGCAGCAGCCGCAGCGCCTCCGCGAGGTTCGCGCGGTCGCGCTCGACCGAGCCCAGCGCGTGCAGGGCCCACGCCCGGTCGCCGGCCAGCTCGGGCGGAGCCTGGAGCACGAGCGCCTCGCGGATCCGGGCCGAGGCCTCGGGCAGGTTGCCCTGGTGGTGCAGGGTGATGCCGAGCGAGACCAGGGCCATGCCCGCGCCGGCCTCCTGATGTGCCTCCATGTACTGGTCGACCACCGAGGTCAGGGTGGTGCGGGCCTTGTCGAGCTCACCGAGCTGGCGGGCCGCGATGCCCGTACGCCACTGCACCGAGCGGCTCAGCCGGCCCGGCTGCCCCGGCCGGCCGGCCTCCCCCTGCTGGCCCGCCTCGACGGCCTGCGTCAGCTCGTTGATCTCACCGAGCCGGTACAGGTCTCCGCGCAGCAGGCAGAAGTCGCAGAGCGCGCCCAGCAGGTCGAGCACCGCCTGCTGGTCCACGCCCTCCGAATGCCGCAGCGCCGCCGTGATGAAGCTCGACTCGTCGTCCAGCCAGCGCAGCGCCGTGTCGAGGGAGGCGAAGCCGTGGCTCCCGAAGTGGTTGGCGCGCGTGGACATCTTCCCGTCGACCATGCGGATCACGGAGTCGGCGAGCTGCGCGTACGTCCGGATCAGCCGCTCGTGCGCCGCCGCGGCCCCGGCCCGGTCCTCGTCGCGCGCCAGCCGGGCCGCCGCGTACGAGCGCACCGCGTCGTGCATCCGGAAGCGGTCCCCGCGCACGTGGTCCAGCAGCCCCGCCCGGGACAGCTCGCGCAGCAGCCGCCCGGCCTCCGCCTGGTCCGCGTCGATCAGCGCCGCCGCCGCGGCCGCGCCGAGCGAGGCCCGGCCGGCCAGGGTCAGCCGGCGCAGCAGCCGGCGCCGCTCCTCGGGCAGGGCCGCGTAGGCGAGGTCGAGCGCGGCGTCCAGGGAGTCCCCGGCGCCGCCCGCGCCCGCGCCCGCGCCCGCCGCGTCCTTGGCCGCCGCGGACTCGGCCCCCTCGGCGTCCGCGGGGCCCTCGGCGGCCGACAGGCCCTCGGGGCGCCGCGCGGTCCCGAGGGGGGCCAGTACGCGCAGCGCCAGCGGCAGCCCCGCACCCAGCGCGAGCAGCCCCCGCAAGGTCTCCTCGCAGCGGCGGTCGCCGGGTCCTCCGCGGCAGCGGCGTCGGCGGCGGTGTCGCTCACAAGGTGCTCCAGTCCTGATCGGGGTAGCGGTGGACGGGCGCCGAGACGTCGTCCAGTGCTCGGCGGATCTCCTCCGGAAGACTAAGGGCCTCCACCGACAGGGCCGCCCCGAGCTGCGCCGACGTGCGCGCGCCGATGACCGGGGCGGCCACCCCCGGGCGGTCGCGCACCCACGCCAGGGCCACCTGGAGCGGGGTCACCGCCAGGCCGTGGGCGGCCGTCGCCACCGCGTCCACGATCCGGCGCGCCGCCTCGTCCAGGTAAGGCTCCACGAAGGCGGACAGGGTCTCCGAGGCGCCCCGGGAGTCCGCCGGGATGCCGGACCGGTACTTGCCCGTCAGGACGCCCCGGCCGAGGGGGGAGGAGGGGAGGAGGGAGACGCCGAGGTCCAGCGCCGCCGGCAGGACCTCCCGCTCCACGCCCCGCTGGAGCAGGGAGTACTCCATTTGCGTCGACGCCAGCCGGGTCCGTACTCCCGGCGCCGCGAGCTGCCAGGTCGCCGCCTTCGCCAGCTGCCAGCCGCTGAAGTTCGACACGCCCGCGTACCGCGCCCGCCCGCTGCTCACCGCGATGTCCAGCGCCTGGAGGGTCTCCTCCATGGGGGTCCAGGGATCGAAGGCGTGGACCTGCCAGAGATCGACGTAGTCCGTGTCCAGGCGGGCCAGGGAGTCGTCCAGCGCGGCCAGCAGGTGGCCGCGCGAGCCGTCGAATCGGCGGTCCGGGTCCGCGACCCCGCCGGCCTTCGTCGCGATCACCAGGTCCCGCCGCGACACGACGGAACCGATCAATTGTCCGAGGAGGTACTCCGCCTCCCCGCCCCCGTACACGTCGGCGGTGTCGACGAGCGTGCCGCCCGCGTTCCAGAACGTCTTCAACTGCGCGGCCGCTTCCGCCTCGTCCGGTCCGTCCGCCGACCGGCCCCAGGTCAGTGTGCCGAGACCGATCCGGGAGACGCGCAGTCCGGTGCGGCCGAGATGCCTCTGCTCCATGGGCGCTGAGACTACTGGGGCGCTGACGCGGGGCACCCGGGCGCGCTACAGTCCCCGCAGACCTACGTTACTGATGGGTAAACCGGTAAGGGGACGACACATGCGGCTCGGCATCAATCTCGGCTACTGGGGCGCTGGCATGGACGCCGACAACCTCGCCGTCGCGCAGGAGGCCGACCGGCTCGGCTACGACGTCTGCTGGGCCGCGGAGGCCTACGGCTCGGACGCGCCGACCGTCCTGGCCTGGGTCGCCGCCCAGACCGAGCGGATCGACGTCGGCTCGGCGATCCTCCAGATCCCGGCCCGCCAGCCGGCGATGACGGCCATGACGGCCGCCACCCTCGACTCCCTCACCAAGGGCCGCTTCCGGCTCGGCCTCGGCGTCTCCGGACCGCAGGTGTCCGAGGGCTGGTACGGCGTCAAGTTCGACAAGCCGCTCGCCCGGACCCGCGAGTACGTGGAGATCGTCCGCAAGGCGATGAGCCGCGAGCGGCTGTCCTACGAGGGCGAGCACTGGACCCTGCCGCTGCCCGACGGCCCGGGCAAGCCGCTGAAGCTGACCGTGCACCCCGAGCGCGAGCACATCCCGCTCTACATCGCCGCCATCGGGCCCAAGAACCTGGAGCAGACCGGCGAGATCGCCGACGGCGCGCTGCTGATCTTCCCGGCCGCCGAGCACCTGGAGGCCACCGCGCTCACGCACATCCGGGCGGGCCGCGAGAAGGCCGGGCTGACGATGGACGGCTTCGACGTCTGCCCGACCGTGCCGCTGGCCCTCGGCGACGACGTGAACGCGCTCGCCGACATGTTCCGCCCGTACACCGCCCTGTACGTGGGCGGCATGGGCAGCCGGAAGCAGAACTTCTACAACCAGCTCGCCCGGCGCATGGGCTACGAGAAGGAAGCCGCCGAGGTCCAGGACAAGTACCTGTCGGGCGACAAGCAGGGCGCGGCCGCCGCGATCCCGCACTCGCTGATCGACTCCACCACCCTGCTGGGGCCGGTCGAGCGCATCGCGGACGGGATGCGGGCCTACGCGGAGGCCGGGGTCACCACCCTGACGCTCGCCCCCGCCGGATTCACCCTGGAGGAGCGGATCGCCGCCCTGCGGGCCGGCACCGAGGCCATGGAGCGTGCGGGCCTCGCCTGACCGGTCCCCTTCCGGTGACGGGTTCTGCGGCCGTGGTGGGGGCTCGGGGGGTCTTCCCCGCCACGGCCGACACAGCCAACAACGCGCGGCGGGCCCGCGGGGTTACGCCCCCGGGCCCACCGGTCGGGGTCGTTCATTCGGGCGAGTCGGGGGCGCACCCGGTTGCCCGGCCCGCGAATCGGCTTTTGACTCGACGTATGCTCTCTGCGCGCAGCCTGTTCCAGGAGATCGTCGAGGACGACGGGTCCTTCCAGCTGTTCTGCTCCATCGCCGCCGGCGGCGAGTCCCAGGGCGGCTGGGAGAACGCCCGGATCGCGGCCCTGGTCCCCGACTCCATGCGCGACCTCGCGCCCAAGATCACCCGGCACGGGGCCGACGAGGACAAGCACGGCCGGATCTTCAACGCGCTGCTCCGCAAGCGCGGCCTGGCCCCCGTCCCCGTCCCGCCCGAGACCGACTACACGATGCTGCTGGAGCGCCGCGGCATCGGGCTGAGCCACGAGAAGCTGCGCGGCGAGCGGGCCCTGAGCGAGGAGGACATCGTCGTCTACCTCTCCCACAGCCGGGTCACCGAACAGCGCGCCGCCGACCAGATGATCATGCTGGTCCGGTACTTCGGGGACCACCCCGAGCTCGGCAAGGCCATCCGCATGATCGGTGCGGACGAGGACAACCACCTGGCGTACTGCCACGAGGAACTGCTCCGCCTCGCCCGCGCCGGCCACGGCCGCACCATCCACCGGGTGCTGCGCGAGTGCGCGCTCGCCGAGATCGGCGTGTACCGGGACGTGAGCCTCGCCGTCATGGGCCGCATGGGGCGCCTGCTGGGCTGGCCCGCGCCGAAGGCGGCCGCGCTCGCCGCCGGGATCCGCGGGATGTACGCGTACGAGCGGTTCAGCGGCTGGCACCGGATGGTGGACCTGCGCCGGCCGGAGCGCGGCGACCCGCTGGGCGGTCCCGCCACGACCGCGCCCGAGTTCGCGTAGTGCCCGCAACGGGCCCGCCGCCCCGCCGCGGCGGCCCCCTCAGAGCCAGCCGCGCCGCTTGAACATCCGGTGCAGGCCCAGGCACAGGCCCAGCATCACCGCGACGACCGCCGGATAGCCCCACCGGTGCCTGAGCTCCGGCATGTGGTCGAAGTTCATCCCGTAGATCCCCGCCACCATGGTCGGGACCGCCGCCATGGCCGCCCAGGCCGAGATCTTGCGCATGTCGTCGTTCTGCCGGACGCCCATTTGCGCCAGGTGCGCGGCCAGCGCGTCCGAGAGCAGCCGGTCCAGGCCCTCGATGTACTCGTTCGCCTTGGTCAGGTGGTCGGCGACGTCACGGAAGAACGGCTGGGCGTGCTCGTGCACGAACGGCACGTCCCCGAAGGCGAGCCGGTCCATCGGCTGCAGCAGCGGGCTGGTGGCCCGGCGGAACTCCAGGACCTGCCGCTTGAAGGAGTAGATCCGCGCCGCGGTGTTCTTGGTGTCCGCGGAGTTCGGCGAGAACACCTCCGCCTCCAGCTCCTCCAGGTCCGCCTGGAGCTCGGCGGCCACCTCGATGTAGTGGTCCACCACCGCGTCCGAGACCGCGTACAGCACCGCCGTCGGACCGTGCCTCAGCACCTCGGGATCCTGCTCCAGCCGGTGGCGCACCGCGGCCAGCGCGGCCCCCTCGCCGTGCCGGACCGTGACCACGAAGGAGTCGCCGATGAAGACCATCAGCTCGCCCGTGGTCACCCGGTCCGCGTCGTCGTCGTACAGCACCGGCTTGAGGACCACGAAGAGCGAATCGTCGTAGACCTCCAGCTTCGGCCGCTGGTGGGCGGTCAGCGCGTCCTCCACCGCCAGCGGGTGCAGCCCGAACTCCTGGCTGACGTGCTCGAATTCCTTCTCCGTCGGCTCGTGCATGCCGACCCAGAGGAAGGCGTCGCCGGTGGCCCGCGCCTGGTCCAGGGCATCCGAGAAGTCCTCGGGCGCCTCGGAGCGGCGGCCGTTCCGGTACATCGCGCAGTCCACTATCACCCGGGCATTGTTCCCTGCCCGGAGCCCGCCCGCACACCGGCCGGGCCGCATAGGGTGACCGCATGGCCACGCTGATCCTCGTACGACACGGGCGGTCCACCGCCAACACCGCAGGGCTCCTCGCCGGCTGGACCCCGGGAGTGGGCCTGGACGAACACGGCGCCGGGCAGGCCGCGGCGCTGCCCGGCCGCCTCGCCGGCGTCCCGCTCGCCGCCGCCGTCACCAGCCCGCTGCAGCGGTGCGCCGAAACCCTGGCCCCGCTCCTCGCCGACCGGCCCGGACTCGCGCTCCACACCGACGAGCGGATCGGCGAGTGCCACTACGGAGACTGGTCGGGCCGCAAACTCTCCGAGCTGTCCGAAGAACCGCTGATGCGCATCGTCCAGCAGCACCCCTCGGCCGCCGCCTTCCCCGGCGGCGAGTCCATGCGGGCCATGCAGACCCGCGCCGTGGACTGCGTGCGCGAGTGGAACGCGCGGATCGACGAGGAGCACGGCAGCGACGCCGTCTTCCTGATGTGCTCGCACGGCGACATCATCAAGTCGATCGTCGCCGACGCCCTCGGCATGCACCTGGACCTCTTCCAGCGGATCCACGTGGACCCCTGCTCGGTCACCGCGATCCGCTACACGCCCACCCGGCCGTTCCTGCTCCGGCTCGGCGACACCGGGGACTTCGCCTCGTTCGCGCCCCGCGAAACGGCGGCGCCGGACAAAGGGGCCGAAGACGGCGGCGACGCGGTCGTGGGGGGCGGCGCGGGCGCGGTGTGATCGAACGGAGCAGTAGGGTGGACGGGCCAACACATGGGCGCAGCCCTGCCCCTGCTGCCGAGACTTGGAGACTGGACGTGCCCCGTCAGGTGTTCCTCTACGACCCGCCGGACCGCTTCGTGGCCGGCACGGTCGGTCTGCCTGGCCGCCGTACCTTCTTCCTCCAGGCCTCCACCGGCCCCCGCGTCACCAGCGTCTCCCTGGAGAAGACCCAGGTCGCGGCGCTCGCCGAGCGGATGGACGAACTGCTGGACGAGGTCGTACGGCGCACCGGGGGCAATGCCCCCGTCCCGGCCGTCGCCCCCGCCGAGGCCACCGACACGGCACCCCTGGACGTCCCCGTCGACGAGGAGTTCCGCGTCGGCACCATGGCCCTGGCCTGGGACGGCGAGGACCAGCGCATGATCGTCGAAGCGCAGGCCCTCGTGGAGCTCGACGCGGACTCCGAGGAGGACCTCGCCGAGGCCGAGGAACGGCTGCTCCAGGACGAGGAGAACGGCCCGCCGATGCTGCGCGTGCGGCTCACCGGCGCCCAGGCCCGGGCGTTCACCAAGCGCGCCCTGGACGTGGTCAACGCCGGCCGGCCGCCGTGCCCGCTGTGCAGCCTGCCGCTCGACCCGGAGGGGCACGTCTGCCCCCGCCAGAACGGCTACCGGCGCCAGGCGTGAACGCCACGGGGGAGCTCGAAGCGCTGCTGGCCCACGGGGAGCTCACGGTCGTCGGCCGGATCCGCGAGGCGTCCAACGCCGTCCTGCGGTGCACCGTCACCCACGAGGGCGTGAGCGCCGACTGCGTGTACAAACCGGTCAAGGGCGAGCGCCCGCTGTGGGACTTCCCCGACGGCAACCTCGCCCGGCGCGAGGTCGCCGCCTACCTGATCTCCGAGGCCACCGGCTGGGGGCTGGTCCCCCCGACCGTGCTGCGCGAGGGACCGTACGGCGAGGGCATGGTCCAGCAGTGGATCGACACCGGGGAGTCCCCGGAGGCCGGCCTGCTCGCGCTCGTGGAGGGCGAGGAAGCCGGGGACGGCTGGCGACCCGTCGCCTTCGCCGAGGTCGGGGAGGGCCGCACCGCGCTCCTCGTCCACGCCGACGACGAACGCCTGCGCCGCCTCTCCGTCCTCGACGCCGTGATCAACAACGGCGACCGCAAGGGCGGCCACCTGCTCCCCGCGCCCGACGGCCGGCTCTACGGCATCGACCACGGAGTGACCTTCCACACCGAGGACAAGCTGCGCACCCTGCTGTGGGGCTGGGCCGGCGAGCCGCTGACCGGGGAGGCACGCTCCGTGCTGGGCGACCTGGAGGCCGCGCTGACCCCTGGAGAGCCCCTCGCCACCCGGCTGGCCGAACTGGTCACCACGGCCGAGCTGGCCGCCGTACGGGGCCGGGTGGACCTCCTGCTGCGCACCGGGACGCACCCGCAGCCCTCCGGGCAGTGGCCCGCGATCCCGTGGCCGCCGGTCTGATCCCGACCGTCCCCGTACACATAGAACCGGCCATGGCGCAAGAGTGCCGATCAGGACAACAGTGCAGGTCCGGTTCGTTTTCGGAACACCCGTCCGGTTACGCTCGACGCATGCATGCCTGGCCCGCTTCTGAGGTCCCCGCCCTGCCTGGCAAGGGCCGCGACCTCCAGATCCACGACACCGCGACCCAAGGGACGATCACCCTCGCCCCCGGTCCCGTCGCCCGTATCTACGTGTGCGGGATCACCCCGTACGACGCGACCCACATCGGGCACGCGGCGACCTACAACGCGTTCGACCTCGTGCAGCGCGTGTGGCTCGACACCAAGCGGCAGGTCATCTACGTCCAGAACGTCACGGACGTCGACGATCCACTGCTGGAGCGGGCGCTGCGCGACAACCAGGACTGGACCGAGCTGGCCGAGCGCGAGACCGCGCTCTTCCGCGAGGACATGACCGCCCTGCGGATGCTGCCCCCGCAGCACTACATCGGCGCCGTCGAGGCCATACCCGGCATCGTGCCGCTGGTCGAGCGGCTGCGGGACGCGGGCGCCGCCTACGAGCTCGACGGCGACGTCTACTTCTCCGTCGAGTCCGACCCGAACTTCGGCAAGGTCTCCAACCTGGACGCCGAGGCCATGCGCCTGCTCTCCGCCGAGCGGGGCGGCGACCCCGAGCGCGTGGGCAAGAAGAACCCCCTCGACCCGATGCTGTGGATGGCCGCGCGTCCGGGCGAGCCCAGCTGGGACGGCGGCTCGCTGGGCCGCGGCCGCCCCGGCTGGCACATCGAGTGCGTCGCCATCGCCCTCGACCACCTCGGGATGACCTTCGACATCCAGGGCGGCGGCTCCGACCTCGCCTTCCCGCACCACGAGATGGGCGCCTCGCACGCCCAGGTGCTGACGGGCGAGTTCCCGATGGCCAAGGCGTACGTACACGCCGGCATGGTCGCGCTGCACGGAGCGAAGATGTCGAAGTCCAAGGGCAACCTGGTCTTCGTGTCCGCCCTGCGGCGGGCCGGGGTGGACCCGGCGGCCATCCGCCTGGCCCTGCTCTCCCACCACTACCGCGCCGACTGGGAGTGGACGGACGCCGTCCTCGCCGAGGCCGTCGCCCGCCTGGAGCGCTGGCGCGCCGCCGTCTCCCGCCCGGACGGCATCGCGGCCGACGCCCTGGTCGAGGAGGTCCGCGAGGCCCTCGCCAACGACCTGGACGCCCCCGCGGCCCTGGCGGCCGTGGACCGCTGGGTCGAGCTCCAGATCGCCACGGACGGCGACGACGAGTCGGCCCCCGGCCTGGTCTCCCGCACGGTCGACGCCCTCCTCGGCGTGGCCCTGTAGCCCGCGCCGCCCGGACAGCACCGAAGCGCGCCCCGGCACCCGCCGGGGCGCGCTTCGCGCATCACCGCTTCGGTGCGGGCAGGTGGGCAGCACGTCGGCCACGGTTCACCGGCCGGCCACAGCAGGGGCCCGCCCACCGAGCTGTCGTGCACGGTGGGCGAACCCGGGCTCGGGTGCAGCCGGGTCGCGGTGGTTCAGGCCTCCGGCGGGGCTTCGTCCCCGTCCGCGGCCGAGGTTCCGTCAGCGGTCGCCGGCCCGTCCGCGTTCGCAGGCCCTTCCGCGGCCGCCGGCCCGTCCGCGGAAGGCGGTTCGGGCTCCGGCCCGGGCTTGCGCTTCGGCGGGCGGGTCAGGCCGCTGGAGGTGTCGCGGAGGTA
This sequence comes from Streptomyces sp. ICC1, assembly GCF_003287935.1. Taxonomy (GTDB): domain Bacteria; phylum Actinomycetota; class Actinomycetes; order Streptomycetales; family Streptomycetaceae; genus Streptomyces; species Streptomyces tritrimontium. The sequence continues at coordinate 5,894,191 of NZ_CP030287.1, forward strand.
CGAACCGTCGCCGGGCTCCGGCGACGGACCCGCCGCCGGATCGCGGCGCCGCAGGTACCGCTCGAACTCCCGGGCGATCGCGTCGCCCGAGGCCTCCGGCAGATCGGCCGTGTCACGGGCCTCCTCCAGCGTCTGGACGTACTCCGCCACCTCGCTGTCCTCGGCCGCCAGTTGGTCCACGCCCACCTGCCACGCCCGCGCGTCCTCGGGGAGTTCGCCCAGCGGGATCCGGATGTCGATCAGATCCTCCAGCCGGTTGAGCAGCGCCAGGGTCGCCTTCGGGTTCGGCGGCTGGGACACGTAGTGCGGCACCGCCGCCCACAAGGACACCGCCGGCACCCCGGCATGGGTGCAGGCCTCCTGCAGGATCCCCACGATCCCGGTCGGGCCCTCGTACTTCGTCTCCTCCAGGTCCATCGTCCGCGCCAGATCGGCGTCCGACGTCACCCCGCTGACCGGCACCGGCCGGGTGTGCGGGGTGTCGCCCAGCAGCGCCCCCAGGATCACGACCATCTCCACGCCCAGCTCATGGGCGAAGCCGAGGATCTCGTTGCAGAACGACCGCCACCGCATGGACGGTTCGATCCCCCGCACGAGCACCAGGTCGCGCGGCTTGGCGCCGCCGATCCTGACGACCGACAGCCGGGTCGTCGGCCACGTGATCTTCCGTACCCCGTTGTCCAGCCACACCGTCGGCCGGTTGACCTGGAAATCGTAGTAGTCCTCGGCGTCCAGAGCCGCGAAGACCTCGCCCTTCCACTCCCGGTCCAAGTGTGCGACCGCACCGGAGGCCGCGTCACCCGCGTCGTTCCAGCCCTCGAACGCGGCCACCATGACCGGGTCGATCAGCTCGGGCACGCCCTCAAGCTCGATCACCCAGGTCTCCTTCCGAAGTTCCCTTGCGTACGTGGGTCAGCCTAAGCCTTGATGCGACGCCAGCCACAGCCCACGACAGAGGGGCGGTTCCCCTCGGAACCGCCCCTCTGCCCGCCCGCGGACGCGGTTAAGCCTTATCGGCCAGCATCTCCTCGACCCGGCCGCGCACTTCCGCGGTGTCCAGACCGCGGACCGTGACCGTCGTACGGCGGCGCAGCACGTCCTCGGCCGTCTCGGCCCACTCGTTGTCCCGGGCGTAGGCCACCTGCGCCCAGATCTCCGGACCGTCCGGGTGGATCCGCTCGGCCAGCGCCGGGTCCTCGTTCGCGAGCCGCGCGATGTCGAAGGCCAGCGAGCCGTAGTGCGAAGCCAGGTGGCGGGCGGTCAGCGGGTCCATCCGGGAGCCCGGCTCGCGGTCCACGAGCAGCCGGTGCGCCACCGCGTTCGGGTTGGCGACACCGGGCAGCGCGATCCGTCGTACGAGGGACTTCACCGGCTCCATGTCCTCGGTCAGCGGGCTGCCGGGGAGCTTGGCCAGCTTGTCCATGACCACGCGGCCGATGTGCCGGTACGTGGTCCACTTGCCGCCGGCCACCGACAGCATGCCGCCCGCGCCCTCGGAGACGACCGTCTCGCGCTTGGCCTTCTCCACGCCGCCGGGGCCGCCGGGCAGCACCCGCAGGCCCGCGAAGGCGTACGTCATCAGCGAGCGGTCCAGATCGGCGTCCTTCACCGAGAAGGCCGCCTCGTCCAGGATCTGCTGGATGTCGGCCTCGGTGGCCCGCACGTCCGCCGGATCGCCCTCGTACACCTCGTCCGTGGTGCCCAGCAGCAGCTGGTCCTCCCACGGCAGGGCGAACGTGATGCGGTACTTGTCGATCGGGGTGGCCATCGCGGCCTTCCACGGCGACTTGCGCTTCATCACGATGTGCGCGCCCTTGGACAGCCGGATGGACGGCATCGAGTGCTTGTCCTCCATGCGCCGCAGGTGGTCCACCCACGGACCGGTGGCGTTGAGCACCACGCGTGCGTCCACGCCGAACTCGGTGCCGTCGAGGCGGTCCTTGAGCTCGGCGCCGGAGACCCGGCCGCGCGTCATGCGCAGCCCGGTGACCTCGGCGTGGTTGAGGACGACGGCGCCGGACTCGACGGCCGCGCGGACCGTCATCACGGCGACGCGGGAGTCGTTCATCTGGTGGTCGTAGTAGACGGCGACGGCCTTGAGGTCGTCCGTCTTCAGACCCGGGTTGTCGGCGGCGGCACGGGCCGGCGAGATGATCTTGCCCATGCCGTCGCCGAAGCCGGAGAGCGCCGAGTACGCGAACACGCCCGCGCCCAGCTTCGCCGCGCCGACCGGCCCGCCCTTGTACACGGGCAGGTAGAAGGTGAGCGGGTTGACCAGGTGCGGGGCCACGTCCTTGGCCAGCACCCGGCGCTCGTGGTGGTTCTCCGCGACCAGCTTGACCGAACCGGTCTGCAGGTAGCGCAGACCCCCGTGGACGAGCTTGGAAGAGGCGGAGGAAGTGGCGCCGGCGAAGTCGCCGGCGTCCACCATCGCGACCCGCAGACCAGACTGCGCGGCGTGCCAGGCCACCGAGGTGCCCAGGATTCCACCGCCGATGACCAGCAGGTCGTACGTGGCCTTCGCCAGCTGCTCACGGGTCTCGGCGCGGCTCGGGTTCGAACCGGCGGTCGGGTGCGTACCCAGGGTGGGAACGCTCTGCAGGGTGCTCATGTCCGTTGACTCCTACTTACTCGTCGATTGCGCCGGCCGTGCGGTCAGCTGGCGTCTTCGTCGTCGATCCAGCCCATGGACCGCTCGACGGCCTTGAGCCAGCTCTTGTACTCGCGCTCCCGCTGCTCGGCGGGCATCCGCGGGGTCCACTCCGCCGCACGGCGCCAGTTGGCGCGCAGGGCGTCGGTGTCCGGCCAGAAGCCGACGGCCAGGCCGGCGGCGTAGGCGGCGCCGAGGCAGGTGGTCTCGGCGACCATCGGGCGCACCACGGGGGCGTCCACGAAGTCGGAGAGCGTCTGCATCAGCAGGTTGTTGGAGGTCATGCCGCCGTCGACCTTCAGGGCCGCGAGCTCGACGCCCGAGTCCTTGGTCATGGCGTCGGTGATCTCGCGGGTCTGCCAGGCGGTGGCCTCCAGGACGGCACGGGCGATGTGCGCCTTGGTGACGTACCGGGTGAGGCCGGCGATCACACCGCGGGCGTCGGAGCGCCAGTACGGGGCGAACAGGCCGGAGAAGGCCGGCACGAAGTACGCGCCGCCGTTGTCCTCGACGGAGGAGGCCAGGGTCTCGATCTCGGCCGCGGTCTTGATCATGCCCATCTGGTCGCGCATCCACTGGACGAGCGAGCCGGTGACGGCGATGGAGCCCTCCAGCGCGTAGACCGGCTGCTGGTCGCCGATCTGGTAGCCGACCGTGGTCAGCAGGCCGCTGTAGGAGTTGATGATCTTGTCGCCGGTGTTCATCAGCATGAACGTTCCGGTGCCGTACGTGGACTTCGCCTCGCCCTCGGCGAAACAGGTCTGGCCGAACAGCGCGGCCTGCTGGTCGCCGAGCGCCGAGGCGACCGGGACGCCCGCCAGGACGCCGTCCTTGACGTGGCCGTAGACCTCGGCGGAGGACTTGATCTCCGGGAGGACGTTGAGGGGCACGCCCATGGACTCGGCGATCTTCTCGTCCCAGGCCAGGGTGTGCAGGTTCATCAGCATGGTGCGCGAGGCGTTCGTGACGTCGGTGACGTGCACACCGCCCTGGGGGCCGCCGGTCAGGTTCCAGATGACCCAGGAGTCCATGGTGCCGAAGAGGATGTCCCCGGCCTCGGCGCGCTCGCGCAGGCCCTCGACGTTGTCGAGCAGCCAGCGGACCTTGGGGCCGGCGAAGTAGCTCGCCAGCGGCAGGCCGGTCTCGCGGCGGAAGCGGTCCTGGCCGACGTTGCGGCCGAGCTCCTTGCACAGGGCGTCGGTGCGGGTGTCCTGCCAGACCAGCGCGTTGTGGACCGGCTCGCCGGTGTTCTTGTCCCACAGCAGGGTGGTCTCGCGCTGGTTGGTGATGCCGACGGCCTTGACGTCCGCGGCCGTGATCTCCGCCTTGGCGATGGCCCCGGCGACGACCTCCTGGACGTTGGTCCAGATCTCGGCGGCGTCGTGCTCGACCCAGCCCGGCTTCGGGAAGATCTGCTCGTGCTCCTTCTGGTCGACGGCGACGATGCGGCCGTCGCGGTCGAAGACGATGCAGCGGGAGGAGGTGGTGCCCTGGTCGATCGCGGCGATGAAGGGGCCGGTGCTGGTGGTCATGGTGGCTGCTCCTGGCAGGTGTCGAAGTAGGCGGAATCAGAATGGCGGTGCGGGTGGTGCCGTGGTGCCGATGCTGATCAGGCGAACGCGATGTTGTACAGACCGCCGGCGAGAGCGGCACCCGCGAGGGGGCCGAGAACCGGGATCCAGGAGTAGCTCCAGTCCGAGCCGCCCTTGTTGGGCAGCGGCAGCAGGGAGTGGACGATGCGCGGGCCGAGGTCGCGGACCGGGTTGATGGCGTAGCCGGTCGGGCCGCCCAGCGAGAGGCCGATGCCGACGACCACGAACGAGGTGATCAGGACGCCGATGACGCCGAGGCCCTTGCCGTCGTCCTGCAGTCCCTGGGTCAGGATCGCCAGGACCAGGACGGCGGTGCCGATGATCTCGGTGGTGAGGTTCTGGACGACGTTGCGGATCTCGGGGCCCGTGGAGAAGATGCCGAGCACCGGGCCGGCCACGTCGTGCGGGTGCGGGTCCTCGGGGCCGAGCTTGGCGTCGCGGATGTGCTCCGGGTCGGCCAGGTGCGCCTGGAACTGGCCGTAGTAGGCCAGCCACATCAGGACCGAGCCGATCATCGCGCCGAGCAGCTGGCCGGCGAAGTAGACCGGCACGTCGCCCCAGGCGCCGTCCTTGACGGCGATGCCGACGGTGACCGCCGGGTTGAGGTGCGCCCCGGAGAGCGGTGCGGAGACGTAGGCGGCGATCAGTACGGCGAAACCCCAGCCGAAGGTGATCGAGAGCCAGCCGGCGCCGCGGGCCTTGGAGCTCTTGAGCGTCAGCGCGGCGCACACGCCGCCGCCGAGCAGGGTGAGCAGGGCGGTACCGATGGTCTCGCCGATGAAGATGTCGGAGCTGGACACCCGCGACTCCTTTGTCGTTCAGGGGTGGTCGACCGCCGGGTCCCTCCGGCGGCCCACGCACTCGGTGAGTGCTGCACCGGTCCTTGGCCTTGCCACACCCTAACGCGTATTGCCGGTAGGTGTTCGGCAATGCCGACCGATGAACGGCAGTTTTCCGCCCAGGTGAACGGGGCGTCAAGAGTTGGCCAGGCCAATGAGCCGGATCGTTACCAGCCGGTGTGATCGCCCAAAACCGGCCATGAGGTGATCACTAAACGCCAAAAACCACCCAAACGCCGCATGGAAACGGCCTCTGGGTGGTCAAGATGGGGCAATGCAGGTCAGGGCAAGCTCAGAACCGGCCCGCCCCGAGGTCGCGCGAAACCGACCGTGCGCAGTCCCGTACGGACGCCACCAGGGTGGCCCGGGGCTCTCCGGAGTCCCCGCACACCCGCTCCACGGCCCCCGCGACGGCCACCGCGCCGACCGGCATCCTGCGCCGGTCGTGGATGGGCGCCGCCACCGAGGCGACCCCGTCCCAGGTCTCCTCGATGTCGCCGGCCCAGCCGCGCGCCCGGGTCAGCTCCAGGACCGCCTCGAAGGCGGCCCCCTCGGTGACCGTGCGGGGCGTGAACGCCTCCCGCTCCACTTCCAGCACCTGCGTGTGCGCCACCGGGTCGTACGCCGACAGGACCTTGCCCAGGGCCGTGGAGTGCAGCGGCTGCATGGCCCCCACCTCCAGCACCTGGCGGCTGTCGTCCGGCCGGAACACGTGGTGCATGATCAGCACCCCGCTCTTGTGGAGCACCCCCACGTACACGCTCTCCCCGCTGGCGCGGGCCAGGTCGTCCGTCCAGACCAGGGCGCGCGCCCGCAGCTCGTGGACGTCCAGGTAGCTGTTGCCCAGGCGCAGCAGCTCCGCGCCCAGCTGGTAGCGCCCGGAGGCCGGGTCCTGCTCGACGAAGCCCTCGGCCTGCAGCGTGCGCAGGATCCCGTGCGCCGTGCCCTTGGCCAGGCCCAGGGAAGAGGCCACGTCCGAAAGCCCCAGCCGGCGCTCGCCGCCCGCCAGGAGCCGCAGCATCGCAGCGGCTCGTTCGAGCGACTGGATGTTCCGTGCCATCGCGCAGCCTCCTGCTGACGTAGTTCGACAATGCTGAACACTATCGGTCGATGCCGACTTCATGCATGCCGGAAGGTTCACCGTGACCGCGTCGGCCCAGGATGCCCCCGTCCGAAAGCCGCCGTCCCCCTCGCGCACAGAATGCAGTCCGCCACGTGGGACAGCCTCACCGGGGCCGGTTCCGCGCGGTTACCCTGGCCGCGTGCACCCTTGACACAGAGGGGGTGCAAAGCCGACAGCCGTCGCATCCCAGGGAGCACAACCATGGCCTCGTTGCCGAACCCGCCCGCAGACACCCAGACCCGGGCCGACGCCCTCCGCCAGGCACTGGCGACCCGCGTGGTGGTGGCCGACGGGGCGATGGGGACGATGCTGCAGGCGCAGGATCCGACGATGGAGGATTTCGAGCAGCTCGAGGGCTGTAACGAGATCTTGAACGTGACGCGTCCGGACATCGTGGCGAATGTGCACCGGGAGTACTTCGCGGTGGGTGTCGACTGTGTGGAGACGAACACGTTCGGCACGAACTACGCGGCCCTCGCCGAATATGACATCGCCGGGCGCAACCACGAGCTGTCCGTGGCCGGCGCCCGCATCGCCCGCGAGGTCGCCGACGAGTTCACCGCCACGACCGGGCAGCAGCGCTGGGTCCTGGGCTCCATGGGCCCCGGCACCAAGCTCCCCACCCTGGGTCACATCGACTACGCGACCATCCGCGACGCCTACCAGATCAACGCCGAGGGCCTGATCATCGGCGGCGCCGACGCACTGCTCGTGGAGACCACCCAGGACCTCCTGCAGACCAAGTCCTCGATCGTCGGCGCCCGCCGCGCGATGGAGGCGCTGGGTGTCTCCGTTCCGCTGATCTGCTCGGTGACGGTGGAGACGACCGGCACGATGCTGCTGGGCTCGGAGATCGGTGCGGCGCTCACGGCGCTGGAGCCGCTCGGCATCGACATGATCGGTCTGAACTGCGCGACGGGTCCGGCGGAGATGAGCGAGCACCTTCGCTACCTCGCCCGGAACTCACGCATCCCGCTCTCCTGCATGCCCAACGCCGGCCTGCCCGTCCTGGGCAAGAACGGCGCGCACTACCCGCTCTCCGCAGCCGAGCTGGCCGACGCCCAGGAGACCTTCGTCCGCGAGTACGGGCTGTCCCTGGTGGGTGGCTGCTGCGGAACCACCCCCGAACACCTGCGCCAGGTCGTCGAGCGGGTCCGCGACCTGACCCCGGCCGTCCGCGACCCCCGCCCCGAGCCGGGTGCTTCCTCGCTGTATCAGACGGTCCCGTTCCGGCAGGACATCTCGTACATGGCGATCGGCGAACGCACGAACGCCAACGGGTCGAAGAAGTTCCGCGAGGCCATGCTGGAGGCCCGTTGGGACGACTGCGTGGAAATGGTCCGCGATCAGATCCGCGAGGGCGCGCACATGCTCGACCTGTGCGTGGACTACGTCGGGCGCGACGGCGTCGCCGACATGCGCGAGCTCGCCGGCCGCTTCGCGACCGCCTCCACCCTGCCGATCGTCCTGGACTCCACCGAGCTCCCCGTCCTCCAGGCCGGCCTGGAGAAGATCGGCGGCCGCGCCGTCCTCAACTCGGTGAACTACGAGGACGGCGACGGGCCCGACTCCCGCTTCGCCAAGGTCACCCGCCTCGCCCGGGAACACGGCGCCGCGCTGATCGCGCTGACCATCGACGAGGAGGGCCAGGCCCGCACCGTCGAGCACAAGGTCGCCATCGCCGAGCGCCTCATCGAGGACCTGACGGGCAACTGGGGAATCCACGAGTCGGACATCCGGCTGGTGGACCTGCTGGACGAGGCGGTGGACCGGGCGACGGCCGTCGTGCGCGAGAAGGCGGAGAAGATCGGCCTGAGCGAGGCGGAGATCCTCGAGAACGCCCGGCACGTGGGCATCGGCGCGGTGAAGTACGCGGACCTGTCCACCTCCGCCGCGCGCGACTACAAGTTCGACCTGGACCAGATGGTCCCGCTGACCGGCGACACGTCCGTGTACCTCGAGTACGCGTACGCCCGGATCAAGTCAATCCTGCGCAAGGCGGGCGCGGCGGGCGACCCGGAGCCGGTCACGCACTCCGAGCTGGCGCTGCCCCCGGCCGAGCCCGCCGCGGAGCCCAGCGCGCCTCCCGGTCCGACCCTGTTCGACTGGGAGTTCGCGACCGACCCGTACCCGGCCTACGCCTGGCTGCGCGAGCACGCACCCGTGCACCGCACCAAGCTCCCCAGCGGGGTGGACGCGTGGCTGGTCACCCGGTACGCCGACGCCCGCCAGGCCCTCGCCGACCAGCGGCTCAGCAAGAACCCGGCCCACCACGCGGAGCCGGCGCACGCCAAGGGCAAGACCGGGATCCCGGGGGAGCGCAAGGCGGAGCTGATGACGCACCTGCTCAACATCGACCCGCCGGACCACACCCGGCTGCGGCGGCTGGTGTCCAAGGCGTTCACCCCGCGCAGGATCGCCGAGTTCACCCCGCGGGTGCAGGAGCTGACCGACCAGCTCATCGACCAAATCATTGAAAGGCAGCACGGCGCGGAGAAGGGGGAGGCGGATCTCATCCACGAGTTCGCCTTCCCGCTCCCCATCTACGCCATCTGCGAGATGCTCGGCGTACCGCGAGAGGACCAGGACGACTTCCGCGACTGGGCCGGGATGATGATCCGGCACGGAGGCGGTCCGCGCGGCGGTGTGGCCCGGGCGGTCAAGCAGATGCGGACCTACCTCGGCGAGCTCATCCACCGCAAGCGCGACGCCCCGGGCGACGACCTGATCTCCGATCTGATCCGGGCCAGCGACCACGGCGACCACCTGACGGAGGCCGAGGCCACCGCGATGGCCTTCATCCTGCTCTTCGCCGGGTTCGAGACCACCGTGAACCTCATCGGCAACGGGGTCCACTCCCTCTTCATGAACCCGGAGCAGCGCGAACGCCTCCAGCGCTCCCTCGCGGCCGGCGAGAGCGGCCTGCTGGCCACCGGCGTGGAGGAGCTGCTGCGCTACGACGGCCCCGTGGAGCTGGCCACCTGGCGGTTCGCCACGGAGCCCTTCGTCCTCGGCGGCCAGGACATCGCGGCCGGCGACCCCGTGCTGGTGGTCCTCGCGGCCGCCGACCGCGATCCCGAGCGGTTCGCCGACCCGGACACCCTCGACCTCTCGCGCACCGACAACCAGCACCTCGGGTACGGGCACGGCATCCACTACTGCCTGGGTGCCCCGCTCGCCCGGCTCGAAGGGCAGACCGCGCTCGCGACCCTGCTGACGCGCCTGCCCGACCTGGAACTGGCCGTGCCCACCGGGGAGCTGCGCTGGCGCGGCGGGCTCATCATGCGGGGCCTGCGGACGCTTCCGGTGCGGTTCACCCCCCAAAACACCTGAAACCGGGGTGACCCGGAGCCAGTTCGAGCCCGAACTTGTGACAGGCGTTCGAAGGCCGCTAGGTTCTGCCGTTACCCCGCCGTTATGCGAAAGGTGCAGCCTCATGCGTTCCGGGAACGGCCGCCACAGACGCCCCCGACAAGTGCCCGCACTTGTCGTCACCGCCGGCGTCGCCGGCTCCGCGCTGGCCCTGCCGCTGCTCGCGGCCACCGGCGCCAGCGCCGCCGAGACCTCCACGTGGGACAAGGTCGCCGAATGCGAGAGCGGCGGCACGTGGAGCGCCAACTTCGGCAGCGGCGCCTACGGCGGGCTGCAGTTCACGCAGGAGCAGTGGCAAAACGCCGGCGGGCTCGACTTCGCCGAGCGCGCCGACCTCGCCAGCCGCTCCCAGCAGATCGCCGTCGCCGAGCGGGTGCTGGCCTCCCAGGGCCCCCAGGCGTGGCCGCTGTGCGGGGTGCCGGCCGGACTGACCCAGGAGGCGCCCGCCGCCGCTGTGGACCCGGGCCTGCCCAAGGGCACCGCGTCCCCCTCCCCGGCCCCGTCCCGCCCGGACGACTCCATCCCCTACCTCGGCACGGGTACGCCGTCCACGGACTTCGGGGCCCCGACGCCCGGGAGCCCCTCCCCGGCCGCCTCGCCGTCCTTCCTGCTGCCCGACTACCCGCTCGGGGCGCCCAGCGGACTGCCCGTCATGCCCGACCCGGTCCTCCCCGAGACGCCCCCCGGGCTGCCGGGCGACCCGACGGCCCCCACGAGCCCGACGGCTCCCACGCCGCCGTCCACGGACCCGGAGCAGCCCGCGGACCCCTCCGTGCCCGCGGACCCGACGGCTCCGGTGGCCCCGTCCGACCCGGCGTCCCCGACCGCCCCCGTGGCTCCCGTGGGACCTGCCGACCCGTCGGCTCCCGCGGACCCGGCCGCGCCGGGCGCACCGGCGGCGGGCGCGGCGCAGAGCGGCGGAAAGCACCGCGGCCCGGCCGCCGTCGAGGCGCCCGTCACGTCTGACGCCGCGTCGGACCCCACGTACACGGTGAAAGCGGGCGACAGCCTGGCCGCGATCGCGGACGCCAACGGGGTGAAGGGCGGCTGGAACGCGCTCTACGAGGCCAACGAGCAGGTCATCGGCGGGGACGCGGACCTGATCAAGCCCGGCCAGAACCTGGATCTAACCGACGAATAAGGGCAGTTAGGTCGTCCGGAAACAGTTGATTGTCCGTTTTCTGTAAGTGAGACATGTGTCTCTTCAGGTCAACTGGCGTGTCCGGTCCGCAGCGTTCCGCAAACCCTGCCCTCACCTGCGCAAACACCGGTGGGAAGAGTGCAAGCAGGCCCTGTTTCTCCCCGATGTCTCTCGTTGAACATCGGGGAGAGACCTGTCTACCTTCTGAGTCGCCCGCCACCGCGGGCTCCTTCGACCGCATCGCCGAATCCTGCCGGCGGACGGAGGGAACACTCGTCGCGTAAGCGCCGAAGGCAGGAGCGGGGGAACCAAGGTAGGCGCCGGAACCGGCCGTTGAGAGACGGCCACGGAACCGGCTAGGGGTTAAGACGGGCGCTAGGCCGCTCGTCCGGGCACTCACTCGCCCGAACCCGACAGCTCACCTCGTAGGCGTCGGTGAGGAGAACTCCATGCTGATTTCCGGCAAGGGCAAGCACCGTCGCGGCTCCAAAGCCGCCCGCATCATCACGCTCGCCGGTGTCGCCGGTGTCGCCGTGGCGGCCCCGCTGATGACCGCCGGCACCGCGTCCGCCGCGACCGCTTCCGAGTGGGACCGCGTCGCCTCGTGCGAGTCCGGTGGCAACTGGTCCATCAACACGGGCAACGGCTACTACGGCGGCCTGCAGTTCTCGTCCTCCACGTGGGCCGCGTACGGCGGCAAGTCGTACGCCGCGCAGGCCAACCAGGCCTCCAAGTCGCAGCAGATAGCCATCGCGGAGAAGGTCCTCAAGGGCCAGGGCAAGGGCGCCTGGCCGTCCTGCGGCGTGGGCCTGTCGAACTCGTCCTACACGGGCGGGGCCGCCGAGACCCCCAAGCCGAAGGCCGAGCCGAAGAAGCAGGAGAAGAAGGCCGAGCCGAAGAAGGAGACCAAGCGCTCCACCGAGGCTCCGACCACCCGCTCCGAGCGCCCGGCCGCCGCACCGAAGACCGAGGCCCCCAAGACGGGCAACGGCTCCTACGAGGTCAAGTCCGGCGACACGCTGGGCAACATCGCCGCGGCGAACGGTGTCCCGGGCGGCTGGGAGAAGCTCTTCGAGCTCAACAAGGACATCGTCTCGGACGCGGACCTGATCTTCCCGGGCCAGAAGCTGAAGGTCAGCTGAACCCTGCGGCAACAGCCGTAGGTCCCGCGTTCGCAACGCGCAGTATTCCACCGCCCGGCGCGCAACCCCCTTCGCGCCGGGCGGTGCTGTGTGCCGGGTCCGGGCCGGTGGCGGGCCCGGAAATCCCCGATGATCAAGGGTCCTATGTCCTGTAAGAGGGGCATTCAGGCCCTTTTTCGTCCCAGGACCCGGGCGGTCGGCTGGCCGACTGCCCCGAGGCGGTTAGGCTCTAAGCGGCAAGGCCATCCCACGGCCTGACACGCCACCGCACACTCAGCGTCACATCCCAGAAGGAGATGCTCGTGCCGTCCATCGACGTCGTCGTAGCCCGGGAAATCCTGGACTCCCGAGGCAATCCCACGGTCGAGGTCGAGGTGGGCCTCGACGATGGCAGCACCGGCCGTGCTGCAGTCCCGTCCGGCGCCTCCACCGGAGCGTTCGAAGCCGTAGAGCTCCGTGACGGTGACCCCAACCGCTACATGGGCAAGGGTGTCGAGAAGGCCGTCCTCGCCGTCATCGAGCAGCTCGGCCCGGAGCTCGTCGGCTACGACGCCACCGAGCAGCGCCTGATCGACCAGGCGATGATCGACCTGGACGCCACCGAGAACAAGGGCTCCCTCGGCGCCAACGCCATCCTCGGCGTCTCCCTCGCCGTGGCGCACGCCGCGGCCGAGGCCTCCGACCTCCCGCTGTTCCGCTACCTCGGCGGTCCGAACGCGCACCTGCTGCCCGTTCCGATGATGAACATCCTCAACGGTGGGTCGCACGCCGACTCCAACGTCGACATCCAGGAGTTCATGATCGCCCCGATCGGCGCGGAGTCCTTCTCCGAGGCCCTTCGCTGGGGTGCCGAGGTCTACCACACCCTCAAGAAGGTCCTGCACACCAAGGGCCTCTCCACCGGTCTGGGCGACGAGGGCGGCTTCGCGCCGAACCTCGAGTCGAACCGCGCCGCGCTCGACCTCATCGTCGAGGCCATCAAGCAGGCCGGCTACGTCCCGGGCAAGGACATCGCGCTCGCGCTCGACGTCGCCGCGTCCGAGTTCTACAAGGACGGCAAGTACGAGTTCGAGGGCCAGTCCCGCTCGGCCGCCGAGATGACCGAGTACTACGAGGAGCTCGTCTCCGCGTACCCGCTCGTGTCCATCGAGGACCCGCTGTACGAAGACGACTGGTCGGGCTGGAAGACCCTCACCGACAAGCTGGGCGCCAAGGTCCAGATCGTCGGCGACGACCTCTTCGTCACCAACCCGGAGCGTCTCGCCCGCGGCATCGAAGAGGGCTCGGCCAACGCCCTGCTCGTCAAGGTGAACCAGATCGGTTCGCTGACCGAGACCCTCGACGCCGTCGAGATGGCCCAGCGCAACGGCTTCAAGTGCATGATGTCGCACCGCTCCGGTGAGACCGAGGACGTCACCATCGCCGACCTCGCGGTCGCCGTGAACTGCGGCCAGATCAAGACCGGCGCCCCGGCCCGCTCGGACCGCGTCGCCAAGTACAACCAGCTGCTGCGCATCGAGGAGATCCTCGACGACGCCGCGGTGTACGCGGGCCGCAGCGCCTTCCCGCGGTTTCGCCCTGCGAACTGATCAAGCACAGTAAGGGCTGAACCGTCCTTTAGGGCGCACGCCTCCCTACGTCCCCGCACTCGGTCCCGTACCGTGTGCGGGGACGTATTGCGTAGCGCGTGTGACAGGGGAGGCGGATCAATGGCCGGGAACCGGGACCGGTTCGCCACGTTCTCGACCGCGACGAGGCTCAAGCAGCTGGGCGAGCGGACCGCGGCGCACGTCTACCGCTCCCAGTCCAGGCGGCAGGTCCGCCGCAGCCGGCTCACCGGCCGGGCCGCCCTGCTCGTCCTCGTCCTCTGTACCCTGGTCGTCGCCCTCGCCTATCCGATGCGCCAGTACGTGTCCCAGCGCTCGGAGATCGCGGAGCAGCAGAAGGCCGCCACCGCCGCGCGGGAGCGGCTGGAACGGCTGCGGGACGAGAAGGCGCGCTGGCAGGACAACGCCTACGCGGAGCAGCAGGCGCGCAAGCACCTGCACTTCGTCCGGCCGGGGGAGATCAGCTACATCATGAGCGACCCCGGGGGCGAAGCCGCCGAGCACCGCCGCAGCGGACAGGCCGCCACCGACCGGCCCTGGTACTCCAACGTCTGGGACGGCGTCGACAAGGCCGACCGCCCGGGCGACTGACGACGTACCCGACGTACCCGACGTCGGTACGCACCCATCCACGAGAACGAAAAGACTTCCTCCAGGCATGCAGACGCCCCCGCCCCAGACCGACCGGACCGAGCCGACCGCCGCCGACATCGAGGCGTTCCAGCAGCAGCTCGGCCGCCCGCCGCGCGGGCTGCGCGCCATCGCGCACCGCTGCCCCTGCGGGCAGCCGGACGTGGTCGAGACCGCCCCGCGGCTCCCCGACGGCACGCCCTTCCCGACGCTGTACTACCTGACCTGCCCGCGGGCCGCCGGTGCGATCGGCACGCTGGAGGCCAACGGCGTGATGAAGGAGATGCAGGCCCGGCTCGCCGTGGACCCGGAGCTGGCCGACGCCTACCGGGCCGCGCACGAGGACTACATCACCCGCCGCGACGCCATCGAGGTGCTCCAGGGCTTCCCGAGCGCCGGCGGCATGCCGGACCGGGTCAAGTGCCTGCACGTGCTGGTCGGCCACTCGCTGGCCGCGGGCCCGGGCGTGAACCCGTTCGGCGACGAGGCCCTGGCGATGCTGCCCGAGTGGTGGGCCAAGGGCGCCTGCGTCACCCCGTGCGGGGACAAGGCGGAGCAGAAGGACACCGGCGCGTGACCCGGGTCGCGGGCATCGACTGCGGTACGAACTCCATCCGCCTGCTCGTCGCGGACTGCGACGGCGCCACCGGGGAGTTCGTCGAGCTGGACCGCCGGATGACGGTCGTGCGCCTCGGTCAGGACGTGGACCGGACGGGCCGGCTGGCCCCGGAGGCCCTGGAGCGCACCTTCGCGGCCTGCCGCGAGTACGCGGCGGTGATCAAGGAGCTCGGCGCCGAGCGCGTGCGCTTCGTGGCGACCTCGGCCTCCCGGGACGCCGAGAACCGGGACGAGTTCGTCCGGGGCGTGCTGGACATCCTGGGCGTCGAGCCCGAGGTGATCTCCGGCGACCAGGAGGCGGAGTTCTCCTTCACCGGCGCCACCAAGGAGCTGACGGGCACCGACCACCTGGAGAAGCCGTTCCTGGTGGTGGACATCGGCGGCGGCTCCACGGAGTTCGTGGTCGGCGACGACCACGTCCGGGCGGCCCGCTCCGTGGACGTGGGCTGCGTGCGGATGACCGAGCGCCACCTGGTGGTCGACGGGGTCGTCACCGACCCGCCGACCGCGGCGCAGGTGGCCGCCGTACGGGCGGACATCGAGGCGGCGCTGGACCTGGCGGCCGCGAGCGTTCCGCTGGGCGAGGCGCGCACCCTGGTCGGGCTGGCCGGCTCGGTGACCACGGTCGCCGCGATCGCGCTGGGCCTGACGCGGTACGACTCGGCGGCGATCCACCACTCACGGATCCCCTACGGGAAGGTCCGCGAGATCAGCGAGCGGATGCTGGCGCTGACGCACGCGGAGCGCGCGGCGATCCCGGTGATGCACCCGGGGCGGGTCGACGTGATCGGCGCGGGCGCGCTGGTCCTGCTGGCCGTCATGGAGCGGGTCGGGGCTTCGGAGGTCGTGGTCTCCGAGCACGACATCCTCGACGGAATCGCCTGGTCGATCGCCTGACCGAGGTCCCGAGGGGGCTCCGGGAGGTCTTCCGGGGCTCTTACGGAGGCCTTAGGTCCCGTCGTCCACACGAACTTCGTGAAGTTCTTCACAAGGAAAAGATGCCCGTGAGGGCTCTTGAGGGGCCTTTTGGGTGACTCGAGGGCCCTCCGGGCCTTCTTTTTGCGAGCGTTCGTGCGAATGACGGACGCCGGGAGGCTCCGGCGGTAGGTATCCACGAACCGGGTGGTCTACTCCGCTTAGAGGGTCGGAGCCCAGTTCAGGACTGGTGCTCAACGCCTCCCGTTACACCGTGGTTCCCGTCCCGCGCCATGACCTCGGTCACGTGGGCGGCGGAGTGTAGCAGAGGGTCTCGAGTCCCTTGTGAAGGGGCTCACGAGCGTCACTCCATGGGGTGCTGGATACTCGTTCCATGAGCACCACGGAGCGTCCCAGGATCCTCGTTGTAGGAGGTGGGTACGTAGGCCTGTACGCAGCCAAGCGCATCATGAAGAAGATGCGCTACGGCGAGGCGACCGTCACGGTCGTCGACCCGCGCTCGTACATGACCTACCAGCCCTTCCTCCCCGAAGTGGCCGCAGGCAGCATCTCGCCTCGGCACGTCGTCGTACCTCTGCGACGCGTGCTGCCCAAGGCTGAGGTTCTCACCGGCCGGGTCACCAGCATCGACCAGGACCGCAAGGTCGCCGTCGTCACGCCGCTGGTCGGCGAGGCGTACGAGCTGCCCTTCGACTACCTGGTGATCGCGCTCGGCGCCATCTCCCGCACCTTCCCGATCCCCGGCCTCGCCGAACAGGGCATCGGCATGAAGGGCGTCGAAGAGGGCATCGGCCTGCGCAACCACGTACTCGAGCAGCTCGACAAGGCCGAGTCCACGACGGACGAGGACGTCCGCCGCAAGGCCCTCACCTTCGTCTTCGTCGGCGGCGGCTTCGCCGGTGCGGAGACCATCGGCGAGGTCGAGGACATGGCCCGCGACGCCTCGAAGTACTACTCCAGCATCAAGCGCGAGGACATGCGCTTCATCCTGGTCGACGCGGCCGACAAGATCCTCCCCGAGGTCGGGCCCAAGCTCGGCACCTGGGGCAAGGAGCACCTCGAGTCCCGCGGCATCGAGATCTACCTGAGCACCTCCATGGACTCCTGCGTGGACGGCCACGTGGTGCTGAAGAACGGCCTCGAGGTCGACTCCAACACCATCGTGTGGACCGCCGGCGTCAAGCCCAACCCGGTGCTGGCCCGCTACGGCCTCCCGCTCGGCCCCCGCGGCCACGTGGACGCCCAGCCGACCCTCCAGGTCACGGGCACCGACTACATCTGGACCGCCGGCGACAACGCCCAGGTTCCCGACCTCGCGGCCCGCAAGGCCGGCGTCGAGAACGCCTGGTGCCCGCCGAACGCCCAGCACGCGCTGCGCCAGGCCAAGGTCCTCGGCGACAACGTCATCTCGGGCATGCGGGGCTTCCCGCAGGCGCCGTACTCGCACGCCAACAAGGGTGCGGTGGCGGGTCTCGGCCTCCACAAGGGCGTCGCGATGATCGTCATGGGCAAGATGAAGATCAAGGTCAAGGGCCGGCTCGCCTGGTACATGCACCGCGGCTACCACGGTCTGGCCATGCCGACCTGGAACCGCAAGATCCGCGTCTTCGCCGACTGGACCCTCGCGATGTTCCTCAAGCGCGAGGTCGTCTCCCTCGGCGCCCTGGAGACTCCCCGCGAGGAGTTCTACGAGGCCGCCAAGCCGGCTCCGGCCCCGGTCGCCGCGAGCGTCCCGGCCGAGAAGGCCAAGGCCTCCTGACCGGCTCCGGCCGGCCGTACGAGGAGCACGACCCAGAGTGACCCCGAAGGGGCCGCCCGCCATCCGTGGTGCGGGCGGCCCCTTCGGCGTACCCGTACTCCGTAGGAGCAGGCCGGACGCTTGACCGGCGCCGGAAATGGGTAGGCCGATCGGTCGGAACTTTCTGGAGGTGCCTCGATGAACGACGCCGCGCCGCGGCTGGCCGCCTTAACCGAAACCCTGATGGGCGCCCCCCTGCCCGTCCGCATACGGGCCTGGGACGGCAGCGAGGCCGGCCCGGCCGACGGCCCCACCCTGGTCCTGCACCACCGGCGCGCCCTGCGCCGGATCCTGTGGAAGCCGGGCGAGCTGGGGCTGGCCCGCGCCTGGGTGTCCGGGGACCTGACCGTCGAGGGCGACCTCTTCGAGCTGCTGGACCGGGTCGGCGGGCTGCTCTGGGAACGGGACCCCGCGCCGGCGGACGCCCCCGGGCCCGCCGGGCGCGCCGCCCTGCTGCGCGATCCCGGCACGCGGGCCGCCGTACGCTCCCTCGTGGGCCTGGCCCGGCCGTGGCCGGCGCCCGCCCCGCCGCCGGAGGAGGCCGTCCGGCGCGGCGGCGGCCCCCGGCACACCAAGGGCAGCGACCGGCAGGCCATCAGCCACCACTACGACGTGGGCAACGCGTTCTACGAGCACGTGCTCGGCCCCTCGATGGTGTACTCCTGCGCCTACTGGACCCCCGGCGGGAGCCTGGAGGACGCCCAGCGGGACAAGCTCGACCTGGTCTGCCGCAAGCTCGCCCTGAGCCCCGGCGACCGGCTCCTGGAGGTCGGCTGCGGCTGGGGCTCCATGGCCCTGCACGCGGCCCGGGAGTACGGGGCCAGGGTCACCGGCATCACGCTCTCGCGCGAGCAGGCCGCCTACGCCCGCAAGCGGGTCGCCGAGGAGGGCCTCGCCGATCTGGTCGACATCCGGGTGCAGGACTACCGGGACGTCGGGGACGGACCGTACGACGCCGTCTCCTCCATCGGGATGGCCGAGCACGTCGGCGCCGAGCGCTACCGCACCTACGCCCGCACCCTGTACGGACTGCTGGGGCCGGGCGGCCGGCTGCTCAACCACCAGATCGCGCGCCGCCCCCAGCCGGACGAGGAGGCCTACCGCATCGACGAGTTCATAGACGCCTACGTCTTCCCCGACGGGGAGCTGTCCCCGATCGGCACCACCGTCGGCGAACTGGAGCGGGCCGGCTTCGAGGTCCGCGACGTGGAGGCGCTGCGCGAGCACTACGCCCTCACCCTGCGGGCCTGGGTGGCACGGCTGGAGGGGCGCTGGGAGGAGGCGGTCCGGCTGACCTCGCCCGGCCGGGCCCGCGTCTGGCTGCTGTACATGGCGGCCTCGGCGCTCGCCTTCGAGCACAACCGGCTCGGGGTCAACCAGGTGCTCGCCGTGCGCACCGGGAAGCGGTCGGCCTCCGGGCTGCCGCTGCGCGCCCGCGAGTGGCCGGCGCCGGCCCTCTGACGGCGGAAGGCCGAGGGCCCCGCGACACGGTCGCGGGGCCCTCGGCCTTCGTGCGGCGGCGGCCGGCTACTCCGTCTTGATGGCGGTCAGCATGTTCAGCCGGGCGGCGCTGCGGGCGGGCCACATGGCAGCCAGGGCGCCGACGATGCCGGCGAGCAGCATGAAGATCGCGATCCGGTCGAAGGGGATGACCAGGGCGTAGTTCGGGATCGAGCCCTTGATGGTCTCGCCGACGGCCCAGGCGATGAACGTGCCGAGGGCGACACCGATGACCGCGCCGAAGAGCGAGATCACGATGGCTTCCAGCCGGATCATGTTCTTGACCTTGCCGCGGTCCAGGCCGATCGCCCGCAGCATGCCGATCTCCTGCGTCCGCTCGTACACCGACATCGCCAGGGTGTTGACGACGCCGAGGACCGAGATGATCAAGGCCATGCCGAGCAGTCCGTACATGATGTTCAGGGCGGTGTTGATCATGCCGCCCATCTCGTTGCGGATGTCCTGCTGGGTGGCGAAGGTGATCGCCGGGTTCTTGCCGAGGGCGTCGACGAGGGCCTTCTCGCCCTTGTCGGAGGGGCCGCCGTCCATCTTGACGAGCACCTTGGGCAGGTTCGGCTGCTCGCCTTGCGCGAGGTGCTTGCCGAGGACGCCGTGGTCCACCACGTAGGAGGAGAGCATGCCCTCCATGTCCTTGTAGATCGCGCCGACCTTCAGGTCGGCCTCCTTCCTGTCCTCGAAGGTGACCTTCAGGGTGGAGCCGACCGACAGGCCGTTCTTCTTCGCGGCCTTCTCGGCCACCGCGACCTCGCCCTTGGCGATGTTGCTGATCTGCCCGCTGACCACGTCGAAGTTGAGGAGCTGGCCGATGGTGGCCGGGTCGACTCCGGAGACGGAGCCGAACTGCGTGCCGTCACCGAGCTGGAGGTAGCCCTCCTGCTGCGGGGAGACCGCCTTGACGCCCGGCGCCTTGGCCAGGGCCGGGAGCACGGAGGGGTCGAGGCTGCCGAAGGAGTCGCCCATGGAGACCGTGTAGTCGGCCTTGAGGTTGTCCGTCGTCATCCGGTCGATGGCCTTGCCCATGGTGATGCCGAGCACGGACAGCGCGGTGACCAGGGTCAGGCCGATGGCCAGCGAGGCGGCGGTGACCGCGGTGCGGCGCGGGCTGCGGACCGCGTTCTGCGCGGCCAGCTTGCCGGCGACGCCGAAGACCTTCTCCAGGAGCGGGCGGACGGCCGCGATGACCGGGCGGGAGAGGGCCGGCAGCAGGATGATGATGCCGATCATCGTGAGGAAGGCGCCGGCGCCGATGATCATCTTGCCGTCCTTGCCGGTCAGCGCGCCGCCCAGGACGGCGAGCAGACCGAGCAGGGTGATCGCGCCGCCGATGCTGTTGCGCAGCACCAGGGACTTCGCGGTGGCCGGCAGGTGGGCGCTGCCCATGGCGGCGACCGGGGCGATCTTGGCGGTGCGGCGGGCGGGCAGCCAGGCGGCGAGCATCGTGACGAAGACGCCGATGACGATCGCGGCGGCGATGGTGCCGGGGGCGACGACCAGCGGGCCGGCCGGGATCTTGACGTCGAAGGCGTTCATCGTGGAGCGCATGCCGACCGCGAGGCCGATGCCGGCGATCAGGCCCATGGCGGAGGAGATCACGCCGACGACCAGGGCCTCGGCCAGCACCGAGCGCTTGACCTGGCCGCGGTTGGCGCCGACGGCGCGCAGCAGGGCCAGTTCCTTGGTGCGCTGGGCGACCAGCATGGTGAAGGTGTTGTAGATCAGGAAGATGCCCACGAAGAGCGAGATCAGCGCGAACGTCAGCAGCATCTGGTTGACGTTCTTCATGCCGTTGCTGATGTTCTTCGCCTGCTCGGCGGCGAGCTGCGCGCCGGTCTGGGCCTTGGCGTCCTTGCCGACGATCGGCTTGATCTCGGCGAGGAGCCGGTCCGCGTCGGCGCCGGCCTTGGCGCCGACCGAGAGCTCCTCGTAGAAGCCGGGCTGCAGGTAGAGCTGCTGGGCCGTGGCGGTGTCGAACAGGACGAGCGAGCCGCCCGCGTTGACCGCGCCGTCCTCCGTGGTGAACACGCCGGCCAGGGTGTACTCCTTGGCCGGGCCGTTGTCCGCCACCCGGACCTTGTCGCCGACCTGGTACTTGCCGCGCTGGGCGGTCTCGTTGTCCAGGGCGATCTGCCCGCCGCCGGCCGGACCGCTGCCCTGGATGAAGGTGTAGCGGGGGTCCTTGCCGTCCTTCAACGGGTAGAAGTTGGCGCCGGAGTTGGACCAGCCGGAGCCGAGCAGCTTGCCGTCCTGGTCGCCCACGGCGGCGAAGCCGTGCACGCGGCCGGAGGCGCTGTCCACGCCGCCGAGCGCCTTGACCTTGTCGAGGGTCTGCTGGCTGATGCCCGGCTCGCCCTCCTGGGTGCCCTCGGTGTTGCGGGAGGGCCCGTAGGAGGTGACCGATACGGCCACGCCGTCGTAGCTCTTGGCGGACTGGTTCGACATCGCCTTGCCGACGGTGTCGGTGAAGACGAGGGTGCCGGAGACGAAGGCGACGCCGAGGACGACGGCGAGCACCGTCATCAGCAGTCTGGCCTTGTGCGCGAGCACGTTGCGCAGGGCGGTACGGAACATGGTGGAGGAGTCCAGGTGTAAGGGGCCGGCGGGGACGGGCGTCTGCGAGGGGCGGGCGTCCCTCAGCTGGTGCGGCCCTTGGCGTCGAAGGCCTTCATGCGGTCGAGAACGCCGTCGGCGGTGGGCTCGAGCATCTCGTCGACGATGCGGCCGTCGGCGAGGAAGATGACGCGGTCCGCGTAGGAGGCGGCGACCGGGTCGTGGGTGACCATGACGACGGTCTGGCCGAGCTCGCGCACGGAGTTGCGCAGGAAGCCCAGGACCTCGGCGCCGGAGCGCGAGTCGAGGTTTCCGGTGGGCTCGTCGCCGAAGATGATCTCGGGGCGGGAGGCCAGGGCGCGGGCGACGGCCACGCGCTGCTGCTGGCCGCCGGAGAGCTGGGTCGGGCGGTGGCCGAGGCGGTCGGAGAGGCCGACCATGTCGATCACCGAGTCCAGCCACTGCTTGTCGGGCTTGCGGCCGGCGATGTCCATCGGGAGGGTGATGTTCTCCAGGGCCGTGAGCGTCGGCAGCAGGTTGAAGGCCTGGAAGATGAAGCCGATCTTGTCTCGGCGCAGCTGCGTGAGCTGCTTGTCCTTCAGGGTGGAGAGCTCGGTCTCGCCTATCCGGACGGAGCCGTCGGAGAAGGTGTCCAGTCCCGCGACGCAGTGCATCAGCGTGGACTTGCCGGAGCCCGACGGCCCCATGATCGCGGTGAACTGGCCCGCGGCGAAGTCCACGGTGACCTTGTCCAGGGCGACCACCTGGGTCTCGCCCTGGCCGTACACCTTGGAGAGGCCGGTGGCGCGGGCCATCGAAATCCCGTCAATCCCACGGCGCCCATGATCGATGCCCGGAGGGGGCCGACCGTGCGTTCTGCGCGCTGACGGCCCATCAATCACCAATAAAATCAGACAACATCGGCGAGACGCCCAGGTCGGGACACACGCGTTCCGGATAGGCTCGGCACAGCGTTCAAGGCTTTTCCCAGGGGGCCGATACGCCCTGCCCGGATGGTGGAATGCAGACACGGCGAGCTTAAACCTCGCTGACCTTCGGGTCGTGCCGGTTCAAGTCCGGCTTCGGGCACGACGGCGTTCCGTGCAGACCGGAACGCGCGAGCGGCGGGGGTCGCCCCTGGCACCCCCGCCGTCCCGCAGGCCCGCCCCGTACACCTGGACAAAGATCCTCCTCCAGCAGTAGGGCGATTCCTTTGCGTTCGCATTACTCTTGACTCCAAGGCCGCGCACGGTGGCCACGGAGGAGTGAGATGAGGAGCAGCAACCCGGTCTTCTCGCGACGGGGGTTCAGCCGCGACAACGGCGCTTATGCGGGCTTCGGCACGCAGCAGCAGCCCCAGGCCGGGACCACGACCAACCCGTACGCGACCAACCCCTACGCGACCGACCCGGCCACGGGTATGCCGCAGGCGCCGGTCCGCGAAAATGCGATGACCATCGACGACGTCGTGAGCCGTACGGCCATGACGCTCGGCACGGTCGTCCTGACGGCGGTCATCTCCTGGATCGCGCTGCCCGTCGACCCGGCCAACATCAACAAGTCGTACGGCATCGCCATCGGCGCCGCGCTCATCGCGTTCGTCTTCGCGATGATCCAGTCGTTCAAGAGCAAGCCGGTACCGGCGCTGATCCTGGCCTACGCGGCCTTCGAGGGCGTCTTCCTCGGCGTCATCAGCTCGGCCGTCAGCACCTACATCAGTCCGGGCACGGTCATCCAAGCCGTCATGGGCACGATGTGCGTCTTCGCCGGCGTGCTGATCGCGTACAAGATGCGCTGGATCAACGTCAACCGCCGTTTCTACGGCTTCGTGATGGCCGCCGCCATGGGCTTCATGCTCCTGATGGTCGTCAACCTGCTGTTCTCGGTCTTCGGCGGCGGTGACGGCCTCGGCTTCCGCAGCGGCGGCCTCGGCATCGTCTTCGGCATCGTCGGCATCCTCCTGGGTGCCTGCTTCCTCGCCCTGGACTTCAAGCAGGTCGAGGACGGCGTGACCTACGGCGCCCCGCGCGAGGAGTCCTGGCTGGCGGCCTTCGGCCTCACCATGACCCTGGTGTGGATCTACATGGAGATGCTGCGCCTGATCTCCATCCTCAAGGGTGACTAGCAGCGCACCCCACTGAGCTGAGGAAGGCCCCGCGAGCACGTGCTCGCGGGGCCTTCCCGCATGTCGGGGCCGGCGGGGGATCGGGGGTGCGCGGACAGGTGGGTCCAGGCCGTCGCCCGCACCCCGGACCCGCAGACCGGCCCCGGCGCCGATCCCCACCGCACCCCCGAAGCCACCGCCACCGCCCGCGGCCGGGCCACCGCACTGCTCCTCCACGCACTGCCCGAGGCCCCGACCACCAACGTCGGCGGGTGGTCCCGGTGGCAGACCCTCATTCCGCACGTCGACGCGCTGATGTCCGTGACCACCCCGGACCAGGACGACGAGAGCAGCGCCGTCCTCCTCTACGAGTCGTCCTGCTTCCTGAACGGCCAAGGGCAGCTCAACCGGGCCGCCGTGTACGCCAAGCGCGCGTTGGCCGACAGGGAACGACTGCTGGGCCGCGACCACCCCGACACCCTCGCCACCCGCAACCACCTCGCCTACGTCCACCGGTCGGCGGGGGAGCTGGATCGGGCGGTCGAGCTGTTCGAGCAGACACTGGCCGACCGGGGAGCGGTGCTGGGCGACGACCACCCCGACACCCTCACCACCCGGCACTACCTCGCCTACACCCATCAGCTGGCGGGGGATCTGGACCGGGCAGTGGAACTGTTCGAGCAGACGCTGGCCGACCGGGAGACGGTGCTCGGCGACGACCACCCCGACACCCTGCGCTCGCTGAACCACCTCGGCTACGCCCTGCAGACGGCGGGGGACTACACCCGGGCCATCCCGCTGCACGAGCGGGCGCTGGCCGACCGGGAACGGGTGCTGGGCGGCGACCACCCCGACACGCTCGCCACCCGCAACGACCTCGCGTACGCCTACCGGTCCACAGGCGATCTGGACCGGGTCATCGAGCTGTTCGAGCGGGCGCTGGCCGACCGGGAACGGGTGCTGGGCGGCGACCACCCCGACACGCTCGCCACCCGCAACGACCTCGCGCACGCCTACGAGTCGGCGGGCGACCTGGACCGGGCCGTCCCGCTGTACGAACAGACCCTCGCCGACCGGGTGCGCGTGCTGAGCGGCGACCACCCCGACATCATCGCCTCCCGCAACAACCTCGCGGGCGCGTACCAGATGGCGGGGGACCTGGACCGGGCCGTCCCGCTGTACGAGGAGACCCTCGCGAGCGCCCTCAGGTGCCTGGGCGGCGGCAGCCCGACCACCCGGACCGTCCGCGGCAACCTCGACGACGCCCGGCTCGCCCGCGCCACCGGCTCTTCGGCGGCCCACCGCTACCGGCACCTGGCCTGACCGCCGCAACGGTGCCGGTCAGCGGCGCAGGGCCTCCGCCGGTTCGATGCGGGACGCGCGCCATGCGGGGTAGAGGCCGGCCAGGACCCCGGTGACCAGGCCCAGCAGCGGCGCCGCCGCGACCGTGGCGGGATGGATGACGGGGGTCCAGTCGCGCACGAGGGCCACGGCCACCACGGTCGCGGTGCCCAGCGAGGTGCCCACCAGCCCGCCGAGCGATCCGAGCGCCCCGGATTCCACCAGGAACTGGACGGTGATGTGGCGGCCCCGCGCGCCGAGCGCCCGCCGCAGGCCGATCTCCCCGGTGCGCTCCAGGACCGCGACGAGGGTGGTGTTGGCGATCCCGACGGCCCCGATGACCAGGCAGATCCCGGCCAGGACGAGGAAGAGCTGCTCCAGGTCCGAAGTGACCCCCGACCGAAGGGTCTTGGGGTCCGGCGGCGGTACGGCCCTCAGGTACTCCGGGTGGTCCGGCCGCAGCGCGGTGGGCGCGAGCCGGGCCACCTGCTGGGCGGCGCCCGGCGCCGTCGAGATCAGCATCGTCGTACCGGTCCCCTTGGGCGTGCCCCAGACCTCCTCCGCGGTCGTGCGGGGGACCACGACCGACAGCAGCAGATCGGCCTTGCGCTCCACGTCCTCGATGATGCCGATGACGGTGAACGGCTCGTCGCCGATGAAGACGGCCGGCTGGGTGTCCAGCGTGGTGATCCCGAGCCGGGCCGCGGTGCTCGCGCCGAGGAGGGCCACCCGCTGCCGGGTCCCGGAGTGGTACTCGTCGTACAGGCGGCCCGCGGACATCCTCGGCCCGGCGGCCAGCAGCGCACCCGGTGAGGCGGCGACGACGTCGATCCGCTCCGAGCCCCCGGACCCGCCGACCGGCGCGGCCCGGACACCGGCGGAGCCGTCCAGTTGGACGGTGAAGTAGACGCCGGCGTGGCGGACACCGCCGAGGCGCCCGATCCGGGCGTCGGCGTCCGTCGGGAAGCCGGGTCCGGCGAACTCGTTCTGCGAAGAGGCGATGTCCTCGACGCTCACCTCGGTCGCCGTGAGCAGGTTGAAGCGACCGTCGATCTGGGACGAGGTGGTGACGGTCAGGCCGAGGACCGTGACGAAGGTGCCGACCCCGAGGACGGTGCCGAGGGCGGTCAGCGCGGAGCGGGCCGGACGCTGGAGGACCCCGGCGAGGGACTCGCCGAAGACGTCCCGGGGAGCGAAGCGGGAGGGCTCGACGTGCGGGCGCGCGCCGCCCGCAGGGCGCCCCGCCCTGCGGCGGAGCCGTGCCGGGAGCCGGAACCTCATGCCCGCACCTGCTCCCGCAGGACGCCGTCGCGGATCGCCACGGTGCGGCCGCCGTGGGCGGCGACCTCCTGGTCGTGGGTGATGACCACGACGCTCATTCCCTCACCGTGGAGCTCGTCGAGGAGCGCGAGCACGGTCTCGGCGTTGGCGGAGTCGAGGTTGCCCGTGGGCTCGTCGCACAGCAGCAGCGAGGGCCGGGCCACCAGGGCCCGGGCGATCGCGACCCGCTGCCGCTCGCCGCCGGACAGCCGTCCGGGGACGGAGTCGACACGGTGGGCGAGGCCGACGCGGTCCAGGGCTTCGCGGGCGCGGCCGGGCCGTTCGCGCCGGGGCACGCCGTTGTACAGCATGGCCAGGCTCACGTTCTCCAGGGCCGAGCGGTGGGGCAACAGGTGGAAGGACTGGAACACGAAACCGACGCGGCGGCCGCGCAGCGCGGTCCGGTCGCCGTCGCCGAGGGCGCCGGTGTCGATGCCGTCCAGCAGGTAGCTGCCGCTGGTGGGGGCGTCGAGCAGCCCGACGATGTTCAGGAAGGTCGACTTGCCCGAGCCGGAGGGGCCGACGACGGTCACGAACTCGCCGCGCCGCACGGTGAGATCGCACGGCCGGAAGGCGGCGACGGGCGGCGGACCGGGGTACGTCAGTCCCACCTGGCGGAACTCGATGACGGGCGGCACGGCGGACGCGGTGGTGGGCGCGGTGGTGGGCGTGGCGGTGGGCGTGGAGGTCATGCCGCCACCACCCCCGCCGCCGAAGCCTCGCGGACGGACCCGGCTCCGGCTGCGGCTCCGGCGGCCTTGCCGCCGCTGCCCTTGGCGCCGCCGCTCTTGTCCCCGCCGTCCTTGCCGCCGTCGCCCTTCCCGGTCTTGCCGGCGGCACCCGGGTTGACGCCCGTGACCACGTTGTTCCCCTCCGCGAGCTGCCCGTCGCCGACCGGCTTGACCTCCACGTACCCGTCACCCGTGGTGCCCGGGCGCACTTCGATCCGGCGCTGGGTCCCCGTACCGTCGACGACGGTCACCGTCGTACGGCCGTCCGCGCCGGCCGAGACGGCCGACACCGGGACGACCAGGGCGTCGCCGTCGGTCGCGGCGGCCTCCACGGTCAGCCGTACGTCCTGCCCGACGAGTTTGGCGTCGAGCGTCTGCAGCGGGCGTACGACCAGCGCGTACCCGGTGGCGGCCGAGGGAGCGGGCGCCTGCTGCCCTTGGCCGCCGCCGGTGGCGGTTCCCGTACCGCTCTGCCCGGACGGCTGCTCCGCCTGCGCGGTGTCCGCGACGGACAGCACCTCGGCGGCCGCGGTGACCCCGCTGAGCTCGGAGAGGACCTCGACCTTCTGGCCCGGGCGGACCAGGCCCCGCTGGTGTTCCTGGAGGTGTCCGCGCACGACGAGGGCCCCCGCCGAGAGGGACATCGCGCTGCCGCTGACCGGCGAACCGGGGTGCACGGAGACGGAGTCGGCGCGGCCGGGGAAGGACTCCAGGAACACCACCTCGCCGGCCGGCAGCATGGGCCCGGCGGCCGCCTTCGCGTCGCCGCGCCGCTTCTGCGCCTTGCGCAGGTCCTCCTCGGCGCGGGACACGGCGCGGGCCGCGTCCTGGCCGCCGGAGCCGCCGGAGCCGCCGGAGCCGCCGGAGCCGCCGGACTTGCCGGCCGACGCGCCGGCGGAGGCCTTGCCGTTCGCGGCGCCCCCCTCCGTACCGGTGCCCTCCGTACCGGCGCTCGAGGTGGCCGGGGCGTCGGCCCGGGCCGCGGAGGCGCGCGCGTCCTCCAGGGAGCGCGCGGCGGCGGTGACGGCGTCCTCGGCGGCGGAGACCGCCTCGCCCCGGTCGGCCACGGCCGGCACCGGGTCGTAGCCGATCGAGGTGTAGAAGGCGGTCAGGGCGGTCTTGGTCCCGGCCCCGAAGGTGCCGGCCGGGTCGCCGCCGACGGGGTGGCCGAGACCGGCGAGGGCCTTCTGGAGCTGCTTGACGTCGTCGCCGGTGGCGCCCGGTTTGAGGTCGCGGTAGACCGGCAGGCTGCCGGGGAGGGCGAACACCGGCCGGCCGGAGACCTCCAGCAGGACCTTCCCGGCGTCTATCCGGTCGCCCTGGCGGACGGGGGCCTTGGTGACCACGGGCGCGCTCGCCCCCTCCGCGCCCGCCACCGCCGGGATGACCTGGGTGCTCTGGGCGGCGCTGACCGTGCCGCGGACGATGACGGTGTCGCGCAGGACGCGCTTCTCCACGCGCGCGACGAGTACGTCGAGGGGCGGCGGGGCCGCGTCGGCGGCGGTCTGGGCCGGGGACTTGATGACCAGGGAGGCGGCCACGCCCGCGCCGGCGAGCAGCACGGCCCCGCCGACGACCGCGGCCACCCACTTGCGCCGGCGGCCCAGGCCGCCGGACGCGCCGTCGGCCGCTGCCCCGCCAGGTCCTTCGACGGACCCGTGTGCGGACTCGTGTGCGGACCCGTTTGCGGGCTCGTGGGCGGGCTCGTACGAGGTTTCGTCGGCAGGCTCCCCGGTCCGTCCCGGGCTCCCGGAGCGCGTGGGACCGCCGCTCATCCGGTGACCTTCCCACCCGGCGTGCCGCCGCACTCCTGGAGCGCGGCGGGGTCCTTGGCGGAGCCCTTGAGGTCCATCCCGCCCAGGTCGTGCCGCCCCGTGCGCGGATCGGGATCGGGGAAGTCGGGGAAGCCCTTCGCGCGCATGCACTCAGTGAACTTCCGTGCCTTCGAAAGCTGTTCGGGGCCCGCGGTCGGGACGGCCCGCCGGCTCTCGCAGGCCCGCTCGGCCTTTTGCACCTTGGCCGGGTCGGCCTTGGACTCGTCGACGACCCGCACCCCGGAGCCGGTGTCGCGCATCGGCACGCCCTCGTCCTCCACGCAGCGGAAGCAGTCCGCCTGGCGCGGATCGGCCTCGTCCCTCTCCGCGGGCGAGGACGGAACCGCGCCCGCGGACGAAGTCCCGGTCTCCGTACCGCCGGAGGGTAAGGCGTCACCGCCGGAGCACCCCGCGAGAAGCAGGGTGAGGGACAGCGGCGCGGGAACGACAACCACCGCGCGTGCGCGTCGAAGTGCCATGGCAAACTCCTTAACAATGCCCCGACCGGAATCCGGAACGGAGCCAGGGCAGGGCTTCGACCGTGCCTCGTGGGAACCATAGATCAGCTTCGATCCTCGGCGCCCTGTCCCAAGGGGCAGGTGTGGCAGGTCAGTTGAGATGGTTGATTCCTCAGCAGCCGGGGGGCATGAGTTTCGAGCCGACGTCCTCCGGTCGACAGCAACTCTCTGACGGCCAAGGGAAAGGACTGCTCGATGAGCATCCGCAACTCTCTGCGTACCCTCGCGGCCGCCGGCCTGGTGCTCGCCGCCGTCGGCGTGAGCGCCGGAACGGCCTCGGCGGCGGGCAAGGACGGCTGGCTCACCTCGGGCGAGATCGGCCTGTTCTGCCAGGAAGGCCAGAGCAACTCGGTCTTCGACCCGTACGTCACGGACGAGGACTTCCAGAACGACTGCTTCGTGGGCTCCCGCAGCTGCTCCGGGCACACGACGAACGACTGGACCGAGTCCTACTCGAACCAGGACACCAAGCGCTGGTCCGTGCACACCGACTGGTACGGCTACGGCGCCTACGTCAACGCGGGCGCCAAGGGCAATCTCCCTTCCCCGTACTGGGACCAGCTTTCCTCGGCGTACTGCAACGTCTGATCCGGTCGGGCCCCACACGTGAACATGGCTGCTCCGCCCGTAAGCGCCGGGCGGAGCAGCCATTCACGTATCGTAGACGTTCCCCCAACGGAGTCACCATGTTCTCGCCACGTCCCGTGCCGACCGCAATGACCGTTTCCGCCACGATGCTCGTGCTGCTGCTCTCCGGCTGTTCGGACGCGGGTGACGGCGGGGGCGGAGGCGGAAAGGAGCCGGCCGCGGAGGCCGCCCGGATCCAGTTGGAAAGCAAGGACCTCCTCTACCCGCTCGCCGGCCATCTGTCGACACCCCAGCAGCACGCCGTGCTCGACGTGGCCCAGGACATCCTGATCGACCAGTGCATGAAGCGCTACGGACTCCGGTACGAGCAGCGGCAGAAGGCGGATCCGGCCGCCACGGCGGACGAGTTCCTCCATTTCGGCGTCTCCAGCGAGTCCGACGCCGCGCGGTACGGGCACGCGAACCCGCGGATCGCCAAGGAGAAGCCCCCGCAGCCGCCCATGGGCCCCAATGAGCGGCTGATTCTCGCCGGTCCCGAGGCCGACATGTCCAAGCCCGGGCCGAAGAGCCAGGTGGACGATCCGCTGAAGGCGCCGAGCCAACTGGGCCTGAAGGCAGCGGAACTGAACGGTCCGCGGTGATCGAGCAGAACGCCGAGATGCTGGACCTGGCGAAGAAGCAGCACGAGGAGCGGATGCGGCTGGCCGCCACGCTGACCGGTTCGGGAGCCTGATCGGCGTGGTGCTCGATCGGCTCCGGAGCCGGATCGGCTCCGGAGCCCGAGTGGCTCAGCGGTGTCCGGCGGGACGGGCCCCGATGCGATGGTGAACCGAGAGGATACAGATCTGGAGACGCGAAAGGTCACCCCCATTTGATCCGCATGTTCTCCATGTGGAACTTCACGGTGCGGTGGTGACTTTACAGCTGTTCGGCGATCTCCTGGTTGGACGGACCACAGGCCATCAGGCCGAACAGGAAGGGATCGGGACACGGGGGCGCCCGGCGGAGAATCTGGCATATGTCGAAGAACGTCGTGCACCGTTTATCGGATTCGCCAGTCCACTCCTTCGGAAAGGTCAATGCCGCGGCCCCGGCGGGGAATTCCTCACGTCAGCGGACGCAGCCTGGACGGACCGTGCGCGGAGGCCCGGTCGGACGCGTACGGGGAAGCGGGCGCGAGCGGGGATTCAGCGGAGGCTGCGCTCAGGGCGCTGCCGGCCCGCCACGCCGCCCAATCGAGGTTCCAGTCGCCGAATCCGTTGTCGAAAGGCGTCATCCGCTCCCCACCGCTGTTCACCACCGACACCACGTCCCCCTCCCGGACGGTGTTGAAGAACCAGGCCGCGTCCGCCGTGCTCATGCCCGTGCAGCCGTGGCTGACGTTCTCCTCGCCCTGGGCCTCGACCGACCAGGGCGCGGCGTGCACGTACTCGCCGCTCCACGTCACCCGGGTCGCGTAGAAGACGGGCAGGTCGTAGAACTCGCTCGTGCCGCGCTTGATTCCCACGGTGTCCCCGCGCATCCGGACCTTGTACTCCTTGCCCAGGACGACCTTGACCCCGCTGCGCGTCAGGAACCCGGCCTTCCCGGTGGTCACCGGGATCGTCCGCAGGACCGTGCCGTTGCGCCGTACGGTCATCTCGTGCGCGGCGGCGTCGGTGACCGCCTCGATCCGCTCCCCGATGGTGAACCGCAGGGGCTCCGAGGCCCCGCCGAACTCCCGGTCCGCGACTTCGACCCCGTCGAGACCGCTGAGCACGCTCACCACGGTGTGGGCGGGCCAGTACGAGCGGGGCCGGTAGTGCAGCGTCGAGTCGTCGACCCAGTGCCAGGCCCCCTCGACCGCGGGCTCCGAGGTGACCTGCAGCGCCCGCTCCAGCCGGGCCCGCGCGGCCGGATCCGCGGCGGGGACCGGGTGACTGAGGGAGGCCGTCACGATCTGCCCCGCGCCGTAGACGCCGGGCTTCGGCCCGAACTCGACGGTGAGCCTGCCGTCCTCGGTCGCCGGCGCGGTCCGGAACGCCATGGTCACACCGACCGGGGTGCCCGCCGCGTCCTGGGCGCCGACCCGGACCGTGTAGGTCTCTCCGGCCCGCAACGGCTCGGTGTTCGCCCAGCGGTGGCCCCGGGCCCCGAGGGCGCCGCCCACGTACCGCCCGTGGCCGTCGTGGACGGTCACGTACGTGAGCAGGCCCGGCCCGGCGAGGGTGATCTCGAGGGGGCTGGCGGCATCGGTGGGCAGCACGACCGTGGGCGCCGCCGCACGGGCGGCGCCGCCGGAAGAGGGGTCGCGCACCACGGAGCCCGCCCCGCGCGCGGTGGCCCGCACCAGGCGCTGTTCCAGCCCGCCGCACAGTTCGGCCCGCAAGGCCTCCACCGCGCACCGCCGACCGCCCTTGTCCAGGACCCGGCCGACCAGCAGCTCCACGGAGGCCGCCGCGCCGCCTCCGCTCCTCTGCTCGTCATCGGGCTGGGGCGCCGCGGCGACGACGAGCAGCGCCCCGGCCAACGCCCCGGCCACGCTCCACGTCCTGCCCTGTCGCCTCAGTCGTACGCGGTGTGTCGACGGCATCATCGTCACGCAGCCCTCCCAGATCGCCTTCGGCCGGATGGCAGCATCAAAACGATTTCCGGGCATCCTGATGATCATGAACTCGGCCCGTGGGGCCGAACGGGCACCGAAGAGAACTCGTACGGAGCAAACGAGCGACCGGATCGTCAGGGCGAGGACCGGACCGCCACCGGGGCGAAGGACAGGGAGTGGCGGACGGTTTCGGGGCCGCGGACGCGGGTGCCGAAGACCACCAGTTCGCAGGCGCCCGTCGCGCGGCAGTCGACGGCCCGGCCGTCGATGGAGGTGAAGGCCGACGACAGGGCGACCTCCTCGTCGACCCGCCCGTCGTCGGTGGTCGCCGGCGGCCTGCTGCGGGGGCGGCAGCCGAGGGTGTCGGAGGAGCCGGCGGCGCACTGCATGACCAGGGAGTGGTACCGGGGCTCGTACCCCTTGCCCGTCGCGCGCACCGTCTGTCCGTCAACCAGTTCCTCGGCCGGGTGCACGCGCAGGGTGGGCGGCGCCTCCGGGCCGCCGTGCGGGCGGAAGCGCAGCGGGACGGAGGCGAGCACGGCCCCGTCGTTGTCCGTCAGGGCCAGGGTGCAGGAACCGCCGGCGGATGCCGTGCGGCAGTCGAAGTCCCCCGCGGGCGCACCGAGTCGTGCGTAGAGCTTCTTCGGCGAGGGCCGGTAGGTGCCGTCCGGAAGGACGCGGAACTGGCGGCCCGTGGCATCGTCGCAGGTGGCCGCCGAGGCCGAGGGGCCGCACTGCTTGACCCACACGTACGCCTTGGGCGGGCCGCCCGCGATCGTGAACGTGACGATGTCCCCGTCCAGCAGCCCCGCGGTCCGCTCGACCTCCAGGCGCGCCGGGCCGGTGGAGCTGGTGGAGGCGGTGGAGGCGGCGTCCGGTGCTCGTTCCACCGATTTCGGCCGGAACCGGCCCCCACCGGGGGTGGTGGCCGACGCGGGCCCGATGCCCTCCGGCGCGCTCCAGTCGTCCGCGCCCGCCTTCCGCACGGTGTGGCAGAGGGAACCGCCGGAGGTGAACCACACCTCCAGATCGCCCGCCGCGTTCTCGGCCGCGCTGACGGGTCCGCTCCCCGGGCTCGCGGCCGTGTCGCCCACCCGCCGCCACGGCCCGTACGGACCGTCCGGCGCGACCTGCTCCCGGTGCCATGCGAAGCCCGGGTGCGCCGGGCCCGCGGCGGCGGAGAAGAGCCGCACCTGGCTGATCCGGCCGTCGCGGCGGTCCACCGAGACCAGGCTTCCCGGTACGGCCGCGCCGGCCGGGCCCCGAGCGCCGGGATCGGCGGCGCCGGGATCAACGGTGCCGGGATCGGCGGCGCACGCGACGGAGCCGGGACCGGCCGCCCGGGCCGCCCCGGGACCCGCCGCGATCCCCGCGCAGGCCAGCGCCAGCGCGAGCGCACCGCGCACCAGCACCCCGGACCGGCCGCCCCGCGGCCCCTTGCGCCCTGATTCCATCGGCCCCCGCCTTCCCCCGGCCGGCCCGCCCGGCCGGGGGAGCATCCTCAACGGCGCGGGCCGTCCCTCGCCAGCCCGCCTTTTTGGCCAGCCGGCCGTGCGGGAGGAGAGGCCGGGCCGATCAGGCGGAGTCCGCCGATCCCCCGGCGAGGGAGATCTCCCTGTCCACCGCGGGGACCTCCGCGTGCCGGCCCATCAGGACCAGCCGCTCCCGGTAGTGGACCAGCGCGTCGACGAGCAGGTCGGTCCGTTCGGGTTCCAGCGCGCACATGCGCCGGGCCGCCGCAACGGACTCGGCGTGCAGGGCCAGAGCCGTCCGCGGGTCCCCGGAGAATTCCTGGCGGCTGTACTCCCGCAGCGCCACGGCGAGGCGGGGCAGATAGGCGAGCGGACTCACGTCGACCAGCACGCGGTAGGCCGCGACTTCCTCCTTGGCGAGCAGCTCCCACGATGCGAGGAGAGCCACCCGGGCTCGCAGCACGGCGTTGTGATTGATGTGCGAAGAGGAGTTCATGACGGAGATTCTGAGATCTGGACAGGGCCCCGAACAAGAGAAATCGGATGTGCCGTCAGTCCTACGAAAACACCGTCTGACCTGTCATGATGGAACCGTCATCACCCCTGCGCCGGTGAATACGGGCCCTCGGTCGGTGGTGTCAGACCGTGAATTCCGCCGGACAGTCAAGACCGCCGGACAGCGAAGACACCCAAGACAGCCAAAACCGTCAGACCGCGAATGCCGTCGTGATCACCAGCGGCGGGTTCGCCCGCTCCGCCGACCACGTGCGACTGGCGGCGAATTCCGCGTCGACCACACCGAACGCCTCCTCCACCGTCGGCCGGTGCTGAACGACGTTCCGGAATCCGGCACGCTCCAGCAGGGGCGGACAGGCGTCCACGGGCCACGCGTGGTTGGCCATCTCCTGCCAGGTTCCGTCCGAACGCCGGAGCCGTACGGCCAGCGCGTCGCCCGGGCCGTACTCCCAGCCCGGCTCGCCGATGCGCAGTGAGGCGTACTCCGTGCCGCTGCACGCGGGATCGGTGGCCAGCAGCACGAGCGGGGCTCCGGGCCGCAGGAGCCGATGGATCTCCCGGAACACCGAGAGCACCGCCGCCTCGGTCGGCAGGGACGCCAGTACGTGATTGCACATCACCGCGTCGGCGCCGCCGTCCGGGAGGCAGACAGTGCGGTCGCCGTCGACCAAGTGGAATTCGGCCACGGCCGTTCCGGAGCCGCGGGCCAGCGCCAGCATCTCGGGCGAGGTGTCCACGCCCAGTACCCGCGCTCCGAGCAGCCGGGCCGCGTGGTCGGCCACCTTGCCCGGCCCGCAGCCGTAGTCCACCAGGACGTGCCCGCTGTCGATCTTCCGGGCCAGGGCCCGGAAGACGAACGGGTACCCGAGCAGCCAGTCCGTGGCCGCCTCCACGGCGGCGAAGGCCTGCGCGCCATCCCGCCCGGACCACGCGACGTGCTCCCGCGCACCCGCGGCGTCCCCGCCGCCCGCACCGGCTTGCCCGGTTCCTTCTGGCCAGTCGTTCACGCTCCCCACTATCGGGCCAGGACGGCCCGGACGGCGCGCTACGACACGGAGGCGATGTACGGTGCCCGGTGCGACCGGCCGGGGGACCCGGCGGCCGTGAACAGGACCGGCACGATACGAGGCAAGAGGTGTGGGCGATGACCGACGCGGCAGTGGTGATCCGCGCGTTGCGGGAACTGGCGCGGGAGCGGCCGGACGAGGTCGAGCTGCTCGACGGGTTCACGGACGCCGAACTGGACTCCTGGCCGGTGGAGGTGCCGGACGGGCCGCGGGCCGTGCTGCGGGAGATCGGCGGGGTGGAAACGGAGGACGAGCAGTACGCGTTCGGACCGCGCGGCCGGCAGGTCTTCGCGGACGGCTACTGGACGCTCGGCGACCTCGACTTCGGTGAGGGCTCGCTGGTCGTCGGCGTCGGGACGGGGGACTGGGGGCCGGTCGTGTCCCTGTATCCCCACCGGCAGGACGACCGGGAAGTCACCGTCGAGGCACCGGAGTTCCTCGACTGGCTGGCCGCCCTCGCGGTCCGTCTCGCCGACGGCTCGCAGCCCCCCGCGGCGCGGGTCTTCGTCGACGCCGTCCCGAGCGTCGGCGTGGCCGAGGGCGGGGACGCGGAGCTCGCCGCACTCGTCGGGCGGGGGGATCCGCTCACCGATGTGGTCGACCTGCGCGAACTGCCCGACTACCCGTGCGGCGTGGCCTGGGAGCCGTACTTCTCCACCTCCTGGGGCACGGCCGACACCGGCAGCAGCGACGTCCTGATCAGCCTGGCCGGAGGCGGCCGGGCGCTGCTCCTGCGGTCCGTCGTCAGCGGGGACTTCCTCGGCCGCCCGGTGCGCCGCCCCGCCCTGCCCGCGGACGCCGCACACCGCGCGGTGGCCGAACTGCGCGAACTGGCCGACCGCCACCCGGAGTTCGTCGTGCTCGACGCCGGTTGCACGGAATCCGCCCTGGACGCCTGGCCCGTCACGGTCCCCGAGGACATCCGGGTGCTGCTCCGGGAGATCGGCGGGGTCACCGTCACGGGGCTGCCCCCGCTGCGCCTGCTGCCCGGCGCTCCCGAACTCGCCGTGGACCCCGAGCTCCACCGGATCCTGGGCGGGGACGGCACGTACTGGCCGCTCGCCGAGATCCGCCACGGGCGCGGGCGTGCGCTCGCGCAGGTCCGCATCGACCCGGCGACGGGCCGGTGGGGGTACGTGGTCTCCGTCCCCGCCGAACCGGCGGAGCTCCGGGAGTGGCCCGAACTCAAACTGGTCGCCGAGTCGCTGCCGGCCCTGCTGCTCGCCTTCGCGCGGCGGGCCCGGCAGGAGGCCGCGACCGCGGCATCCGCCGCCGCGACCGGCCCGGCCGCCGTCCTGCGGGTCTCCGGCGGCGGGGGATGGCTGTTCCCGAACACCGGCGAGCCGTGGCCGCGGCCGGCGCCCGCCGTCGCATGGGCTTCCTCGGCCGATCCGCTGCTGGCGGCCGCGGCCGCCGATCTCCCCGACGGCGCGCACGCGGCCGACCTGCGGGAGGTGCCGATCCCGAGCGACCTGTGTTTCCACCGCGTGCGCGAGTGGCCGCACACGGCCCGGCTGGACCGGCTGTACTTCCCGGCGGGCGGCCGGCTGGCCGCGGCGGTGCCGCTGACCGGGTGGGCCGCGCGGCGGCAGGCCCGCGCGGCACCCGTACGGCCCGGGGCCGTTACCGGTCCGGCGCCCGTTCGGCCGTCTCGGCGAGGCGCTTGACGGCCGCGAGGCGCCGGTCCCAGTCGGCGGCGAGCGTGGCCATCCACCGCGCCGTCGCGTCCAGGGCCGCGGGCCGCACCGTGTACCGGACCTCGCGCCCGACCCGGTTGCCGGAAACGAGTCCGGCGGCGTCCAGGACGGTGAGGTGCTTGACCACCGCTTGCCGGGAGACGGGGAGGTCCTCGGCGAGCGTCGTCGCCGTCACCTCGCCCCGGGCGGCGAGCAGGTCGAGCAGCTTGCGCCGCGTCGGGTCGGCCAGCGCGGAGAGGACGTTGTCCACCTCCGCGCCGGTGCCGGGCCGTTCCCCCGTCACGCGGGCGGCTGTTCGGCGCGCTTCGCGAAGGCGGCGAGCACCTGCGGCCAGCCGCCGGTGTTGTCCTTCAGCGCCTTGCCGCGCAGCTCCTCGGAGCCGGCCAGCGCCGCGAACCCGCTCTCGACGACGCGCAGCCGCGTCTTGTCGCCCTCCCTGCTCAGGCTGAACTCCACCAGGGTGCTGTTGTCCTCGCGCAGCTCCTGTCCGGGGAACGCGCTGGCCCACCGGTAGGCGAGGTACGTCGGCGGGTCGACCTTCTCCACGCGCACCGGGAAGTCGCCGTACTCGGCGTTGCGCGCCACGAGTGACTCGCCTTCCTTGGCCACGGTGCCCGCCACGCTTCCTTCGTCGGCGACCCAGAAACCGGGCTCGGCCACCAGGGACCAGACCCGCTCCAGGGACGCTTCGATCAGTGTTTCGCGCTCGATCCGATCCGTGCTCATCAGGTGACTCCTTCGTCGCCGCGATTGGATGCAACTCCAGAGTTGCACGTCATTCGAGCTCGCGCAACCTGTGGGTTGCGCGAGCTCGGCGGCGTGGCGGTCGCGCGCCCGGGTCCGGCGTCAGCGGTCAGCCGCGGGTCCAGCGGAAGTCGACCTCCGGGTAGCGCGGGGAAGGGCTGTTGAGCAGGGGAGAGGGCCGGCCCTTCAGGAACCGGTCGAAGCACAGGCGGGTGTAGGTCCGGATCAGCTCGGTCGAGCGGGCCGGAGCCAGGGTGCCGAGCAGTTCGGCGTACAGGTCGGCCGGCCAGGCCTCCGCCAGGCCGCCCGGAACGGCGAAGTGCGGCAGATCGGTGAAGGTCAGGTGCCCGGTGCCGCCCGCCCTCAACTGGCGGCCCCAGCCGCGCTGGTGCTCGCGCCAGCGCCGCCAGGTGTCGTGGTCCTCCAGTGCGGTGAGCAGCAGGTACGGCCGGTCCAGCCCGAGATCGGCCACGGGGGAGCCGAACAGGGCTCCGTCGAGGTTGACTCCGACGGCGAACCGCTCGTCCACCCGCAGGAGTTCGGCGGCGGCGGCCCCGCCCATGGAGTGACCGGCGACCCCGATCCGGCGGGGGTCCGCGCGGGGCCCGTGGCGCCGGCGGGTCAGGGTCGTGGCGACGAACCGGAGGTCGCCGACCCGGGCGGCTATCTCGAGCCGTTCCTGGCGGTCCCAGTCGTCGGACTCCTCGGGCAGCACGCTGTGGACGGCCCGCCCGCCGGGGAACTCCACCACCGCCGCGTCGTAGGTGTGGTCGAGGGCCGCGACCAGGTAGCCGTACGAGGCGAGTTCCTCGGCCAGGGCGGTGCAGTTGCTCCGCCCGCCCTTGCGTCCGTGCCCGAGGAGCACCAGCGGCAGCGCCCCCGGCACGGCCGGAGCGCCGGTCCGGGCGTGCGGGCGTACGGCCGCCAGGGTGCCCGGCCTCAGCGGCAGGCCGGCCTCCAGCGAGGCGGCCACCGCGCCCGTGGTGTACGGGGCCCGGCGGTGGCCGGCGGTGGTGAGCGCCGGGTACCAGAGCTGCACCATCAGCTCGCGCGGCCTGCGGTCCGGCGCGAGCGGATCGTCGCGGTCGCGGTCGACCAGGTGCAGGTCGACGGTGCCCACCGGCTGCCGGGAAGTGGGGGCGGGGAGGTCGATGACCCGCCCGGCGGTCTGGGCGGCCCGCGCGGGTGCGGAGGGCAGGGCGATCGCCCCGGCGCCGATGCCGGCGATGACCAGGAGGGACCTGCGCGTGACCATCGAAACCCCAAGAGGACTGCGTGCGGCGGAAGATGACGGGGGCTCACCCTAGAAGGTCTGGACCATTCTGCCTAGACCGTCCGGCCCGCGGGCGGCGCGGCCGGATCCTGGGCGAGCAGGGACAGGTCCGAGGCCAAGGCGTCCAGCCAGGCCATCGCGGCGAAGTACACGGGGGGTGCGGCGGCGGGTTCGGTCCGGTGGCTGGCCGAAGCTGAGTACCCCCTGGGCGAAGGCGAGGTCCCGCCGGCTGACGGCCGGCTTCTGCGGTATGTCCAGCACCTTCGTGGCCCGGGGAATGTCCTGGGCATCGAGTGCGATGCGGTGGATGTCCCAGTGGGAGGCATCGGAACCGCCCTCGCCGTACACGTTGCCGTCGGAACCGGCGACCCTCCGCGCCCCGACCGCCGGCAGCACGGTCCCGCGCGCCCCGCCGCCGCCCCGCTCCGCCCGGCCCCTGGTCGTACCCGACACGCCCACCGCGTGATCGTTGTCGGTGCCGGAGCTGACACCCTCCACGCCCGTGAAGAGGCTCGTGCCCTTCACGCCCGGGCCCATGACGTTCGCGACTCCCCGAACGCCCGGGCCGCCGCCGGTGTTCACTCCGTAGACGCCCGCCTCGTTGTCGTCGGCGAAGCCGTGGGTCTCGCCGTAGACGCCCGTTCCGTTGTTGTCGTGCTTCCCGAAGACCGCCGGCTCGCTCTGGACCTGGGAGTCGCCTACGACCTGTCCCACCTGGAACGTCCTTCCTGTTGCGCCCGCCCTGGAATCGGCACCCCCTCGACTCTGCGGCTTTCGACCGCCTCCGACGCCCGCGCGCCACGGCCCGGAAGGCAAAGGTCCCGCCGGAGTTCACCCGGTCAGGCTTGCGCGGCCCTCGCGCACCGGCCCCGGCCGGGCCTCAGTGCCCGGTCGCGGGGGGCGGGCACCCCGGCAGTTCCGGGCGGTCCTTCGTGCGGACGGCGGGGAGCCAGGCCGTGGGGGGTGTGGAGCCGGTCGGGAGGCGGACGTGGAACCAGCGGGTGGACTGCAGGTCCGCCTCGTCGATGATCGGCCGCCCGTCGGGCAGCTGGCAGTCGGCGGCGAGGACGTCACCGTGCCACACCCGGGTCGGTACGACGTTGTCCGCGGCGTACGGCCGCATCGGGTCGATCGCCAGGCCCAGACTGCACTGCGGGTCCCGGTCGGCCCGCTCCTGGCAGCCCTTCTCCGCGTTGAACACCCGGATCGTGCCGGCCGCCGCACCCTCACGGCCGTCCAGTACGGATGAGCTCGCCCGTGCCGCGTCCGACCACAACACCGTACCGGCGACCCCGCAGAGCGCGGTGGTGAGGACCGCGGCGCGGGCCCGGCCCCACAGCCGTCCCGCGCCCCTCCCGCGCGCCCCCTGTTCGGCGACGATGCGGGCGAGGAGGCTCTCGGCGGTGTGCGGGGCGCGCGCCGCGTGGGTCGGGGCGAGGCAGTCGGCGGCCAGTGCACGCCAGAACGGCGGCACGGCCTGGTCCATGCGCAGCGGCGCACGCCCTTCGCCGTACTCCTGGACGGCGGCGCCCCGCGCCATGGGGGTGGCGCCGGAGAACGGGGAGGCGCCGGAGCCGAACACCTCGTGGATGACGATGCCCAGGGCCCAGATGTCGGCGCTCGGCCTGACCTTCACCCCCAGTTCCCCCAGGGGTGCCCGCCAGCGCTCGGGCGGCAGGTAGTCCAGGGTGCCCATGGGCGGCGCGTACCCGTACGTCCCCGTCATCTGGGTGGCGAGGCCGAAGTCCGAGAGCTTCACGGAGCGGCCGGCGTCCAGCAGGACGTTCTCCGGCTTGAGATCGGCGTGGACCCAGCCCGAGCGGTGGAGATGGGCGAGTCCCTCGCAGATCCCCGCGATCAGCCGGGCGCGGTCGGCCTCGGGCACCCCCGCGTCGAGGAGGTCCCGCAGGCTGCCCGCGGCCCGCTCCATGACCAGCACGATCGCGCCGTCCAGGGCGGGGCGGTCCGGTGCCTCCAGGACGAAGGAGTCCAGGAGGCGGATCAGCCGCGCGTGCCCGGCCCTGCGCCCCAGTTCGACTTCCCGGCGGGCGGACTCCACGATCCTGCGCGTCTGGCGTGGCGCATACCCGGCGGTCGGCATGATTTTGAGCGCGATGTCGGCGGGCGCCGCTGGCCCGGGGGCCGCTTGCCCGGGGGCCGCTTGCCCGGGGGCCGCTTGCCCGGGGGCCGCTTGCGCAGTTGCCGCGTGCGCAGTTGCCTCCGACGCGTGCGCGGGGGCCCGGCCGCTCCTGTCCGGGTACCGGTCGGCCGGCCGGGCGGCGTAGACCGTGGACCAGCCTCCGGCCCCGATCAGGTCGGTGATCGTCCAGCCCTGCACCCGGAATCCGGGCGGGAGCACGTCCGTGCCGTCGCGTTCCGTGAGGTCGCGCAGGGCGTGCGGCGTCGTCATCGCGCGGTCTGCCGCTCCCGCCCGCCGGCCCCCGTCAGGGGCGGCAGCAGCGTCAGGTGGTCCTCCCGTACGAGCCCGAACCGCAGCGCGAGTCCGACGATCTCCTCCCGCTTGCCGTTGCGGCGCTCGCCCTTGCCGGGTTCGCGCGGGTCCGGGCCGCCGATGCGCAGCTTCTCCTCGGCGAGGTAGTCGATGTGCGAGCTGACCGCACGCGCGGTCAGCGTGCCGCAGGCGACGTGGCCCTTGAGCCGTTCGACGAGCTGCGGGGTCGTGGGGACCGCGACGCGGGACTGGTCGCGCAGGCGCGGTTCGCAGAGCGCGACGAGGACGAGGAAGTAGGTCGCCGTCTCGTCCAGGGAGTACGCGGTGACCGTGAGGCGGCCCCAGGGGGCGCCCATGGCTTCCGGGTCCAGATAGATGTGGTCGGGCGCGAACACCTGGAAGGAGACGGGGACGTCGCTGCGGGTGGGCAGCACCACGCGCGAGAACTCGAAGGGGACGGGCGCCCCGACCCGTCGTGGCGGAACCCTCAGGTACTCCCCGGCGCCCTCCGGGTTCTCCACCAGGTAGCTGTGGGTGGTGCTGTGGTTCGTCAGCTGCCAGTGGTCATCGGTCACGCGGATCTCCCCGGCGAGCCGGGAGATCGCCGCGTCGGCGAGGCGGAGCTCGACGGGGACCGTCGCGGAGCCGCGTCCGAAGCGGGCGGCCTCGCCCGGTCCGAGCCGCAACGTGACGGCGTCACCGTACGGTTCGCCGCCTTCGGCGCCACTACACCCCTGCGGCAGATGGACGACTACGCCGCTCACCGCTCCCCCCGTTCCACGCGTCGTGCCGGACCGACGAGTGGAACAATACTCATCTCTCAAGGGAGTTCATCGGCGCACTTCAGCCACTTCGGCCGGGACCGCCCGCCGGGCCGGACAGCCCGCCCCAGCTGCCCCGGGAGGCCCCCGAAGTCCCTTGCCGAGAAGGTCGCCGGCCCTCTCCGCGAGGGCGGCTCGCGCTGTGTCCCGGGTCACCTCGACTCTGTGGCGGCGGTGGTGGTTTGGGGTTGTTTTCGACTCTCTGCCGAGCGGATCGGCGGAAGTTGTCGTGCCGCGCCGCGGGTGGACGGCGTACCGGCGCCGCGGCTCCCCGCGCGGGATCGGCCCCCGCGCCCCGGTCGCGGACGCCCCGCTGCGCACCGGCGGAGGTGGGGAACGTCACCGTGTCCGGGGGATCACGGAGCCGTCGGACCGCCCGTTTCCCTCTTTCAGGTGGCGGGATCCGCACTCCGGGCTCAGCCCGGCCGTCCAGTGGGACGGCCCGATACGACGGGTGCGACCGCGCGGTCGCCGAAGGCGGTCCACGGCCGCCACCCGCCGCTCGGCCGGTCCTGGACCCGGGTGCGCACCCGGCCCTCGGTGGTGACGGCGAAGACGTGCGTGCGCCCGGTGGCGTCGAGCGCGGCCGAGGGCGTGGCGGCGAGCCTGATGCCGGGCTCGCCGAACTCCCGTGCGGAATCCCAGCTTCCGCCCGGGGTGGTCTGCCAGCGGTGGCTGAGCCGGGCGCCACCGGGCGTCAGCGAGAACGCCTCGAGGCGGCCGTCCGCGTTGGCGGCGAACGCGGGGGCGGCGGCGCTCCAGTCGAACATCGGCAGCCACTCGTCCCAGCCCCCGCTGGGCACGGACTGCCGCCGGCGGAAGGTTCCCATGCCCGAGGGTCCGATCGCGGCAACGGTGAGCCGGCCGCTGCCGTCCCCGGCCACCCGCGGTGCGGCGCCGGCCGCGGTGCCGAAGCGGTGCCAGGCGGAGGTCCAGGCACCGCCCGGGGTCTCCTGCCACCGGTGGTCGATCGCGGCGCCGCCGGGCGCGAGGACGAACACCTCGAGGCGGCCGTCGGCGTTCGCCGCGACCACCGGCGGCGCGCCCGCGGCCCCGCCGAAGCCGGTCTCCCACGGGTCCCAGGCCAGGGATCCGGGTGCCGCTTGGCGTCGCCGGGCGACGGAGGCGCCGCCGGGGCTCAGCGCGAACACCTCCAGCCGGCCGTCGGCGTCGCGGGCGACGGCGGGTGCGGCGCCGGCCGGGCCGCCGAACTCCTCCCAGTCGTACCAGCCGCCGTCCGGCCGCTGCACCCGGTGGTGCAGGTTGGCGCCCTCCGGGGCGAGCGAGAAGACCTCCAGCCCGCCGAGGGCGTTGCGGCCGAGCGTGGGAACGGCGCCGGCCGGCCCTCCGAACGTCTCCCACGGCGACCAGGTGTCGGTGTCCGGGTCGAGCTGGACGCGCCGCAGCATCGAGCGGTCGGAGGCGTCGAGCGCGAACACCGTGAGGCGGCCGACGACGTCGAGGGAGGCCACCGGGTTCTCCGCGCTCTGCCACGGCGGCGGTGTGTCCCGCCACTCGAGGGGCGCCACGTGCAGCCCGCCCCGGAACCAGCCCGCGGCGCTCGCGTACCAGGCGTCCCCGTCGGAGACCACTTCCACGGCGTGACCGGCCACGTGGCCCGCGTAGCCGACGAGGTCGAAGCGGAACGGGTCCCGGGACGCCAGCACGTCCGTGCCCTCGTAGCCGCCCCGCGGTCCGATGAACAGGTAGTACCAGCCGTCGCGCTCCACGACGTACGGCGACTCGGTGACCGAGACGGTCGTCTCCGTGGTCGTGTCGGTGAACACGACGGCCGGCTCGCTCCAGTGCACCAGATCGACGGACCGACGGCAGGCCACGACGTGGTGGCCGCCCGGACCGGAGAGTTCCGTGTAGTACATGACCCACTCGCCGCCGACCCGCAGCACCATCGGGTCACGCGCCACGAACCCGCGGAAGAGCGGCCCGGAGGGCTCGCGCGTCCAGGTGAACAGGTCGGTCGAGGTGGCGAGACTGATCGCGGCGCCGCTCTCGCCGCCGGCGGCGTAGAACATCCAGAACCTGCCGCCGGCGGCTACGACGTGGGGCGCCCACAGGTGCTCCTCGCCGAAGTGGGACGGATCGACGGTGAGCGCGTCGGCGTGGGTGGT
This sequence comes from Streptomyces sp. ICC1, assembly GCF_003287935.1. Classification (GTDB taxonomy): domain Bacteria; phylum Actinomycetota; class Actinomycetes; order Streptomycetales; family Streptomycetaceae; genus Streptomyces; species Streptomyces tritrimontium. The sequence continues at coordinate 5,938,878 of NZ_CP030287.1, forward strand.
CCACGGCCCGTTCGGGCTCGGCGCGGAGGCATGGGCGAAGGAGGTCTCCCCCGTGCTGTCCGGGGATTCGCCGCGCGGCGCGCTGCGCCCGACGATGCTGAACAGGTGCCAGCGGTCCCGGGCCTTGATCAGCGTGTGGTCGTTGAGATAGCGCGGACCCTCCGAGGTGGAGGGGTCGTAGACGTACGTGAAGGGTCCCGCGCCGACCCACCGAGGGGGCGGCACGGTGTCGGCGGCCCGGGCCGCGGCCGGGCCGGCACCCAGGAGCGGGAGCGCGCCCGCCCCGGCGGCGCCCCGCAACAGGTTCCGTCTGCTGATCGGAAGCATGGGTCTCTCCAGGGATGCCTCGTGGTCGGCCGGGCCTCTGCGGGCTCGGCCGACCACGGGTCGGGTGGGGGCGGTCGCAGGAGGGTCAGTCGAGGCCGGGGCCGGCGGTGTTGTTGAGCCAGATCCAGTCGGACCAGCTGGAGAAGCCGGTCTGCCATCGGTGGTAGGTCCCCGCGCGGCTGGTCCCGAAGACCTCGATCCGTCCGTCGGCGTTCACGGCCGCCGTGACTTCGGTGCCGCCGCCCCCGAAGACGGACCAGTCTTCGTAGGGCGCGTTGACGGCGGTCTGCCAGGTGTGCATGGCCGTACTGCCGTTCATGGCGAAGACCTCGATCCGCCCGTCCGCCGTGCGCGTGCTGGTGAGCTGCGAGTCGACGGGCCCCCCGGTCGGCTCCCATTCCGACCAAGCGGTGGGACTCGACTGGTACTTGTGGAACACCCCGCGCGGACCGGAGGCGAAGACCTCCAGGCGGCCGTCGGCGTTGTGGTCGACGGTGAGGTCGTGGCCGCCGCCTCCGAAGGCGTCCCAGTTCGACCAGCCGCCGTTGGGGGCCGTCTGGTACTTGTGCTGGAAGGTGTCGCCGGACAGGGCGAACACCTCGAGCCGGCCGTCGGGCGACTTCTCCATCTCCACCCGGCCGTTGGCGGGGCCTCCGCCGGTGGACTCCCAGTCCGACCAGCCGCCGTTGGGGGCGACCTGGTACCGGTGGAAGAGGCCGGACGGGTTGGAGGCGAAGACCTCCATGCGGCCGTCGGCGTTCACCCCGGCCGCCGTGTCGTGCCCGCCGCCGCCGAAGGTCTCCCAGTTCGACCAGCCGCCGGAGGGAGAGAGCTGCCAGCGGTGCTGGAAGGTGTTGCCGGACAGGGCGAACATTTCCAGGCGGCCGTCGGCATTGGGTGCGATCGCCAGTTCGGCGTTGCCCGGCCCGCCCAGCTGCTCCCAGGCCGACCAGTTGCCGTTCGCTTCCTGCTGCCAGGCGTGCTGCACGCCGTCGGCGCCGGCGGCGAACACCTCGAGGCGTCCGTCCGCCGACCGCGCCGACACCACCCGGCCCGACTCCGCCGGATACTCCAGCGGCTTGGGACGCGGACCGCTGCCGGGGGTGCAGGGCAGCACGATGCCGCGCTCCGCGAGGTAGGCCTCGGGGTCGATGCCGTAGGAGGCGGACTGGTCCCCCCAGATCCGCAGATGGAGGTGGGGGCCGTCGACGTTGGTGCCCTCGGCGCCCACCAGGGCGATCTGCTGGCCGGCCACGACGTGGTCGCCCTCGAAGACGTCGCGCCTGGACATGTGCCCGTACTCGGAGATCCTCCCGTCGGGGTGCAGGATGCGGATCCACTGGCCGTAGTCCCCGATGTATCCGGAGATGGTCACCACTCCGTCACCCACGGCGTAGATCGGTGTCCCGAGGCCGGCCGCGATGTCGACGCCGTTGTGGCCGCTGTGGTAGTGCTGGGACACGGGTCCGGTGGTGGGACAGGCCGCGGTGAGATCGGCGGTCCGGGCCTCGGCCGGCCCCGAGGCTGCCAGCGCCGACAGCGCCGACAGGAGGACGGCCGTCGCCGCGAGTACGCGGCTCAACGGGCCGTTCACGCCTTGCGCAGCCGGTCGATGATGCCGTTGATGTCGCGGTCCAGCATGTCGTGGCGGATGAAGTGCCCGCCGGGCAGCTCGTACCACTCGTGCGGGATCCCCGCATTGCCGAGGACGGCGCGGAACTCGCGCTGTGTGGCTAGCACTTGGCGCTCGTTGATGGAGTCGAACCAGTCGAGCGGCTGGGGGCTGGTGCCCGCGACGAGGAAGACCCGCTTGTTGCGGTAGCTCTCGATCCGCTGCACCGGGTTGTCCGCGGTCACCCGGGCCTCGTCCCAGAACGGCGCCCCGTAGATGGTCCCGCCGTTCAGGTCCAGGGCCGCGGAGGAGGCGTTGGCCCAGTGGGCCACGAGGCCGTTGTCCCTGCGCAGGCTCGCCGGGCCGGAGTGGGCGCTCACCGAGGCGAAGTGGCCCCAGTACTTGGCGGCGTACTTCAGCGCGCCGAAGCCGCCCATCGAGAAACCGGACACGGCACGGCCGTCGTACTCCGCGAACGTGCGGAAGTTCGCGTCGATCCACGGGATCAGCTGGTGGATGTGGAAATCCTCCCAGTTGCGCGGACCGACGTTGGAGCTCACGGGGTTGGAGTACCAGCCCGCGTGGCCGCCGTCCGGCATCACGGCGATGATCGGCTTGCCCGCGGTCCAGTCCTTGATCCGCTCGCGGTCGAACGTGATGAAGTCCTGCCCCGTACCGCCGCCGTGGAGGAGGTAGACCACGGGGTAGGTGCGTCCGCTCCAGTGGTAGTCGTCGGGGAGGAGCACGTTGACGGCGGGGTTCCAGCCGATCGCGTTCGTCTGGAACCGGTAGTACCGCATGCGGGGGTCGTCCTCCCAGCGCTCGACGATGCGCAGGCCGTGGCCGTCACCGACGGCGGAGGCGGTCGACGCGCCGGCGAGGACTCCCGCACCTCCCATGGCCATGGCGGCGGAGATGCCTCCGGCCGTTTTGAGGATGCTCCTGCGGGTGGGGTTCTGCGCGCTCAATGTGTCCTCCTGGTCGGGAGCCTGACGATGCGTCCGGGCGCAGCGGAATCCCCCGTCGCGCCGCGTCGTGCGCCGTGCCGGCCTTCTGGAGAGAGCGGGCCGCACGGACGATCTGGAAGGTAGCAACGCTCCGCGGGCCCGCAGACCCCGGAAGATTCCGGACTGACAGGCGAGCGCGCGTCGGCTAGGCGGTGGGAGGCACCGCGGGTGGCACCGCCGGGGCCGCGGGGGTGTCACCGGGATTTCATCGCTCCTCCCTAGCGTGGCCCCGTTCGGGCACGGGCCTGGACCACAGGGGAAGGACGGCTCGATGGCGCGGTGGAGATTCACAGCGAGGCTGCCGATGGTGCTCACGGCCGCGGTCGCGGTCATGAGCACGTTGGCGGCCACCGGATCACAGGCTCCGGCACAGGCATCGCCACAGGCATCGGCACCGGACAAGCCGACGATCCGCTACACCGAATACGGGATCCCGCACATCATCGCCTCGAACTGGGAGGGGCTGGGCACGGGCTACGGGTACGCCGCCGCCAAGGACAACATCTGCACCTTGGCCGACACCTATCTGATGGTCAACGCCCAGAGGTCCCGCTTCCTGGGGCCCGACGGCAGGGCGAGCCCCGGCGAGCACCAGAACACCACCAGCAATCTCAACAGCGACATCTACTTCCAACGGATGAACGACAACCGGGTGGTGGAGCGGCTGATCGACCTGCCCGCGCCCAACGGGCCGGAGCCGGAGGTGAAGGAGGCCATTCGCGGCTACGTCCAGGGATACAACCGCTACCTGGCCGAGACGGGCGCCGACAACATCACCGACCCGGCCTGCCGCGGCAAGGCCTGGGTGCGGCCGATCACGGAGCTGGACGTCTACCGGCACGCGCACGCCGAGATCATCATGGGCAGCGCCGACGTACTGCTCGACGGTCAGGTCAACGCCGCGCCCCCGGGGGCTTCGGCCGCCGCCGCTCCGCCGGCCTCCTCGCCCGCGGAGACCGCGACGAAGATCCGCGACGCGCTGGCGGTCAACCGTCAGCAGAGCATGGGCAGCAACGCGCTGGCGGTCGGTTCCCAGGGAGTGTCCGGGGGCACCAGCATGCTGCTCGCGAACCCGCACTTCCCCTGGCAGGGCAAGAACCGGATGTGGCAGAGCCAGCTGACGATCCCGGGAAAGATCAATGTCTCCGGGGCCAGCCTGCTCGGCTTCCCCGCGGTGAACATCGGGCACAACGACGACGTCGCCTGGAGCCACACCGTCGCCACGGTGGCTCCCTTCGGACTGTTCGACGTACAGGTCGATCTGCTGAACCCGACCAACTACCTGGTCGACGGCGCCTGGCAGGCGATGACCTCACAGCAGGTCGGTGTCGACGTGCTGAACGCGGACGGTTCCATCGGCAGGGTCAACAGGACGTTGTGGGCCACCCGTTACGGCCCGATCACCACACAGGTGCTGACCGTGGGACTGCCCTGGGTGGTCAGCGCGCACGCGGTGCGCGACGTGAACATGGACAATCTGCGGGCGCTGAACACCTGGTTCCACCTCGACCAGGCCAAGGACGTCAACGAGGTGGTGAACACCTTGGAGACCACGCAGGGCGTCCCCTTCTTCAACACCGTCGCCTCCGACCGCAAGGGCAACGCGCTGTACGCGGACATCCAGGCCACCCCGAACATCACCGACGAGCACGCCCAGTCGTGCCTGACCCTGACCGGCCAGGCGCTGTTCAACCAGGTGCTGCGGCTGCCGAACGTACCGCCGGTCTCCATCTTCGACGGCAAGCGCAGCGCGTGCGACTGGCCCGACGACCCGAACGCGGTCGCGCCGGGACTGCTGGACCCGCGCAAGCAGCCGCGGCTGATCCGCAAGGACTTCGTGGGCAACGCCAACGACAGCGCCTGGCTGGCCAACCCCGAGCAGCCGCTGTTCTTCCCGCGGGTGATGGGCGACACGCGGACGCCCCGGTCGCTGCGCACCCAGGAGCTGATCCAGACCGCGCAGAAGCGGATCAACGGCACCGACGGCCTGCCCGGCCGGGGGTTCACGCCGGAGAACATGCGGCAGTTGCTGTTCGCCGACAACAGCCGGGCCGCCGATCTGGCCCTCGACGCCACGGTGACGATGTGCCGGAGCCTGCTCTTCGGGCTCATCCTGGTGGACGGCCAGCTGGTCAACGTGAGCGAGGCCTGCCCGATCCTGGCCGCCTGGAAGAGCCACGACTTCACGGCGGACAGCCGAGGGTCCTGGCTGTTCGAGAACTACTGGTACTCCCTGGTCGGCGGTCAGTCGATCGAGAAGCTGCCGTGGCGGGTTCCGTTCGACCCCAACGACCCGGTGCACACGCCCAACTCGCTGGACTCCGGAAGTTCCGCCGTCCGCGACGCGCTCGGCCGGGCGGTCATCGCCCTGCGCAACGCGGGAATTCCGCTGAACGCGCCGTTGTCGGACGTCCAGAAGATCACGCGGGGCGGTGAGCAGATCCCGATCCACGGGGCCGTCCACGAGATGGGCGTGCTGAACGTGATCACCCCCGGCTCGATCGACGGAAAGATGGACATCACCTTCGGGTCCAGCTTCATCCAGGTGGTGCGCTTCACCGCCGAGGGTCCGCCGCAGACCTCCTCCGTGCTGGCCTACTCCCAGTCGGCCAACCCCAATTCGCCGCACTACGCGGATCAGACCAAGTTGTTCTCGGCGGGCCAGTGGGTGACCGAACGGTTCACGGAGGAGCAGATCGCGGCCTCACCGGCATTGGAGGTCAAGGTCCTGAACTGAGACCGGTCCCCCGATCGGTCTCGCAACCGCGCAACGACAAGGCTCACGAGGGAGCATGCTGTGATGAGGAAGACAAGCCGGTGGCGCATGGTGGTGGCCTTGATGGCCGCCGTGGTGGGAATGGCGGTGCCGGCCGGTTCGGCACAGGCCGCCGACGACACCGCGCCGCCGAGGATGGCGGACGGGTTCGGCCTGACCCAGGTCGACACGGCGGTGGGCGGCCCCACCAACTTCTACATCACCGTGACCACACCCGAGGTCGCGGGCAAGCACCACATCAAGATCATCCTGCCGAGCGGCTACCACGCCGACCCGACCCGGCGCTACCCGGTGCTGTACTTCCTGCACGGTTCGCCCGACGATCCGATCCAGCAGAACTATCCGGCGCTGACCACCTCCACCGAGATGATCACGGTCATCCCGGACGGCGGCGCCCGCGGCTGGTACGCCAACTGGCTCAACCAGCGGACCGCGGCCGGTGTCCAGAACTGGGAGAACTTCCACCTCAAGCAGGTGATTCCGTTCATCGACGCGAACCTGCGGACCATCGCCGCCAAGAAGGCCAGGGCGGTCGCCGGCGTCTCCATGGGCGGGTTCGGGGCCCTGCACTACGCCCAGGTCCGCCCGGACCTGTTCAGCCAGACCGCGTCCCTGTCGGGGGACATCGACCTGTCGGTCAGGTCCATGGACCTGCGGATGGCCGTCGTCGCCTCCCTCGTCGGCTACGCGCCCAGCGTGGACAGTGACGCCGTGTTCGGCTCGCCCTACCCGGTGTTCAACGCCGACTGGCGGTTCAACGAGGTGAACCCCTCCGCGCACATGAACAAGCTCGCGGGGGTCGGGGTGTCCATCTACGTCGGCAACGGGCGCGGAGACGTCACCGACCTGGAGTTCTGGGTCGAGAGCGCGTCCAAGCACGTCAAGGCCAGCATGGACGCCCTGGGCATGCCCTACTACTACGTCGACTACGGCGACGGTGCCGGTTGGGGCACCCTGTGCAACGGCGGCCACAACGCCGGCTGCTGGGAAGAGGACCTCCGGGACCTGATCCCCCGTCTGGAGAGGTCCTTCGCCGCCTGATCGCGCGGTGACCGGGCCGGGCCGGGCCGTAACCCGGCACCGGCCCGGTCACCGTGCGTCGCGGGCCGGTTCGAGTCCGGCATCGTCCCCGAGCAGGACCATCTGCCGGGTCCGCCGCAGCAGGCGGCCGGGAGAGACGCCGAGGTCGTCGTCCAGACGGCGGCGGGCGCGCTCGAACACGGTCAGCGCGTCGGCCTGCCGGCCGCCGCGGTACAGCGCGCGCATCAGCATCGCCGCCACCGGCTCGTGCAGGGGGTGGGCCGCGGACAGGGCGAACAGCCCGGTGACCGCCTCGGAGTGCCGGCCCAGCCGCAGCTGCCCCTGCGACATCCGCTGCGCGACGGTGATCCTGAGCTCGGTGAGCCGCAGCCGCTCCAGCTCGGCGAGGGGCCCGGGCAGTCCGGCCAAGGGCTCCCCGCGAAAGAGGTCCAGCGCCCGGGAGCACAGACGGACCACCTCCTCCGGCTCATCCGCCCGGTCGGCGGCCTCCGCGCGGGCGGCCAGTCGCTCCATGCGCGCCACGTCCACGTCGACCGCGCCGGAGACCAGCCGGTAGCCGCAGCGGTCGTGCTCGATCACCGGGTCCGGGCGGCCGTCCCCGGCGTGCAGGGACTTGCGCAGCCGGTAGACGTACACCGGCACCACGTTCGTGACGGGCGGCTCCGTCCCCCATACCCCGTCGAGCAGTTCCTGCCGGCTGGCCGTCCGTCCCGCGCACAGCGCCAGCGCCGCCAGTACGGCCTGCTGGCGCAGGTGCCCCAGCTTCAGGGGCCGCCCGTCCTGCCGTGCCCGCACCGGTCCGAGCAGGGAGATCTCCACCTTCGGTCCGGACGCCCGGCCGGCGGCGGTCCGCGGCGCCGGGTCCGCCGCCCTCGTACGGGGGCCGCTGCCGGGGACCACGAGGCCGCAGTCGAAGGCGTGGACGATGGCCGCGGCCCGGTCGCGCAGCCCGAGCTTCACGAGGATCCGCGCGAGGTGTCCGGCGACGGCCTCCTCGGGCATGGCGAGGGCGGCCGCGATCTCGTCGTCCCGCAGGCCGCAGCCGATCGCGTGGAGCACCTTGCGCTCCCCCTGCACGAGGGCGGCGGCGGTTGGCCGGCGGGTGGTGGCGGTCGTCGTCATCACTGCTCCCCGGGCTCCAGGCTGCTCGGCCGGTCCGGCCGATGCGGTGGACAAGGTAGTGCCGGGAGCGCCGGGCAAGGCATCCGGAACGATCCGGAGTGACACGGGCGACGGTGCCCGGTGAACTCTGTGTGCCCGGACTCCTCCGGCCGGTGCCCCGATTCGTCCCGCGCAGGTCAGCCGCCGCGAACGGCGGCCGGACACCGAGCGGATCGTGCGCACGCCACTTCACGACAGAAGGGAACACGATGGCGATATCCGGTTTACGCCGCATGTTCACCAGACTGGCCTTGTCGGCCGGCACATGGGCTCTGGTCGTCGGAATGACGGCCTCGGCCGCCTCCGCCGCACCCGCACCCGTTCCGGGCCCGGGCGGCGACCGCTCCGGCGTCGCCCGGTACTTCAGCGGCCCGCAGGGCTTCGCCATTCCGACCGTGCCGTGCGATCCGGCCGGCCCGTCGGCCACCGACGGCATCCTGGCCGACCAGCTCAACCCGCAGTTGCAGGCGAAGATGGCCGGCTACATGAACGCCTACAAGGTGTCCTGCGCCCGGATGGTGACCCAGGCGGTGAAGGACCGGGGGCTCAACCAGCGGGCCGCGACCATCGCCATCGCCACGGTCATCGTGGAGTCCAGCCTCAACAACTACGCCCAGGCCGTCGACTACACCAGCCTCGGGCTGTTCCAGCAGCAGGACTGGTGGGGCAGCCGGGAGGAGCGGCTGAACCCGGCCTACGCCACCAACGCCTTCTTCGACGAGGTGGAACGGATGTATCCCGGCGGCTCGTGGAACAACGAGGCGATCGGCGAGGTGTGCTGGAACGTTCAGCGGCCGAGGGAGGACCTGCGCGGCCTGTACGCCGTCGAGGCGGACGACGCGATGCTCATCGCCAACGCGCTGTGGTCCGGCACGGGCGCCACGGGCCCCAAGCACCCGTACGCCTCGGGCCGGGTGACGACCGGGCGGTCCGCGGACGGCCGGCTCGAGGCCTTCGCCGCCGGCGCCGACGGCGTCTACCACGCGTGGCAGACCGCGGTGAACGGCGGCTGGTCGCAGTGGCGGTTCGAAGGGGGGCCGCGCAACGCGCAGTTGGCCGTGGCGGCGAACGCGGACGGCCGGCTGGAGGTGTTCGCCCTGTCGGACAGCACCTTCGACCACATGTGGCAGACCGCACCCGGCGGGAGCTGGTCGGCCTGGGGGAACTTCGGCGGCGGCGGGTACCGACTGGCCGCGGGCAACAACGCCGACGGCCGCATCGAGGTGTTCGCCTCCAACGCCACCGGGGTGTTCCACCGCTGGCAGACCGCGCCCAGCGGCGGCTGGGCCAACTGGGAGGGCGTCGGCGGCGGACCGGCGAACTCGCGGCTCGCCGTGGAGACCGCGCCCGACGGGCGTCTCGAGGTCTTCGCGCTGTCGGACTCGACCTTCGAGCACCTCTACCAGACCGGGGTCAACGGCGGCTGGTCCGCCTGGGAGAACTTCGGCGGCGGCGGTCACGACCTGGCCGCCGGCTACAACCAGGACGGCAGGCTCGAGGTGTTCGCGTCCAACGCCAACGGCGTGTTCCACCGCTGGCAGACCGGCCCCGGCTCATGGTCGGACTGGGCCGGCATGGGCGGGATCTCCAACGCCGAACTGACGGTCTCGCGGTCGGCCGACGGCCGGGTCGAGGTGTACGCGATCAACGCCAACGCGGCGGGCCACGCCTGGCAGACCCGCCCGAACGCGGCGTTCTCCGAGTGGGCGACCTTCGGTGGCGGCGGCACCGAGATCGCCGCGGGCAACAACGCCGACGGCCGCATCGAGGTGTTCGCCACCAGCCACGCCGGCGTTTACCACAAGTGGCAGACCGGCTTCGCCACGTGGTCGGACTGGGCCTGGCTCAACGACGGCGGCCCCGCGGTGAACTAGGCCGCCTCTTTCGAATCCTGTCGGGCCCGCGGCACTCTCCTTGCCGGGGCGGGCGAAGTCGCCGACGATGCTCTGAGGCCCCCGCCGGCCGGACTCCACCGGATTCGGTCGGGACATCGCAGGACAGGGGAAACAGTGAAGAAGGACCGTGTTGTGAAGAGGTTCCCGGTACCGTCGGCGACTTCGGCGCTCTTGCCGCTCCTCGTGGTCGCCGGGCTGCTGCTGGGCCCCGCGGCGACCGCCGCGGCAGCGGCCGTGCCGGCCGTCCGCCAGGCGCCGGCCGCGACGGCGGCGCTCGCGCCGGGCGCGCTGCCCGCCGGGGGCACCGGATCGACGGCCGCCCTCGGTACGTCGGCGTCCTCCCCGGTCCAGGTCGTCGCCGAAGGCAAGAAGAAGAAGTCGAAGAAGAGCAAGAGGAGCGGCGGGCTCCTCAAGAAGATCGTGATCATCGCGGTCGTCGTCATCGTCCTGATCGTGGTCGTCTACGGGGTCCGCCGCGTTCTGCGCCGCAGGTCCGCCTAGTGCTGTGACCGGGAAGGTTCGCCGGGTTGCTCGTGGTGCTGGTTGGAAAGGAGTTCTCCAATCAGCGTGGGGAGGCGGGATGGCGCAACCGGTCCGGGTTCGCGGGCTGACCGAGCAGGAGGGGCTACGAGGCCCCGCCCCCCCGCCGCCCTGCGGGCCCGCGTCCGCAGCCTCGGCCCTTCGATGACCCGCTCCATGCAGGCCGTCGCCGAGGCCGTCGCCGCCGACCCCGCCGGGTGCGCCGCGCTCACCGTCAGCGACCTCGCCGCCCGCACCGGCACCAGCGAGGCCACCGTCGTCCGCACCGCCCGCCTCCTCGGCTACCCCGGCTACCGCGACCTGCGCCTCGCGCTCGCCGCGCTCGCCGCGCAGCAGGAGTCCGGCGCGGCCCCCGCCGTCACCGTGGACATAGCCGTCGACGACTCCCTCGCGAACGTGGTCGCCAAGCTCGCCCACGAGGAGGCCCAGACCCTCGCCGACACCGCCGCCGGCCTCGACGTCGCCGCCCTCGGCGCGGCCGTGACCGCCCTCGCGGGCGCCCGCCGCATCGAGATCTACGGCGTCGGAGCCTCCGGCCTCGTCGCCCAGGACCTCGCGCAGAAGCTGTCGCGCATCGGCCTCATCGCCCACGCGCACAACGACCCGCACCTGGCCGTCACCCACTCCGTCCTGCTCCGCCCCGGCGACGTGGCCGTCGCCATCACCCACTCCGGCGGCACCGGCGACGTCATCGACCCCCTGCGGATCGCCTTCGAGCACGGCGCCACCACCCTGGCGCTCACGGCCCGCGCGAACTCCCCCGTCGTCCACTACGCCGACCTCGTCCTGGCCACCTCCGCGGCCCGCGAGACCCAGCTGCGCCCGGCCGCCATGTCCAGCCGCACCAGCCAGCTCCTCGTCGTCGACTGCCTCTTCGTCGGCGTCGCCCAGCAGACCTACGCGACCGCCGCGCCCGCGCTGGCGGCCTCGTACGAGGCGCTCGCACCCCGCCACCACACCCCCGTCCCCACCGCCAAGCGCAACAGCACCACCCGCTAGCAGCCAGCAGCAGCCGTAGTAGTTCAGGAGCCCCCTCATGACCGCGTACAGCGAACTCCGTGCCCAGCTCGCCACCTTGACCACCGAGGCCTTCCGCCCCGAGCTGGCCGAGATCGACCGGCTGTCCACCCTCGAGATCGCCCGTCTCATGAACGCCGAGGACGCCACCGTCCCGGCCGCCGTCGCCGGCGAGCTGGAGACGATCGCGTCCGCCGTCGACGGGATCTCCGAGCGGATGGCCCGCGGCGGGCGCCTGATCTACGCGGGAGCCGGCACCGCCGGCCGGATGGGCGTACTGGACGCCAGCGAGTGCCCGCCCACCTTCAACACCGACCCCTCCGAGGTCGTCGGCCTGATCGCGGGCGGCCCCTCCGCCATGGTCAAGGCCGTCGAGGGCGCCGAGGACTCCAAGGAACTGGCCGCCGAGGACCTGGCCGCGCTGGCCCTGACCGCCGACGACACCGTCATCGGGATCTCCGCCTCCGGCCGCACCCCGTACGCGATCGGCGCCGTCGAGTTCGGCCGCGGCCGCGGCGCGCTCACCGTCGGCCTGTCCTGCAACGCGGGCTCCGCGCTCGCCGCGGCCGCCGACCTCGGCATCGAGGTCGTCGTCGGACCCGAACTCCTCACCGGGTCCACCCGCCTGAAGGCGGGCACCGCGCAGAAGCTCGTCCTCAACCTCATCTCGACCGTCACGATGATCCGGCTCGGCAAGACCTACGGGAACCTGATGGTCGACATGCGCTCCTCCAACGAGAAGCTGCGCGCCCGCGCCCGCCGCATCGTCTCGCTCGCGACCGGAGCCCCCGACGAGGAGATCGAGGCCGCGCTCGCCGCCTGCGACGGCGAGGTCAAGCAGGCCATCCTCGTCGTCCTCGGCGGAGTCGACGGCCCCACGGCCGCCGAACTGCTCACCGCCTCCAAGGGCCACCTCCGGGCCGCCCTCGCCCGCACCCAGACCCTCCGCTGACCCCCAGCTGACCCCCAGCAGCAAGGCGAACACCAAGATGTCCACTGACAAGAACCGCGCCACAGCCGCCGCGATCCTTCCTCTGGTCGGCGGCCCGGACAACATCGTCTCCATCGCGCACTGCATGACCCGTCTGCGCATCACCCTGCGCGACCGCTCCCTGGTCCAGGACGAGGCCCTCAAGGCCCTCCCCGCCGTGATGGGCGTCGTCGAGGACGACACCTACCAGATCGTGCTGGGACCGGGCACCGTCGCCCGCGTCACCCCCGAGTTCGAGGCCCTCGTCGCGGAAGGCCGCTCGGCGGCCCCGACCGCGGCCCCGACCGCCGCCCCGGCCCCCTCGGGCTCCGCCGGCCACGGCGCCGACGAGCTCGCCGCCCAGGGCGCGGCCATCAAGAACGCGCAGAAGGCGAAGAACTCCACCCCGTTCAAGCTGTTCCTGCGCCGCATCGCGAACATCTTCGTCCCGCTGATCCCGGCCCTCATCGGCTGCGGCATCATCGCCGGCCTCAACGGCTTCATCACGAACATGGGCTGGCTGCCCGCGGTCGTCCCGGCGCTCGCCGCGATGGCCACCGGATTCATGTCCCTGATCGCCGTCTTCGTCGGCTACAACACGGCCAAGGAGTTCGGCGGCACCGCGATCCTCGGCGGCGCCGTCGCCGCGATCATCGTCTTCCCGGGCGTCGCGAAGATCGACGCGTTCGGCCAGCAGCTCTCCCCCGGCCAGGGCGGCGTCCTCGGCGCCCTGGCGGCCGCGCTCCTCGCCGTCCAGGTGGAGAAGTGGTGCCGCAAGTGGGTCCCCGAGGCGCTGGACGTCCTCGTCACCCCCACCCTCACCGTCCTGATCTCCGGCCTGGTCACCATCTTCGGCCTGATGTTCGTCGCCGGCGAGGTCTCCTCCGCCATCGGTACGTTCGCCACCTGGCTGCTCGCCACCGGCGGCGCCTTCGCGGGCCTGGTCCTCGGCGGCCTCTTCCTCCCGCTGGTCATGCTGGGCCTGCACCAGGCCCTGATCCCCATCCACACCACCCTGATCGAGCAGACCGGCTACACCGTCCTGCTCCCCATCCTCGCCATGGCAGGCGCGGGCCAGGTCGGCGCCGCCATCGCCGTCTACTACAAGCTCCCGCGCAACCGCTCGCTCCGCGCCACCATCAAGTCCGCCCTCCCGGCCGGCTTCCTGGGCGTCGGCGAACCGCTGATCTACGGCGTCTCCCTCCCCCTGGGCCGCCCCTTCATCACCGCCTGCATCGGCGGCGCGGCGGGCGGGGCCTTCGTCGGCCTCTTCAACCAGCTGGGCACCGCCTTCGGCTCCACCGCCATCGGCCCCTCCGGCTGGGCGCTGTTCCCGCTGCTGGACGGCAGGTCGGGCATGGGGATGACCATCGCGATCTACGCGGGCGGCCTGGCCGTCGGCTACCTCGTCGGCTTCGCCGCCACGTTCTTCTTCGGCTTCACCCGACAGATGCTCGCCGAGTTCAACACCGACCCGGACGGCGGCGCACAAGCCGCCGCCGAGCCCGCCTCCCCGGCGCCGGTGAGCGAGCCCGCGGGCTCGGCGCCGGTCCCCGTGGGCAGCTGACCCCTGACATGCGAGAAGGCTCCCGGCCGGTGTGGTCCACCGGCCGGGAGCCTTTCCTGTCCACGTCACTTCGCGTCCACGTCACTTCGCGTCTACGTCACTTGGTGCGTACGCCGCCTCGTGCGTACGCCGCCTCGTGTCAGGCGCAGTTGGACGGAGCGGGACGGCCCGCGAAGCGGTCCGCGATCCAGCTCAGGTACTGCGGCTCGGCCACGTTGGGGATCGTCTGGTGCGTCGCCCCCTGGTACTTCGTGTACTGCACCGGCTTGTTGAAGCGGCAGGCCCGCTTCACGTACTCGTCGGTGGAGTTCGGGTTGATGACCGTGTCCGCCGTGCCCTGCATCACCAGGATCGGCGCCACCGAGGTGACCAGGCCCGCGGTGTTCTCGCGGAAGCGCTGGTGCCAGACCTCCGGCACCACCGACAGCGGCTGGAACAGCGTGTCGAGCTGCCCGACGTTGCCCACGTTGTTCTGGATCACGTCGGCGAGGTGCTCGATGCACATCACCCCGTCACCGCGCAGCGCCTCCAGGCCGGCCGGCTTCAGCACGTCCTCGGCCCTCAGCCCGGGGTAGGCCGCGAGGAAGCCCCGGTAGACGTTGACGCGCAGCGCCGCGTTGTGGGAGGGCGAGGTGGGGGACGTCGGTCCGGGCAGCACCAGGCCGCGGAAGTCCGGCCCCAGGTTGGCGGCGGGCGCGAGCGCCGCGATGCCGACCAGGTTGGTCTCCGGGGTGTACGCCTTGTAGTTCTGGGCGATGAAGGCGGCCGCGCCGCCGCCCTGCGACCAGCCGAGCACGGCCGCCTTGCGGTTCGCGTGGGTGTCGGTGATCTGGCGGGCCGCACGCACCGAGTCCAGGACGTTGTTCGTCTCCGTGACGGCGACCGTGTACTGGTGCACGCCCGGGGTCCCCAGACCCTGGTAGTCCGTGCCGACCACCACGTCACCGGAGTCGAGGAACTGCGTCAGCGCCGGCACGCCGACATCGATGCCCCACGGGCTGTCGTAGGTGTAATAGCCCACCAGGTCGGTGGCCGGGTTCGGCACGGCGGAGGGCGCGCACTGGCGCGGCCCGCCCACGGTCCCGTGGGCCCAGGCCACGACGTTGCGGCCGTGGCGCGGCGCGGGGGCGTCGGGCCAGGCCACGATGCCCGAGACGGCGACGGGGGTACCGCTCTGCAGCGTCGAGAGGTAGAGGATCCGGCAGGCGCGGGCACCGTTCGGGGCGTCGACGCGGCGGGCCCAGATCAGGTCACCGTGCTCACCCTCGGGCAGCGGCGACGGCGGGTCGTAGAACTTCTCGCCCTCCGGGCCGATCGGTACGCCCGGGGCGCACAGGCCCTTGCCACCCTTGCCGCCGTCCGGGTTCGTCGTCGCAGTGGCGGTCGTGCCGCAGCCCAGCGCGAGGATCGCGGCCAGACCGGCCGCGGCGATCGCCGAAAGCCGTCGTCTCATCATTTCGTCCATTCACTCGGTGCCGGACGAGAGAGTAGGGAGAAAGATGCGGTTTGTCGCTGACTGTAACGATTTGCGTCCTCTGTGTCGCAGGGAATCCGGGGAACCGTCAGGCCGACCAAACGGCATCATGGGCCGATGACCGACTCGATACCGGCCGTCGTCCCGTCAGGCCGGATGGCCGCACTCCCGCAGCCGTCGTACGCCCTGCCCTGCGGGATGCGGCTGCGCCCCTGGGAGGCGTACGACGCCCCCGCGCTCGTGGCCGCGTACGCCGATCCGGACATCCGCCACTGGAACCGCCCCGACCCCCTCACCGAGGACCGGGCCGTCACCCGCATCGCCCGCTGGCGCGAGCGCTGGCGGACCGAACGGGCGGCGGTCTGGGCCGTGGCCCCCGCCGGAGGGGGCGTGGCCGTCGGCGTGATCGGCATCGCCGACATCGACCTGCGCGGCGGCAGCGGCGAGATCATGTACTGGCTCCTGCCCGCGGGACGCGGCGCCGGAGCCACCGCCGAGGGCGTGTTGGCCGTGACCCGCTGGGCCTTCGAGGACCTCGGCCTGCACCGCCTGCGCATCACCCACTCGGTGGCCAACCCGGCGTCCTGCCGCGTCGCGACGAAGGCCGGCTACCCCCTGGAAGGCACCCTGCGCGGCGCGGTCCTCCACGCGGACGGCTGGCACGACGAACACCTCCACGCGCGACTGCGCACGGACTGAGACCCAGGGCAGCCCGCGAGCGCACACGATCGGGCGAATCGGCACACAAAGCCGGTCATCACGCCTCGCATATGCCATAGACCTATGCGCATGTACCTCTACGCCCCACACGCCGAACACGGCGGTGGCATCGGAAGTAGCATGGGTGGCATGAGCGATGCCACCCAGAAGTACTCCATCTCGATGCCCCGCGACATCGCCGAGGCCGCTCGCGCCCTCGGCGGCCCTTCCGGCCTCTCCGCCTACGTCACCGCCGCCGTGGCCCGCCAGATCGAACGGGACAACCTGGCGGAGCTCATCGCCGCCGCCGAGGCCGAAATCGGCCCGATCACCGCAGAGGAGATCAGGGAGAAGGCCGACTTCCTGCTGCGCGTACGAGCAGAGGCGCCGGCCGACGCCAAGAGCGGGCGGGACGCCGCATGACCCCTCAGAAGGCCACCCCGGCCGGCACCCTGGTCCTCGACAGCGAGGGACTCGCCAAGTACGTCTCCCGGGACCGTGAAACCGTCGCGTGGCTGGCAGCGGCCTTCGCGCGGGACGTTCGGGTCATCACCAGCACGCTCACCCTCGTCGAGGTGGTGCACCCGCAGATCAACATGCCCGCCCTCAGGTGGGCACTGTCCCGAGTGGTGGTCGAGCCGGTCACCGAGGAGATCGCCCTCGCCGCAACGGCCCTGCTCCGCGAGGCCGGCCTGCACGGGCACAAGTACGCCATCGACGCGGTGCTCGCCGCCACCGCGCTCGCGGCGCCCGGCCCCGTCACCGTCCTGACCTCCGACCCGGAGGACCTCACCGCCCTCTGCGGCAACCGCCTCGCCGCCGTGAAGGTCTGACCCGGCACCCCGCCCGGCAGGGCCCGTCGCCTCACGCTCCAGCAGCGGTCCGCAGGAAGCGGGCCATGTCGTCCACGCTGTAGCCGAGCTCCGGGCCCCGCTCGGCGGCCATCAGCAGCAGCTGGCCCACGATCTCCGCGCCCCAGCCGTCCGGACCGTCCGACGACCACTCCCACAGCTTCTCGATGCCGAGATCCGTCATCAGCAGCCCGTGCCCGGCCCGGACCTCCGCACACGTGTCGGCGACGGCGTCCAGCAGCCGCGCCCCCGGCCGCTCGCAGCGCAGCCCGAAGTACCCGCCGATCTCCCCGGGCACGCAGCCCTGCGGCGGCTGCGCCTTCAGCCCGTCGTAGCGCGCGTCGTCGCACCCCGGCCCCACCCCCACCGGACAGTGGATCAGCGTGAAGCGCTGCCACCCCGGCGGCGGGGGCGGCTGGGGCCGCCAGGCCGTCATGCCGAACGCCTCCTGTACGAGCGCGGTCGCCTCGTCCGCCGACTCGGCCGTCCGCACCTCCCGCCGCTCCCCGTCGTCCCCGACAGCGGTCCACAGCCCGCCGTCCCCGTCGTCACACTGCACCCGCACGGTCAGCCCCATGCCTCCACGCTTCCACCCACCACCGACAAGCACCGACTCCAACGCGTGCATCCGCCAGCCCAGTTCGAAGCCCCACTCCAGCGCCGGGTCACTCACGGGTGCGCCCGCTCGTGGAGTACGGCGGCCAGCCGGAGCGCGGTGTCCAGGTTGCAGCGCCCCAGGTCGACCAGCGGCAGCCCGTACGACCCGGCGGCCGACACCCCGTCCACCCCGAGCGACGGGAACACCACCCCGACATCCGTCAGCGCCGCCTTCAGCTGCCCCACGGCCTCCTCGGCCGCCTGCATCCGCTCCTTGGGCGTGAGCACCATGACATGTCACCTTTCGCTCTGAGTAATCGAGTTCAGCACTCAGAGTGGCGACGGGCTGGCTAGCCTTCAAGAGCCAAGGTCCAACAACCACGACTGTTGGAAGGGGAGTTGCCATGCCCGAATCCGGAGACGTCGAGTCGTTCTCCTCACCCCGCACCATGCTCGGCGCCGAACTGCGCGTCGCCCGCAAGAAGGCCGGCCTCAGCCAGGAGAAACTCGGCGAGCCCCTCTTCGTCAGCGGCTCCTTCATCGGCCAGCTCGAAGCGGGTACCCGTCGGATGACGCCGGACCTCGCCCGCGCGATCGACAAAATACTCGGCACCGACGGGTTCTTCACCCGCAATTGCCAGGCCGTGACGAAGTCCAAATACCCCGACCACTTCACGGAGGCGGCGGAAGCGGAGGCCCTGGCGAAGGCGATCCGGGAGTACGCGCCCCAGCTAATCCCCGGACTGCTTCAGACCGAGGCATACGCACGGGAGGTCTTCCTCGCTGGGCATCCGACCGCAGTGGAGGAGGCGATCAACGAGCTCGTAGCAAACCGGCTGGCAAGGGCGGCCCTGCTCAGCGATCCAACAACACCACTGTTGTGGTGTGTACTCGACGAAACGGTGCTCCGCCGCGTTGGGGACAATCCGGCAGTCCTCGCAGGTGCCCTGCGGCACATCGCAAGCCTGATCCGGTCCCGCCGCATCATCGTTCAAGTGCTGCCGTTCAGCGCAGGCATGCATGCGGCCATGGGAGGTGCCATCAAGTTGATGTCCTTCGACGACGCTCCACCGCTTTCCTACGTCGAAGGCATGGGAACAGGGCTCTTGTTCGACGATCCAGCCACGGTCGCCCACCACACACTGACCTACGATCTCCTCACGGCCAACGCGCTCTCACCGCGCAAGTCGCTGGCCTTGATCGAGTCGGTGGCGGAGGATTACGCACATGACCAGCACGCCTAAGTACGACCTGTCGGCGGCCACCTGGCACAAGTCGAGCTACAGCGACGCCAGTGGCGGCAACTGCCTGGAGATGGCCACCTGGCGCAAGTCCACGTACAGCGCCGGCGACGGCGGCAACTGCCTAGAGGTATCCGACGGCCACCCCGACATCGTCCCCGTCCGGGACTCCAAGGTCCCCGACGGCCCGCACCTCACCTTCGGCGCCCCCGCCTGGTCCGCCTTCGTCGCCGCCCTCGGTCCGGCCTAGAGCTTTCCGGGCTTTTGAAGTGCTCTCCCGGCTGAAGCCGGGAGATTCCTGCTTACCTCGCGGCAGCGGGCTTGACGCGCTTCGCGCGCCTGACGACTGCCCTCCCGGCAGCCGGGATGAGCGCGAGGCCCATCCGGTACAGGTGCAAGACGTTGCGGGCCGCGTTGTGGTCGGCGTTGCCCGACCACCCGCAGTCCGGGTTCTTGCACACGAACACGGCCTGGGACTCCCGACTGCCCGGCGTGGTGAAGCCGCATGCCGAGCAGCGTTGGGAGGTACCGGGGGCGGGGACCTTGTACAGGGTGCCGCCGTGCCGGGCGGTCTTGTACGTCAGCATGGTGACCGTCCGGCCCCATGCCTCCCCGTGGATGGCGCGGTTCAGCCCGGACTTCTGGGCGACGTTCCTGCCCGGCTGGTCCACTGTGCCCTTGGCGGACTTGACCATGTTCGTGATGGTGAGTGCTTCGACCACGACGGTGCCGTAGGTGCGGGCGATGGTGGTGGTCGTCTGGTGCTGCCAGTCCAGGGCCCTGCTCTTGGCTTTCGCGCGGAGTCCTGCGATCTGGTCGTAGGTGTGGTGCAGCCGGCGGCTGGTGCGCTCGCCGGGCTTGCGGTGCTGCTTACGCTGCGAGGCGCGCAGCTCCAGGCGCAGGAGCGTGGCCTTCTCCTTGCCGGTCAGCCACTCGCCGTGCTCGTAGGTCTGCCCGTTTGAGAGGGCGATGGGCACGGTGACGCCCACGTCAATTCCGGCTTCCGGCCCCTGGTGCGGCTCGGGCTTGGCCTCCAGGGTCTGGACGCGGAAGGCGATGTGCCAGCCGAGCGCGTCCTTGACCAGCCGAGCGCCGCGCCGGCGGCGACCAGACCCGCCGCCGTCAGCACCGACCTCCGGGAAGGGGCGGAGGGCGTGAAGCGGTTCGGAAGGTGGACGGGCATGCGGTGTCTCCTCGCACTCGACAAGTGGGCTGCCACGAGCGCGCGCACGAGGAACGGGCACGGCACCGGGGCATGGCACCGACCCTGTCAACCGCCTCTAACGTTTCCCTGTCGTCCCCCTGTCGCCGCCCGACGCCGCAGCGCCGCCCCGCCCTCCGGGCTACGCCTCCACCAGACCCTGGGCCGGAGCCTTCGGGCCGGCCGAGGGCTCGGCGGCCGCCGGGCGGTCGCGGTACAGCGGGGCGAAGGAGACCAGGAGGAGGACGGCTCCGAGCGGTATGAGGTCCTTGTCGGCAAAGGGCAGGGTGGTGTCGATGAGCACCAGGACCGGGGCCCACGGCTTCAGGACGCGGCGCTTGGCGAGCTGGGAGACCAGGATCAGCTGGCCCACGAAGAAGAGCAGGGGGCCGAAGTCGTAGAACGCCGGGAGCACGCCGGGTATGTCCTGGACCCGGGTGAACAGCACCTCCATCGCACCCCGGTCCGCCGACAGGAAGCCGACCACCAGGTCGATCGCGAACTGCACGCCGACGGCTATCGCTCCCGCCGTGCCGGCCCACACCCCCACGGTGGACAGCCGGTTGCGCCCGGCCATCACCCGCATCGCCACGAAGCCCTGGACGAAGAAGACCAGCGCGCCGAGGAAGCACAGGTGGCCGAGGCTCCACGCGAAGCCCGGACCACGGCTGCCGTCGAGCCCGTCGAGGATGCGGATGACTCCGTAGGCCCCCATCAGAACGGGGGCTGCGATGAAGGCGGTTCGAGGTGTGGTCATACGCAAGAAGCTACGGGCGCGGCACCCCGAGCCACATCCGGTACCGCCCCCTGAGTTGTCCCCTAGAACGGGCCCCAGCCACGGCCCGGTGGCCGGGAGGCCGGACTGCGTCCCGTACGGCGTCCGGTCACGTGTGAGTGGCGATGCACGAACGAGCAGTGAATTGACGGCGTTTCGGGCAGAGAGGCACCGTTCCCCGTGTCGTACCGAACGCCGTCGATATGTACTGAACGGCGAGTCCAACGCAGCCGGCCGCACATCTCCCGTGTCACGCTCCGATCCTGCCCTCTGTCCCGCGACGGGCGCCGGCCCGGAGCGCGTCCGCTCCGGGCCGGCGTCCCCGCGAACCTTCTGGAGAGCCCGTGACAACGAGTGATCGCATCGTCATCGACCCGTTCGGCGCCGGCATTCCCGGCGAGGCCGCTCGGCTTCGGGCCATGGGCCCCATCGTCCCCGTGGAACTGCCCGGTGGTCTCCCCGCGTGGGCCCCCACGGGACACGACATTCTCAAGGAGCTGATCCTCGACCCGAACGTCAGCAGGGACGCCCGACTCCACTGGAACCTCTGGCCCAAGTTCCCGGACAACCCCGCCTGGGGCTGGATATACACGTGGTCCGCGGTCGACTCCATGCTCGCCACCTACGGCACCCAACGCGCACGGCTGCGCAGCCTGGTCGCCCCTAGCTTCACCAACCGGCGCACCGAGGCGCTGCGCTCCCAGGTCGAAGCGATCTCCGGCGCGCTGCTCGATCGGCTCGCGGCCCGCGAGGAGGAAGTAGTGGACCTGATCGAGGGGCTCGCGTATCCGCTGCCACTGCAGGTGATCTGCGAATTGGTGGGCGTTCCGGACGAGTTGCTGGACGCGGTCCGCCGCCTCATGAACGCCGTCGTGGGCACGCCGGAGACACCGGAACATGGCGAGTTCATCCAGCAGCAGGTCCTCGAGGTTTCGACCGCCCTGATCGCCTACCGGCGGGAACACCCGGGCGAGGACCTGACGAGTGACCTGATCCGGGCCGTGGAAGCAGGGGACGGCCCCACCGGCGATGAGATAAGCAAAACACTGTTGCTCGTCATCGGCGCGGGATTCGAGACAACGGTCAACCTGATCGGCAACGCCGTCGTGGCCCTGCTGCGTGACCCCCGGCAACTCGCCGCGGTCCGCGCGGGCGAGGCCAGCTGGGACGATGTGATCGAGGAGACGCTGCGCGTCCACCCGCCCCTGGCCGCGGTGCCGCTGCGATTCGCGGTGAAGGATCTGGAGGTCGGCGGCGTCACCGTCCCGGCCGGCGACGCCATCATCACGACGTACGGCGCCGCCGGGTGGGACCCCGACCGCCACGGTCCGGACGCGCACGTGTTCGACGCGGCTCGCGACGGCGAGGACCACATGGCGTTCGGGATCGGCGTTCACCGCTGCATCGGCGCCCCGCTGGCGCGGATGGAGGCCCGGACCGTGCTCCCCGCCCTGTTCGAGCGTTTCCCCGACATGAGCCTCGCGGCCGACCCGGACGAGCTGCGCCAGGTGGCCTCCTTCATCGCGCTCGGCTGGCGGGAGATACCGGTACGGCTGCACGGCCGCAGCTGAGCAGGCGCGCGGCGTGGCCCTCTGAGAGGGTGTTTCGTCCCGTTGTTTCATCCCAAATTGCCGGGTTGAGTGCGATTCATAGACCGCGCCATGCGGGGGTGGATTCGGCGGTGAGCCTGCGGGTCATGAGGTTGATCACCGCAAGGTGGATCATGGCTTCAGAGCGCTGTGGGTGGGCTTCGTCGTCGCGGGCCAGGCGGCGGTGGTTCATGAGCCAGCCAAGGGTTCTCCCGACGGTCCAACTTACCGACGGAAGAAAGGATTCCGTCCGCTGGTCTCCCGGCCCTCCAGCCCTGCGCGGCCGGCCTCGCGCCCGTGCGGTGCGAGCCGGCAGGTTCACCCGTACGGAAGGTGCCGCGCGGACCCGGCGAGGGGCGCACTCCCGGTTCACCCCAGCCCGAATCCGCCGCGCCGCCGGGGATCGTTGACCGGGCGGGGCATGCGTGGTGGCCTCGCCGTCATGCGTACCCGTACGAGCTGGACCCTGCCCACGGCCGTCGCCGTCGCCGCCCTCGCCCTGACCGCCCTGACCGCCCAAGCCGCCCAGGCCACCACCACCGGACCCGCTCCCGCGGCCCGCACGGCGCCCGCGGCCCGCACGGCGCCCGCGGCCCCGGCCGAGTGGCCGGCGTACATCGTCACCGTGCACCCCGGCCTCGACCCGGCCGCCGTCGCGGACGCCTACGGGATCACCCCGGTCCACGTCTACCGCACCGCCCTGAACGGCTTCAGCGCCCGCCTCTCCCCCGAACAGGTCGAATCCCTGCGCTCGACGGCGGTCGTGGAGTCGGTCGAGGCGGACGGCCCCGTGACCACCTTCGGCCCCGCCCGCTAAACCCGTTCCGGCGCGGCCGCCGCCGGGACGGTCGTGCGGACCGGGTCCCAGCACTGGACCCCGCGCAGGTCCGGCATCCGGTCGCGCGTGAAGACCGGCTCCAGGCCCGCCCGGCGCTGCGCGAGGTAGTCGTCGAGGAGCCGGAAGGCGATCGCCGACAGCGGGATGATCGCGGCCAGGTTGATCAGGGCCATGAGGCCCATGAACACGTCCGCCAGGTTCCACACGATCGACACCGAGCCGAGGGAGCCGAGGACGACCGCCGACAGCACCAGCACCCGGTACCCCGGCAGGACCCACCTCTTGCGGGTGATGAACTGGATGTTCGTCTCGCCGTAGTAGTAGTTCCCGATCATGCTGCTGAAGGCGAGCATGAAGACCACGCCGGTGAGCAGGTGCCCGGCCCACGCGCCGAGCGTGTCGGCGAGCGCCGTCTGCGTCAGGTCCGCGCCCTGGCGGCCCGACAGCTCCGGGTTGGTGACCAGCACGATGAAGGCCGTCATCGTGCACACGAGGAGCGTGTCGAAGAAGACGCCCAGGGACTGTACGAGGCCCTGCTTGACCGGGTGCGAGACCTCGGCGGCCGCGCCCGCGTTCGGCGCCGAGCCAAGGCCCGCCTCGTTGGAGAACATGCCGCGCCTGATGCCCTGCTGGATGGCCGCGCCGATGCCGCCGGCCGCCAGCTCACGGAAGCCGAAGGCGCCGCCGACGATGTCCGCGACGACCCGGGGGAACTCGGTGATGTTGAGGAGGACCACCGCCGCGCCCAGCAGCAGGTAGACGATCGCCATGACCGGCACGAGGACGGTGGTGACGGAGGAGATCCGCTTGACACCACCGAAGACCGCCAGGCCCAGCAGGGCGGCCAGCAGCACACCGAGCGACGGGCCGAACCAGTCCGCCCCGTCCGCGTCCGCGAGCGAGCCGGTGGCGACGGCGGTGATGGTGTTGGCCTGCACCGCGTTGAAGACGAAGCCGAAAGTGACGGTGATCGTCACCGCGAAGAGCACCCCGAGCCAGCGTTTGCCGAGCGCGCGCTGCATGTAGTACGCCGGACCGCCCCGGTAGGCGCCGGTGGAGCCGCGCACCTTGTAGAGCTGGGCGAGCGCCGATTCCACGAAGGCGGAGGCCGCGCCGATCAGCGCCATCATCCACATCCAGAAGACGGCGCCCGCGCCGCCCAGGGTGATGGCGGTGGCGACGCCGGCGATGTTGCCCGTACCGACGCGCGCGGCGGCGGAGATGGTGAACGCGCCGAAGGACGAGACCTGCTTGCGGCCGTCCGCGCGCGGCGGGGTCTTCTCCTTCAGCACCCGGAACATCTCCGGGAGCAGGCGCAGCTGCACACCCCGGGACCGGACCGTGAAGTACAGGCCGGCACCGACCACCAGCGGGATCAGCAGGTAGGTCCAGAGGTGATCGTTGGCGCTGACGATCATCGAGTCCAGGGTGTCCATCCTCGAAGTGTCGCCGGGGCGGAAGGCCCGCCGACAGGGACCTACGTCCGTCTCACGAGGGACCGAAGGCCCGTATGGCACGCCCTTCGCCCCGTCGCCGCCCCGTCTCCGCCCCGTCGCCGCCCCGTCGCCGCGGCCCGGATCGGCCCCGCGGGCCGCGCCGCCCGGCTCAGGCCCACAGGCCGTGCCGGCCGGCCCAGTCCCGCACCGCCGCCGCGATCAGCAGCGGGTGGTCCTCGGGGGTGTGGTGCCCGGCGGGCACGTCGTCGTGCCGGGCGAGCTCCAGGCCGGCGAAGTTCGCCGCGCACCATTCGACGGTCTCCGGCCCCTGCATGGCGCCGGGCCCCGGAGCGAAGGTCAGCAGCAGCTTGGGCACCTCCGGGCTCTTCGCGAGCCAGTCGCCGTACGCCGCCACCCGCGCGACCACCTCGGCGGGCTCCCCGCCCAGCGGCATCGACCGCGCCCACTGGAGCAGCGGGCGCCGGCTCTCCGGCGTCGGGTACGGGGCCCGGTAGACGTCGAGGTCGCGCGGGTCGAGGGGGAGGGCGACGGTACCGGGCAGGGCCTGCTCGATGAAGGCGTTCCGTTCGAGGACCATGGCTTCGCCGACGCCGGGCGTCTTGAGCGCCCGGAACAACTCGCGGCCGCCTTCCGGGAACTCCTCCCAGCCCATCGGCTTGACGATGGTCTCGGTGAAGGCGATCCCGCGGACCCGGCCCGGGTGCCGGGCGGCCCAGTCGAAGGCGAGCGCGCCGCCCCAGTCGTGGCCGACGAGCACCACCTCGTCGAGGCCGAGGGCCTCGAACCAGGCGTCGAGGTAACGGGCTTGGTCGTCGAAGGTGTAGTCGACGTCCGGTTTGCCCGAGTCCCCCATCCCGATCAGGTCCGGCGCGAGCAGCCGGCGGCCCGGCCCGGGTCCGTCCAGGGCGGGTATGACGCCCCGCCAGAGGTGGGAGGAGGTGGGGTTCCCGTGCAGGAGGACGGTGGGCACGCCGTCCGCGGCACCGGCCTCCCGGTAGTGGACCGTCGAATCGAGTACGGGCTGTACGGGCATGCTGCTGCTCCTTCGGAGGGGTACGGAGGTACGGCGGTACGGAGGTACGGGGTACGGGCCCGGTCAGCGGAAGGCCGGGGCCGCTCGGTCCGCCCACGCGGCGAACGGGCGCGGGGCGCGGCCCAGGATCCGCTCGACGGCCGGGCTCACCGCGCGTTCGGCGGCGACGGGCGCGCCCAGGATCGACAGGGTGCCCTCGACCGCCGGCTCGGGCATGAAGGTGAGCATCTGCGTCCGGGCCTCCTCGGGGCTCTGCTCCACGAACCGCACCGGCTCGCCGATGGCCCCCGCGATCGCCTCGGCCCGCTCGCGCGGGGAGACGGGGACCGGCCCGGTCAGCTCGTACGTGGCCCCCGCGTGCGGGCCGAGGCGATCGCGGGGGCCATCGGCGAGCCTGTCACAGCGGGCGCGTGGCCGACTGCCGCTGAGACCGCAGACACAGGGCCATGCGCGTCGGGGCTGTCCTCGCGCGGGCGGCCCCCCGCGAGCCGCCGGGGGTGGGGGCCGGGCCGGGGCGGCGGGCCGGGGCGGCGCGGGTCAGTGCGCGCACACGGCCGGGTGTGCGGACAGGACCCGGCGGGTGGCCTCGTACACGGCCTTGGCGGTGGCCTCGGGGCCCCGGGCGAGGAGGGCGTCGGACATCACCTCGGCCGAGACCCGGGTCCTGACGCCGTGCTCCTCCAGGAGGCTCAGCAGCCGCTCGGCGGCGTCGGTCCGGGCGCCCGGGACCAGGCGCAGGTGGAGGGACTCCTGCCGCATGTCCGCGAGGGGGTCCGGGCCCACGTCGCACAGCTGGACGGTGAAGATCCGCGCGGCGGGGACGGGGGAGAGGTCCTCGGGGGCGGTCGCGCCGCGCACCCAGTGCCAGACGTCGAGGACCAGACCGGCGTTGGGGCGCCCGGTGCGGTGCACCAGCTCCCAGGCGGTGGGCAGGTCGGGCACCGCGCCGAACGGCATGTACTCGAGGGCGATGCGCAGTTCGCCGGCCCGCTCGCACAGGGCGGTGAACCGCTCGGCGATGACGTCCAGCGGAGTCGCCTCGAAGAGGCCGGCGTTGACGTGGTCCGCCCCGAAGGCGCGGGCGATGTGGAACGCGGTGCGTTCCTTGGCGGACGGCGCGGGGCTGTCGCCCTCGCCGGCCCGGGGAGCCCAGTCGCTGAGGAACTCCACCTCGCCGAGGGTGATGCCGTGCTCGTCGAGGACGGCGCGCATGGCGTCGTCGTCGAGTCCGGACCGGCGGGCTTCCCCGTAGGCCTCGACGCTGAGGCCCACGGTGTGGAAGCCCGCGGCTGCCGCCGCCCGGATCCGTTCCCGGAAAGGGACCGTCCCCAGGGTCAGTGAACTGATCGTCAGAGGGCAGGTAACGGCGGTTCCCATGGTCAGCGCCTACATTTCAACGATTTTCCGCTGGTTGAAATCCGGGTAGAACTTGCGCAGCAGGGCGAAGGTCTCGGGGAAGTCGAGCTGGCCCGGTGCGGAGCTGGTGCCGAAGAACGAGTAGGTGATCAGGGACCCGAGGGCGGGGAAGAAGACGCGGGAGACGGCGCCGGTCTCGCCCATGGCGATCACGATCAGCCGGGTGCCGTCCTCGCCCGCGCGCAGCAGCAGGGAGGCCAGGCGCCGTACGTCGCTTTCGGACGTCACCATGGCGGACACCTTGACGACGTCGGCGCCGGCGTTCTTCGCGTCGTCGATGACGGCCTGGAGTTCTTCCGTGCCCGGGGTGAATTCGAAATTGTGGTACGAGACGATCACCACGGTGTCGTGCGCGCGGGCGGCCTCGACGACTTCCGCGAGGATGTCCCGGGAGGAGAGCTCGATGTCCACGGCGTCCACGCGGGGGGCGAGGGCGCGGAAGAGTTCGAGGCGCTCCTCGTCCGTTCCCGCCCATTCGCCGCCTTCGCGGGTGGAGCGCAGGGTGGCCAGGATCGGCAGGGCCTTGAAGGCCTCGACCTGGGCCAGGACGTGGTCCGCCTGGGTGCGGGAGAACCTGTCGACGCGCAGCTCGGCCACGTCGACGCCGGCGGCCTTCGCCTCCTCGGCCCGCAGCGCGGCTTCGTCGTCGTCGAAGCTGACGGCCACGAGCGGGATCCCGCCGTCGAGGAGCGCCCGAATGGAGTTCATTTACTAGTCACAGCCTTTGCGATTCCTGGACATGTCCCGTACTGGTCTGCTGCCCGCACTTTCGCCGACGGGGCGCGAATTCCCATCCGCGTCCCTCGGCGGCCTGGATCGCCGCGCCGATGAGTGACGAATCGGGGGCGGTCGCCGCGTGCTGGATGACATCGGTCCCGGATTTCTCCCGACACAGGGTTTCCGGGAAACCGTTCATGAATCTGTGCAGGTGGTCATTTGCGCGGGCGGTCAGTCCGGGTACTTGCGAGATACCCGATCCGACGCGAACCGTGGTGAACGGGGAGGAGTATACAAGGGTCGCGCAGGCCCGTGCAATGTATCTCGCCTGGAGGTCCCAGGCCTCGTGAGAGGCCGGAAGTTCGCAGGCGGGTACCTGCCAACGGCCGAAAATCGCCCGCCCTGAGGCGAGGCCCTGGAAACAGCTCCCGTGAAATCGGCAGCTCCCCGGATAGGGGTCTCCGGTTTCCCGGGGCAGCGGAATGTGCCCGAGCTGCGGCGGTTCGGGCCGGTGGGGCTCCGTGCCCGGAGGGCGGGAAAAGGCCCCGCCGATTCCGGTTCCGAGCGAGAGGTAGACGAATCCGGGTGCGCCGGGCGGTTGTCCGCGTTCCTCGGCGGTCACGGCCGAATTGACGTCGAAATCGAAATGGACGGGGACCCGGAAGCGCCGGGACAGCAGGGCCGGAATGTTCACCCCGGACCACTGCGGTTCGGAACTTCCGGCGATCGCGCCGAAGTCCGGCCGGAGCGGATCCGTTTCCAGCGGTCCGAAGACCGAGAGTCCGACGGAATCCACGGCGTGCCGTGCGAAGAGGCCGGCGACGTGGAACTCCAGCAGCTCCAGGGTTTCGGCGGGCGTGGTGACGGAAATGCGGTGGCGTTCGAGTTCCACCGCGGGTTTCGACCGGGTGAAGGCGCCCACGAGGAATTTCGTCTTTCCGGCGTCGACGGCCACGACGGTGCCGCCGTCCCCCTCCGGGCGGGGCTTCCTCACGTCCGGGGTGCCGGAACGGCTGCCGGGGCCGGCGCGGGCGCGGCCGCGGGCGCCGGGTGGACGGGGACCTGGCCGGGCTGCCTGCTCCAGTTCTCGAAGAGCTCGAAGAGGTGCTCGGTCCGGGAGTTGCGCCCGTAGTAGCGGTACTCCAGATTGCGCTGGCCGATGGGGCCGAGGACGAGGTAGAGCGCCGGGAAGACGACGAGCGCCGTGATGATGTTGGGCAGGCAGGCCCTGATGAACTCGACCCCCGAACCGGCCCGTTCCGGCGGCGGGAGCAGGAACCAGATGACGGTGAGGGCGGCCAGCGTGACGACCGCGAGCAAGAGCTTCAGCCACTCTATTGCCGATTCGTTCCCCTCGTCCCGCTGCCCCCGCATGCCCGCCCCGTTCGGAAGTCCCCGGTGTTCCTTGCAGGCCGCAAGCCTATCCAGCCGCCGCGCACCGCGGGAGGGTGTCGCAGCGCGGGATGTTTGTCTGATTGTTCTAGGTTTGCGCCATCGGTACACATTTCGACGTTCCGGGAGGGACACTCATGGCGATCGACCTCGACAAGGTGCTGGACAAGACGTGGGCCGACAAGCCGCTCGCCGAGGTGCTCGCGGCGCCGGTGGCCGCGCTCAAGGGCGTCACCGACAAGGACGGCGAACTGCTGCAGGAGGCCTTCGGCGTGAAGACGGTCGCCGACTTCGGCCGCCTGAAGTACGCGCGCTGGGCGCAGGCCCTCGTCGCTCTGGAGCAGACCTCCAAGCAGTAGCCGGCCGGCTATCCGGCGGGCCTCAGCTCCCCGCCGGGATGCGCCGCGCGCCAGGCCGCGATGGAAAGGTCCCAGTCGTCGCCCGTCAGGGCGGTGAGGGACGCGGGGAAGAGGCCGTCCTCCTCCTTCGCGATGTGGTGGTGGAGCTCGTTCACCGCGCGCCGCAGGGCCGCCGCGTCGGCTCCGTCCGACAGGTCCGCCCGGGCGAGGAAGGCCGCCAGTTCGCGGTGCTCCCCGACCAGGGCCGCGATGTACCCCGCGTACTCCGGGTCCTGCCCCATGACCTCGAACAGGCCGTCCTCCTCGCCCTTCCAGTGGGCGAGGAGGACGGCCGTCATGTCCGAGACGAGGGCGCGCGCCTTCGCGAGGTCCCCGTGGTCCAGGGCGCGCAGGGCGTCGCCCGCCGCGTCCGTCACCGCCTCGTGCTCGGCGATGAACTCCTTGATCAGAGGGATCTCACGGCAGCCGCAGTAGTGGCACATGCGGCCCAGTGTGAGCCCGCTCCGGACGGGTCACTCGCTTTCCCCTTCGAGGTTGCCCTCCGTGTCGAGGTACACCTGGCGCAGCGCCTCCAGCACCTGCGGGTCCGGCTTCTCCCACATGCCGCGGGACTCGGCCTCCAGCAGCCGCTCCGCGATCCCGTGCAGGGCCCAGGGGTTGGCCTCCTCCAGGAAGGCGCGGTTCTCGGGGTCCAGGACGTACGTCTCGGTCAGCTTGTCGTACATCCAGTCCGCGACCACGCCCGTCGTGGCGTCGTAGCCGAAGAGGTAGTCGACGGTGGCGGCCAGCTCGAAGGCACCCTTGTAGCCGTGGCGGCGCATCGCCTCGATCCACTTCGGGTTCACGACGCGGGCGCGGAAGACGCGGGAGGTCTCCTCCACCAGCGTGCGCGTCTTGACGCTCTCCGGCCGGGTCGAGTCGCCGATGTACGCCTCGGGGGCCTTGCCGCGCAGCGCGCGGACGGTGGCCACCATGCCGCCGTGGTACTGGAAGTAGTCGTCGGAGTCGGCGATGTCGTGCTCGCGGGTGTCCGTGTTCTTCGCCGCGACCGTGATCCGCTTGTAGGCGGTCTCCATCTCGTCGCGCGCCGGGCGCCCTTCGAGGCCGCGGCCGTACGCGTACCCGCCCCACACCGTGTAGACCTCCGCGAGGTCGGCGTCGGTGCGCCAGTCGCGGGAGTCGATCAGCTGCAGGATGCCCGCGCCGTACGTGCCCGGGCGCGAGCCGAAGATACGGGTCGTCGCGCGCCGCTCGTCACCGTGCACGGCCAGGTCCGCCTGCGCGTGGGCCCGTACGAAGTTGTCCTCGGCCGGTTCCTCCAGCGAGGCCGCCAGCCGCACCGCGTCGTCCAGCAGGCCGATGACGTGCGGGAACGCGTCGCGGAAGAAGCCCGAGATGCGCAGGGTCACATCGATGCGCGGGCGGCCGAGCTCGGCGAGCGGGATCGGCTCCAGGCCGGTGACGCGGCGCGAGGCCTCGTCCCAGACCGGGCGCACGCCCAGCAGCGCCATGGCCTCGGCCACGTCGTCGCCCGAGGTGCGCATCGCGCTGGTGCCCCACAGGGACAGGCCCACGGATGCGGGCCATTCGCCGTTGTCCGTGCGGTAGCGGTTCAGGAGGGAGTCGGCCAGGGCCTGGCCGGTCTCCCAAGCGAGGCGGGAGGGGACGGCCTTGGGGTCGACCGAGTAGAAGTTGCGGCCGGTCGGCAGCACGTTGACCAGGCCGCGCAGCGGGGAGCCGGACGGGCCCGCCGGGACGAAGCCGCCGTCCAGGGCGCTGACCACGTGGGTGATCTCGTCGGTGGTGCCGGCCAGGCGCGGCACGACCTCGCGGGCCGCGAAGTCCAGTACGGCCGCCACGTCCGCGGAGTGTCCGGCGGCCACGGAAGCCACCGCCTCCGGGGTCCAGCCGGCGTCCTCCATCGCCTGGACCAGCGCGCGCGCCGTCTCCTCCGCCTCGTCCGCGGTGGTGCGGGTGGCCGCGGACTCGTCCAGGCCGAGCGCCTCGCGCAGACCGGGCAGGGCCGTCGTACCGCCCCAGATCTGGCGGGCGCGCAGGATCGCCAGGACCAGGTTGACGCGGGCGTCGCCGGTCGGGGCGCCGCCCAGGACGTGCAGGCCGTCGCGGATCTGGGCGTCCTTGATCTCGCACAGCCAGCCGTCGACGTGCAGCAGGAAGTCGTCGAAGCCGTCGTCGTCGGGGCGCTGCTCCAGACCCAGGTCGTGGTCCAGCTTCGCCGCCTGGATCAGCGTCCAGATCTGGGCGCGGATGGCCGGCAGCTTCGCCGGGTCCATCGCCGAGATCTGGGCGTACTCGTCCAGGTGCTGCTCCAGGCGCGCGATGTCGCCGTACGACTCCGCGCGCGCCATCGGCGGCACCAGGTGGTCGACCAGGGTGGCGTGCACGCGGCGCTTGGCCTGCGTGCCCTCGCCCGGGTCGTTGACCAGGAACGGGTAGATCAGGGGCAGGTCGCCGAGCGCGGCGTCCGGCGCGCAGGCCGCCGACAGGCCGGCGTTCTTGCCCGGCAGCCACTCCAGGTTGCCGTGCTTGCCCAGGTGGATCATCGCGTCGGCGCCGAAACCGCCGTCCTCGGCGCGGGCCTGGATCCAGCGGTACGCGGCCAGGTAGTGGTGCGAGGGCGGCAGGTCCGGGTCGTGGTAGATCGCGATCGGGTTCTCGCCGAAACCGCGCGGCGGCTGGATGAGGACGAGCAGATTGCCGCGCCGCAGGGCCGCGAGGACGATGTCGCCCTCCGGGTTGGCCGAGCGGTCCACGAACATGTTGCCCGGGGCCTCGCCCCAGTGCTGCTCCACGCTGCCCCGCAGCTCGGCCGGGAGCTCGGCGAACCAGCGCTTGTAGTCGGCCGCCGGGATCCGGACCGGGTTGCGGGCCAGCTGCTCCTCGGTGAGCCAGTCCTGGTCGTGGCCGCCGGCCGCGATCAGGGCGCGGATCAGCTCGTCGCCGTCACCGGACACCAGGCCCGGGACGTCCTCGACGGGGCCGAAGTCGTAGCCGCCCGCGATGAGCGTGCGCAGCAGCTCCACGGCGCTGGCCGGGGTGTCGAGGCCGACCGCGTTGCCGATGCGGGAGTGCTTGGTCGGGTACGCCGACAGGACGAGCGCGATCTTCTTGTCGCGGCGCTCGATGTGGCGCAGCCGGGCGTGGCGCACGGCGATGCCGGCCACGCGGGCCGCCCGCTCGGGGTCGGCGACGTAGGCGGGCAGCCCGTCCTCGTCCAGCTCCTTGAAGGAGAACGGGACGGTGATCAGGCGGCCGTCGAACTCCGGGACGGCGACCTGGGTGGCGGCGTCGAGCGGGGACAGGCCCTCGTCGCTCTCCTCCCAGGCGCTGCGCGAACCGGTCAGGCACAGGGCCTGCAGGATCGGCACGCCGAGACCGGCCAGCGCGCCCGCGTCCCAGGACTCGTCGTCGCCGCCCGCCGAGGCGGTGGCGGGCTTGGTGCCGCCGGCCGCCAGGACGGTGGTGATCACCGCGTCCGAGGTTTCCAGCGCCGCGATCAGCCCCGGCTCGGGGCTGCGCAGGGAGGAGACGTAGAGGGGGAGCGGCTGCGCGCCGTGGGCCTCGATCGCCTCGCACAGGGAGTGCACGAAGGCGGTGTTGCCGCTCATCTGGTGGGCGCGGTAGTAGAGCACCGCGATCCGGGGGACTCCTTCACCGGAGGCCTGCTGCGGGGTGCGCTCCAGCGGGCCCCACGTGGGGGAGGCCGCCGGGGGCTCGAACCCGTGGCCGGTCAGCAGGACCGTGTCGGAGAGGAAGCGCGCCAGCTGGTCCAGGTTGGCCGGGCCGCCGTGGGCGAGGTAGCCGTGCGCCTCGGCGGCGATGCCGATCGGGACCGTCGAGGCCTCCATCAGCTGCGCGTCGGGGGCCTGTTCGCCGGTCAGGACGACGACCGGGCGGGTCTGGGAAGGGGCCAGCAGCAGGTCCAGGCCCTCCTGCCAGGCGCGCAGGCCGCCGAGGAGGCGTACGACGACCAGGTCGGCGCCGTCGAGGAGGCCGGGTAGGTCGTCCAGGGGAAGGCGGGACGGGTTCGCGAACCGGTACGGGACAGGGCCGTCAGCCGTGTTCGCGGCGCGGGCGCTGAGCAGATCGGTGTCGGACGTCGACAGCAGCAGGATCATGCGGCGGCAGGCCTTCCTCGGGGTTTCCGCGCCCCGGGCAGTGAGGACAGCGGGAGTTCCTGACTCATCCGGCGGCCGTGGCTCGCGGATTCACAGTGGCGGGACCGCGCCGGATTCGCACCGGGCTTCCTCCCATGTCGCCGTCCTCGGCGATGGCGGGCCGAACGGCTCGCCGCCGCCATCTTAGGGGGCCGCGGGACGGGCGCCGAGGGCGGGTGCGGCGCCACCGCCCGGGGATCTGGAATGGTCCGGCCAGGCAGGTTGTGGCCGGTTCGGGGTGGTGATCGACACAGGGGGCGGGCGCAAAATCGAGTTCCCGACTGTTGTGTGGGCTGGTTGGCGTGGTTGGTCGTCTGGTCCCTCGTACGGGTGAACGGGGGCCATGGCCTGGGTGCAGTGTTGGCGGAGGCGCCAATCTCGGTGGAGGCTGAGCAGGGCCGCTGAGAGGGGGCAGCTGGTGGCGCGTGGTAATGGGCGACGGAATCGTGCACTGCGGACGCTGGCTGATCCGTTCACCGTGTCGGCGCCCTGGGGCGCGCGTATCCGGGATCGTCTGCGCCTGTCCATCCGCGATGCCGAAGTCCTGCGGATCGTCGGCGAGCATCTCGGCGGGTATGCCCGTGCTGATCTGGCTGAGCGTGTCCGTGTCGGCAGGGTGCCGGTGAAGGACAATCGGCGGGCGAAGCGCAAACGAGAGCTGACGGGGGTGTCCTCATCGCGGTGGGCGGGGGCTATCACCCGTGCGTCGGAGGATCAGTACCAGCTGTCCCTGCGGTGCCTGTTCGATGAGCTGACCTCTCTCCGCCGGGCCATCGCGAAGATCGGGAAGCGTTTGGCGGTGCCGTGTGGCCGGCGGGTGGGTGGCGTTCGGGGGTATCCGAGCCGGTCTGAGCGTGCACAGAAGCAGTGCCGGTTGCAGGTGCTCACCGCACGCCTGGCTGAAGTGGAGCGGCGGATCGATGCCGGTCACCCGGCAGTCGTGCTGGGTGGCCGCCGGCTGGCGAAGGCGCGGCACCACCTCGCCGATGCCGGTCTCACCGAGACCGAGTGGCGGGAGCGGTGGAAGGCGCAGCGGATGTTCCTGACGGCCGACGGGGAGTCTGGCGCGCCGTACGGGAACTACACGATCAGCGTGGACCCGGCCGACGGCACAGTCACGGTCGTCCTGCCTGAACCCTTGCGTCACCTGGCCAACGCTCCGCGTGGCCGCTACCGGCTCGCCGGGGGCGTCACCTTCAACCACCGTCGCGAGGAATGGCTCGACCGTGCCGACGCCAACAGTTCGGTGCGCTACGACATCGTGTCCGAGCCCGAACGCGGCCGCTGGTACCTCGATGCCTCCTGGTCCACCCCGAAGGAGCTCCTGCCCACTCCCGCCGAGCTGGCCGCAACCGGCACCCGCCTCCTGGCCGTAGACCTCAATGCCGATCACCTCGCCGCCTGCGTCATCGACGCCCACGGCAACGCGGTCGGTGAACCCCTTACTGTTCCCACCGACCTGACCGGCCCCGCATCCCAGCGCGACGGACGCCTCCGGCGGGCAATCAGCGAACTCATCCGTCTCGCGCACCAGTACGGCTGTGCTGGTCTGGCGATCGAGAATCTGGGTTTCGCCGACGCCCGCGCCACCGGCCGCGAGACGATGGGGCGGGGCAAACGCGGTAAGACGTTCCGCCGCACCGTTTCCGGACTCCCCACCGCGAAGTTCCGCGACCGGCTGTCCGGCATGGCCCATCACGCCGGCCTCATCGTGGTCGCGGTCGATCCCGCCTACACCAGCCGCTGGGGCGCCCAGCACTGGAAGCAGCCGCTTCAACAGCAATCGAAGACCACCATCGTCACCGGGCATCATGCGGCCTCGGTGGCGATCGGCAGACGTGCCCTCGGACACGGGATCCGGCGTCGGCCAGGTGTGACCGCACGCGACCAGAGGATCGTGGTGCGGAGAGCTACCGGCCAGGCCGTGCTCCGCCCGAGGGCGCTTGGGACCGCGAGCCCGCCAAGGACCACAGGCGCACCCCACCCGGGTGGCAAGACCTGCCGGGACCGAAGCGACCAGCTTGCGCTGTTCCCCGTCTCCCAAGACCGTTCGGGGAGACAACCGGCAATCCCGGTTTAGGGCGATCCGGCCAGCAGCGGCCGACATCGCTAGGAACGGTATGCTCGCCGCCATGCCCCAGCCCCCCTCCGCCACAGCGCGGGACGAGCCCGTCATACGGGACGAGTCCGTCATACGGGATCGCGGCGACGCCTGCCCCGGCGCGCTGCGGCTGCACACGGCGGACGACGGCTTCCTGGCGCGGGTCCGGATACCGGCCGGCCTGCTCACCGCCCGGCAGGCCTCCGTGCTCGGGCTCGCCGCCGACCGCTTCGGGGACGGGCACCTGGAACTCACCTCGCGCGGCAACGTCCAGCTGCGAGGACTCGCCGACGGCTGCGGCGCCGAGCTGGCGGAGCTGCTGGCCGAGGCCGGCCTGCTGCCCGCGCCCGGCCACGAGCGCGTGCGGAACATCGTGGCGACGCCGACGTCCGGGATCCTGGACGCCGACCGGCCCCACGTGGTGCCCTGGGTAAGGGAATTGGACAGCCTGCTCTGCGCGAGCACGCAGGCGACGGCCCTGTCCGGACGATTCCTCTTCGCCGTCGACGACGGGCTCGGAGACGTCGCCGCGCTCGACCCCGACGTCACCGTGCTCGGCAGGCCGCGGGGCCGGGCGCTGGTCCGTCTCGGCGGGGCCGCCGACGCCGTGGACGTGGCCGGCCCGGACGCGCCCCGCGCGGCGCTGCTGGCCGCCGAATACTTCCTCGACGCCGCCGACGAGGCGGGCACCCGCGCCTGGCGGGTGTCCGAGCTGCCCGCCGAACACGCCCTCGGGGCCGAGGAGTTCGCCGTACGGCTCAACGCCGACGGGATCGCGGCGACCCGGGTCCCCGACGTGGCGTGGCCGTACGCGCCGCCGCTCCGGCCCTGGGGGCCCGGCACCGGCGACAGGACGCCCCTGTGCGTGCTGCTCCCGCTCGGACGGCTGACCTCCGGCCAGTGGCGGGTGCTCGTGGAGGTCGCCGACCGGGGGGACGGCGAACTGCGGATCACCCCTTGGCGGAGCGTCGTCCTGCCCGGCGCGAGCACCCGGCGGCCGATCGACGGCTACGCCCGGCTCGAGGCCGCCGGCCTGGTCGTCGCACCCGACGGGCCCTGGGAATCCGTCACCGCCTGCACCGGGCGGCCCGGCTGCGCCAAGGCCCTGTCCGACGTACGCGCCGACGCGCGTGCCCTCGTACACGAGGCCCGGGGGCGGCTGCCCGTGCACTGGTCCGGGTGCGAGCGCCGGTGCGGGCATCCGCGCGGCACCGCGTGGGTCGACATCGTGGCCACCCCCGAGGGGTACCGGCTCGACGGGCGCGCGGTGCCGGGAGACGAACTTGCAGGGGCTGTAGCCGACGCGCGCAGCCAAGCCCGAGTGTCCGAAGTCGCAGTGAAGAAATGAGCGAGTACACCGTGTTCGAGTACGAGAAGGACGGCGCCGAGATCTACCGCCAGTCCTTTGCCACGATCCGCGCCGAGGCGGACCTGTCCGGGCTGCCCGCCTCGGTCGCCCAGGTCGCGGTGCGCATGATTCACGCCTGCGGCATGACCGACCTGACGCGGGACCTGGGCTACACGCCCGACGTCGTGCTGCGGGCGCGCGCCGCCCTGGAAGCCGGCGCGCCGATCCTGTGCGACGTGCAGATGGTCGCCAGCGGGGTCACCCGCAAGCGGCTGCCCGCCGACAACGAGGTGATCTGCACCCTCTCCGACCCGGCCGTGCCGGAGCTCGCCGCGAAGATGGGCACCACGCGCAGCGCGGCGGCCCTCGAAGTCTGGCGGGACCGGGGCCTGTTGGAGGGTTCGGTGATCGCCGTCGGGAACGCGCCCACCGCGCTCTTCCGACTGCTGGAGATGATCGAGGAGGGCGCGCCGCGCCCCGCCGCCGTCATCGGGGTCCCCGTCGGCTTCATCGGCGCCGCCGAGTCCAAGGACGCGCTGGCCGAACACCCCTCCGGACTCGACCACTTGATCGTCCGGGGCCGGCGCGGCGGCAGCGCCATGGCCGCGGCCGCCGTCAACGCCATCGCGAGCGTGGCCGAATGAGCGGCACCGCGCGCACGGCGGCCACCGGAAAGCTGTACGGGGTCGGGCTCGGTCCCGGCGACCCGTCCCTGATGACGCTGCGCGCCGTCGAGGTGATCGGCGAGGCGGACGTCGTCGCCTACCACTCCGCCCGCCACGGCCGCTCGATCGCCCGCTCGATCGCCGCGAAGCACCTGCGCGCCGACCACGTCGAGGAGCCGCTGGTCTACCCGGTCACCACCGAGACCACCGACCACCCCGGCGGCTACCAGGGCGCGATGGAGGAGTTCTACGAGGCCTCCGCCGCCCGGCTCGCCGCCCACCTGGACGCCGGCCGGACCGTGGCCGTGCTCGCGGAGGGCGACCCGCTCTTCTACGGCTCGTACATGCACATGCACAAGCGGCTCGCGGACCGGTACGAGGCCGAGGTGATCCCGGGAGTGACCTCGGTGAGCGCCGCCGCCGCCCGGCTCGGCACCCCGCTCGTGGAGGGCGAGGAGGTGCTGACGATCCTGCCCGGCACCCTGTCCGAGGAGGAGCTCACGGCCCGCCTCGCCGCCACCGACTCGGCGGTCGTCATGAAGCTCGGCCGCACCTTCCCCGCCGTGCGGCGGGCCATGGAGAACAGCGGCCGGCTCGCCGAGGCGCGGTACGTGGAGCGCGCGACGATGGCGGGCGAGCGGACCGGGCTCCTCGCCGACACCGACCCCGACTCCGTGCCGTACTTCGCCGTCGCCGTGGTGCCCAGCCGGATCGGCAACCCCGGCAGCGTGCCGTCCGGACCGGGCGAGGTCGCCGTCGTCGGCACCGGCCCGGCCGGGCCGCTGTGGCTGACCGCCGAGACCCGGCGGGTGCTGGCCGACGCCGAGGTGCTGGTCGGGTACACCACGTACCTGGACCGGGTGCCCGTGAAGCCGGGCCAGATCCGGCACGGCTCGGACAACAAGGTCGAGTCCGAGCGCGCCGAGTTCGCGCTCGACCTCGCCCGGCGCGGCAAGCGGGTGGCCGTGGTCTCCGGCGGCGACCCGGGGGTCTTCGCCATGGCCACCGCCGTCCTGGAGGTCGCCGGGCAGGCGGAGTACAAGGACGTGCCCGTACGGGTGCTGCCCGGGGTGACGGCCGCCAACGCCGCGGCGGCCGCGGCCGGCGCGCCGCTCGGCCACGACTACGCCACCATCTCGCTCTCCGACCGGCTCAAGCCGTGGGAGGTCATCGCGGAGCGGCTGCGCGCGGCCGCCGCCGCCGACCTCGTGCTCGCCCTGTACAACCCGGGCTCGCGGAGCCGGACGTGGCAGGTGGCGCAGGCCCGGGAGCTGCTGCTGGAGCTGCGCGCACCGCAGACCCCGGTGGTCGTCGCGCGCGACGTGGGCGGTCCGCAGCAGTCGGTCCGCATCGTCACGCTGGCCGAACTGGAGCCGTCCGAGGTGGACATGCGCACGATCCTGCTGATCGGGTCCTCGCAGACGCAGGTCACGGAGCGGCCCGACGGGTCGCGGGTGACGTGGACGCCGCGCCGGTACGGCTGAGCGGCGCCGCGCGCTGAGAGGAGGCCCGGAGCGGTTCGCCGCCCCGGGCCTTCCGCGTCCCGCGGGGCTTGGTGGCCTGGAGCGCCGGCGCCGGCCCTGACTTCTCGTGAAGGCGTCACAACGATTCGGGTGCTCCCTCCTTCACGGGACCCTCGTGTTCCGGGTGTCCTGGACCGCCGGTCGAGGCAGCGCCGCGCAGTGCTGCCTCGACCCGGCGGTTGCTGGTCATGGTCGCCGTGACGGCGGTCATGGCGAGGAGGAGGCCGGAGGCGGCGTAGAGCGGGGTGCGCACGTCGTACACGGTGGCCAGCCAGCCGCCGAGGAAGGCGCCGAACGGGGCGGCGCACATGGCGAGCATGCGGGAGGTGGAGGCGACCCGGCCCATCAGGTGGGCGGGGACGATCGCCTGCCGGAGGGAGGGTGCGAGCACCATCGTGGCGCCCATGCCCGCCCCGCAGACGGCGAGCGCGAGGCCGGCGGCGTACGGGTTCGGGGCGGTGGCAAGGCCCAGGATGGCCAGCCCCTCGACCGCGGCCGTGCAGGTCAGCGCGGTTCCGGTGCCGAGTCGCCGGCCGAGGAACGAGGCGATGCCCGCGCCGAGCAGGCCGCCGGTGGCCTCCGCCGTGAGGAGCAGGCCGAAGCCGAAGGTGTCGATGCCGAGACGGTCGTGGGCGAAGAGGGCGAGGACGGTCTCCACGGCGATGAAGGCGATGTTCCCGACCGCCGGGCGCAGTGCGAGGCCGAGCAGCAGTCGGTCCCGGAACACGTACGAGGCGCCGGCCCGCGCCTGGCGCAGCAGCGACTCGCGGATCTCCGGTACGGGACGGGGCATGCGGGGCAGCGACCGTACGAGCAGGGCGGAGAGCGCGAACGACACCGCGTCGGCGAGCAGCGGAACCGCCCGCCCGAGCGCGAGCAGGGCACTGCCCGTGGGCGGCCCCGCGAAGCCGGACGCGGCGGTCTGCGCGCCGCGCAGGCGGGAGTTGGCGCGCTCCAGGAGGGCGGGGTCGCGGCCGAGCAGATCCGGCAGATAGGCGGTGGCGGCCGTGTCGAAGAAGAGTCCGCCGAGGCCGAGCAGGAAGGCGACGGCCGCGAGCAGCGGAATGCCCAGCACGTCGAGCGCGGCCGCGGCCGCCGGTATCGCGAGCAGTACCGCGCGGCCC
This sequence comes from Streptomyces sp. ICC1, assembly GCF_003287935.1. Taxonomy (GTDB): domain Bacteria; phylum Actinomycetota; class Actinomycetes; order Streptomycetales; family Streptomycetaceae; genus Streptomyces; species Streptomyces tritrimontium. Next base: position 5,979,369 of record NZ_CP030287.1, read on the forward strand.
GCGTCCGCGACCCACATCGTGCGCCGGCGGTCCCAGCGGTCCACCAGCGCACCGCCGAGCACCCCGAAGAGCAGCCACGGCAGTGTTCCGGCGGCCGTGACGACGGCGAGCGCCATCGGATCCCGCGTCAGCGTCAGCGCGAGCAGCGGCAGCGCGGCATGCGTCACCCCGTCGCCGAGCGAGGACACCGTCTGGGCGGTCCACAGCCGTCCGAATCCGGTCGGCATCTTCCGGACGTCCGAGGTCACTTGGCGTCTCCTTCGGTGCTCTGCGCGCGCGGTGTCGGGTGGAACAGTGCGAAGACGAGTGACGCGTCCGGCAGCGAGGGATCGGACAGCTCGCGGAACTCGTCCGCCAGCGCCTCAAGTCGCGCCCCCAGCTCCGTGAACTGCTCGTCGGTGAGGCGCAGATGCGCCATCCGCACGTGCCGCTCGCCGGCCGCCGGCGCCGCCTCCAGGTCCGCCACCGCATGCCGCATCAGCAGGTCCGGACCGCCCTCGCCCGGATCCGGCAGCACGATCGACCGGGCGGCCATCGCGTAGTACCGCTCGGTGACCCCCCGCACCTTCCGCGTCCGCACCACCTTCACCAGGCCGGCCCGCTCCAGCAGCCGTACGTGGTAGCTGGAACTCCCCTTCGCGAGGCCCACTCGCTCGGCGATCTGCGTGATCGTCGCGGGCTCGAAGCGGAGCACGGCCATGATCCGGTGGCGCGTGAGGCTGGAGACGGCGCGAAGCTGCTCGTCAGTGGTGACGTGGAAGGTCTCGGGAAGATCATCGGTGGGCATGGGCCCAATGGTCAACGTTTCTTGACCATTGGGCAAGAGGATTCCCGCAGAGTTGGCGCAGGTTCTCCTCGACCTGGCCGCGCAGTTGCCGGGGCCCCCGAAGGATTTCCGGAGCCGACCGCTCAGCGGAGCGGCGGGAGGGTCACGGTCATGATCGGGGTCGGGAGGCCCGTCGGGGGCGTCCACTCCGGGATCGGGGGCTTGGGAGGCGCCGGCGGCGGGTTGGGGCCGCTGTGCGGGTTCTGCCGTTCGGCCGGGCTGCGCCGCGGTGGCGGCCCCCGCGAGCCGCCGGTGCCCGTGGCCGGCCGGGGGGGCGGGGTCGCCGGGGCCGGGGGCTCGGGGGGGCGGCCCCTTATACCCACGCCACCCGATACCTTCCCTGGCCTCGTGGCCTCGGAGATGTGTATACGACCCGGGCCCCTGCCCACCCCCCCCCCCGCCCCCGCCCCCCCCCCCCCCGCCCCTGCCCACCCCCCCCCCCGCCTCCGGCCACCTCCAGCCCCTCCGGCGTTTGAGGAGCGGGGTCTGGGGCGGAGCCCCAGGGGCCTCGGGCGCAGCCCGGGGCCCCTCAGCCCGTCCGGCGCTTGAGGACCGGGCCCGGGCAGCGCCCGGGGGCACCCTCAGTCAGGGTTCTCGGCCGGCCGATACGTGCTCGTTCGACTTCACGGTCGCCGACGAGGGCAACCGGACCTCCGGCCCTCGCGCTTACGTACGCGGCGACGCCGCGGCCTGACCGGCGGGAGCCTCAGGGGGCGGGGTCCGTGAGCTGCCAGGTGTGGCCGCCGGGGTGGGAGAGGTACTGTCCGCAGCCCTCGCCGGCGCCGCCCACCGGGCAGTCGGGGAGGGAGAGGACCGCGTCCCCGGGCCAGCGGGCCCACATCGCGCACCCCGGGTCCGGGCCCTCGTGGAGCACGTCCATGTGCGGCCCGGCGTGCCGCCCCAGGGAGCACCGCAGTTCCGGGCCGGCCCCGAGCACCTCCAGGAGTACCCCGCGCGGCAACCGCGCGAGCGCGTCCAGGTGTACGGCGGACAGCGCGCCCGAGGCTCCGCACGCCGGGGCGCTGCCGCCGCTCACGTGATCCCGCCCCGGGCCGCGGCGAACGCCAGGCAGCAGGTCCAGACGACCGCCCCGAGGGTCACGGTCACGGCGGCCGCGGCATCGTCCGCCGTACGGGCCTCCAGCACCCCCCGCATCCGCCGGGCCGCGTCCGCGGCGGCCCGCCGGACCAGCGCCGCGTCCAGCAGTGCGCGGAAGCGGGCCCGGTAGGCGGGGTCCGACTCGATGCGCCGCAGCTCGGCGAGCGGGTCGTCCCTCACAGCAGACCCTCCGTGCTCCGGGCGTTGCGCCGGGCGGTCTCCGCGCGGAGCCGCTCCATGGGGTCGGGGAGGCGTACGTCGCGCGGCTCCGCCTCCCACTCGGGCCCGCCACGCACGGGCCGCAGCGCCCAGTACGGCCCGGCGAGCCCCCGGAACTCCCCGACCCGGTCGTCGCGACTGGTGTCCACCACGAGGGTTCCGGGGGTGGGGGGAGGGGGAATTGGAATTCCACACATGGCCGTTCCTCTGCGTAGCGGAGTCACTACTGGGTGGGTTCAGCGTGGCGCGGTCGTGGGGACAGTTCAACTTGCCAGTACGGAACGGAAAGTTGGTCACGGGCCTGTGAATCGCAAGGAGTTGAACCCCGAGAAGGGTCCCGAAGCGGCGTTCGGGGCACGTCTGCGCAGCTCGCGGGAGGAGCGAGGATGGACGCAGTTGGGCCTCGGGAAACGGATGGGCTTCTCCAGTACGCACATCTCGGCGGTGGAAACCGGGCGCAAGATTTCGACTCTGCGTTTCGTGCGAAGTGCGGATGCGGTGTTCGGCCTCGCGGGAACCGAGGACACGTTCGAACGCCAGTGGCGCGAGATCCGGCACGGGGTCCTGCTGGAGGGCTTCCCCGAGTTCCTCGGGTACGAGAGCCGGGCCGTGGAGATCCGGCTCTACGAGGTGGGCGTCATACCCGGTCTGCTCCAGACCCCGGAGTACGCGACGGTCCTCGCCGAGAGCGCGGTCAAACGAGGGGCCATCACCCCGAAGCAGGCGGCCGAGCGCATCGCAATCGTCGCGGACCGGCAGGCCGTGCTTCTGGGTACCCCTCCGCCGCTGGTCCTCGCGGTGCTCGACGAGAGCTGCATCCGGAGGCCCCTCGGCGGGCCCGACGTCATGAGGGAGCAGTTCACGCGCCTGCTCGAATTCGCCGAGCTGCCGAACACCGTGCTCCAGGTCGCACCGTTCGACATGGGGGAGCGGCGGCCCTTCAACCTGCCCGTCACCGTGTTGACGCTGCCGGACCGCTCGATCATGTCCTACGCGGAATCCGCCCAACGGGGCCATCTGGAGCGGGAGAACAACTCGGTGGTGCCCATGCTGACGGCCTACCATCAGCTCCAGGCCGAGGCATGCACCCAGGCGGCATCCGTGGCCATGATCGATCAGCTACGAAAGGGCACCTCGTGACGACCGAATCCCCCCGCTGGTTCACCTCCTCCTACAGCGACAACGGCGGCCAGTGCGTCGAGGTCGCCACCAACCTCGTCGCCTCGCGCGGCGTCGTGCCCGTCCGGGACTCCAAGCGTGACGACAGCCCGGTGCTCGGCTTCACCGCAACCGCTTTCGCCACATTCGTGGCTGGCGTCAAGGCTGTCTGACCAACAGAAGGGCACGGAGTGATGAGCGAATCCCCCCGCTGGTTCACCTCCTCCTACAGCGAGAACGGCGGCCAGTGCGTCGAGGTCGCCACCAACCTCGTCGCCTCGCGCGGCGTCGTGCCCGTCCGGGACTCCAAGCGTGACGACAGCCCGGTGCTCGGCTTCACCGCAACCGCTTTCGCCACATTCGTGGCCGGCGTCAAGGCCGTCTGAGCGGCCGCCGGGCCCCGGGCGGCGCCCCGGGGCCCGGGCCGGCTACACGGCCGCGCGCGGCAGTCGGCGTTCCCACGTGCGGTGGAAGAGGACCTCGTCGCCCTCCCGGCACACCACCTCGTTCGACGTCAGGAAGCCGCCCTCGTCGCAGGTGATTTCGGAGCGGGTCACCACCGACACGTCCCAGCCCAGCTCCGGCCGGTGCAGCCGTACCGTCCATGTCGAGTGGGTGCGGGCCGACAAGGGGTCCGCCTCCTGGATCTCGTAGACCTCCAGCGCGTCCTCGCTGAACTCCAGGCCGTCCGGGTAGACCCGGGTTCCGCCGTAGCGCGGGTCGACCTCCAGGCGCCATACGCCCCGCGCCACGTCCCGTACGACCAGCCGCTCCGGCCGCGGCTCGTCCAGTGTGGCCGGGTAGACGACGCCCAGCGGCTCCGACTGCTCCGGGGCCTCGAAGAGGATCGGTTCCACCGCGGCAGGGGCATCGCGGACCGGGAGTTCCACCGCGCTGCCCGCCGGGTCCAGGGTCCAGCCCGCCTCCGAGCCGGCCCGTGGCCAGATCCACGGCCAGTAGGCCGAGGACAGGGCGACGCGGATGCGGTGGCCCGGTGGGAAGGAGTGGCCGATGCCGTTCAGTTCGAAGGCGACGTCCTCGTACGAGCCCACCGGCCATGGCACCGCCTTGTCCCGGCCTTGTCGGGAGGACAGGTTCAGGACGCCGCGGGTGACCAGCGTCGAGGAGCCGTCCGGGGCCACGTCGCAGAGGCGGGCCACGACCTGGCCGTACGGGACGTCCATGCGCAGGCGGAGTCTGACCACGGGGCGGCCCAGGATCTCCACCGGGCCGGAGCCCTGCCCGACGGGGAACTCGAAGCACGCCGACTTCGCGTCCTCCTCCCGCTGGTCCGGCGGCAGGTCCGCGTCGTTGCCGAAGGGGAAGAAGCGGCCCGCGTCCAGGCCCGTGTGCTGCGGGGAGGCCACGACCACCGGCGCGCCCTGGAAGGCGTAGGTGACCGGGTCGACGTTCGGGGAGGGCCAGGACGGGTCGCCGACCCAGCGGCCCGGCAGGGTCGCGTAGGTGGTCGCCGGCGGGTGCGATTCGGAGATCCAGGAGCGGAGGAGGGGTTCGGACATGACGCCGGTGTCCTTGCCCTTGAGCCAGTGGTCCCACCAGCGCAGGGTCTCCTGGAGGAAGCCGATGGCGGGGCCCGGCGGCAGCCCCCGGTCGGGGTACTGGTGCGACCAGGGGCCGATCAGGCCCCGGACGCGGTCGGCGGGGAGTGCGGCGACCAGCCGCAGGACGGTGTCGCGGTACGGGTCGTGCCAGCCGCCGACGGCCAGGACGGCCGCGCCGATCGCGCCGTAGTCCTCGCAGACGCTGCCGTGGCGCCAGTACGCGTCGCGGGTCTGGTGGGAGAGCCAGGTGTGGACGAGGGGTTCGACCGCGCCGAGCCGCGAGAGCCACTGCTCGCGCCAGCCGCCGCCCGCGTAGAGGGGGTCCGGCGGGCGGGAGGCGAAGGCGAGCATGGTCGCCGCCCACGCGTGCATGTCCACGGCGAGGAGGGAACCGCCCATGTAGTGGACGTCGTTGTCGAAGCGGTCGTCCGTGGAGCAGACCGTGACGATCGCCTTGAGGGGTTCGGGGGCGAGGGCGGCGATCTGGAGGCTGTTGAAGCCGCCCCAGGAGATCCCGAACATGCCCACGGACCCCGTGCACCAGGGCTGGGCCGCCAGCCATTCGACGACCGCGACACCGTCGGCCAGCTCCTGGGCGTCGTACTCGTCGCCCGGGTCGCCGCCGCTGCAGCCGTGGCCGCGCACGTCGACCCGGACGGAGGCGTAGCCGTGGCCCGCGTACCAGGGGTGGCGCTGCCAGTCGCGCGGGGCGGTCCAGTCGGTGAGGCGGTACGGGAGGTACTCCAGCAGGGCCGGGACGGGCTCGTCCGTGACCGGGCGCCAGATGCGCGCGTACAGCTCGGTGCCGTCCCGGAGGGGGATGCGGACGTCCTCGCGGGTGGTTCCGTAGGGGAAATCGGTACGGACGATCATCGGTTCTTGACCACCAATCACCTCGGCGGGCGGGCAGCGGACGGTCAGTGGACGGGGTGCATCGTGCGCTTCAGCCAGGGGGCGAGCGCGATCACGGCCAGCCCCACCGCGATCGCGATGGCGCCGTTGACGCCGAAGTACGCGGGGTTGGAGACCTTGCCGTAGAGCTTGACCACCTGTGCCTGGATGCCGTTGGCCAGGGCGAGGGACAGGAACCACAGGGCCATGGTCTGGCTGGCGAAGGCCTTCGGGGCGAGCTTCGTGGTGGCCGACATGCCCGAGGTCTCCAGCAGGACGTCACCGAGTCCGAGCAGCAGGTAGGAGCCGATGATCCACCAGGCGGCCATCTTGTAGGTGTCCCCGGAGTGCCCCGAGGTCGGGATGACCATCAGGAGGAAGGACAGGCCGCCCAGGACCACGCCGATGGCGATCTTGTTGGAGGCGTGCGGCTGGCGGGGGCCCATCCGGACCCACAGCGCGGCGACGACGGGGGCCAGCAGCACCTCGAAGGCGCCGAGGGCGGAGGCGTACCAGCCGGCCGGGAAGGTGAAGCCGAGGATCTCGGTGCGGGCGTTCGTCGAGGCGAGCAGCATCATCGTCGAGTACGCCTGGAAGAGGATGAAGTTGAAGGCGACCGAGGCCAGGAAGAGCACGACGTACGGGCGCAGCCGCCCCCGCTCCTCGCCCGTCACCCGGGGGCTGCGGAACATGACCGCGAAGTAGACGATCGGCGCGATCACCGAGACCAGGGTGAGCAGGTCGACGAACCGGCCCATCGTCAGCCAGCCGAGTACCGCCAGAAGGGTGGCGAGCGCGGCGAAGAGCACGAGCCCCGCGATGATCTTCGTCACTGCCGCGCGCATCGCGTCGGGCGCGAGCGCGAACTCGGCGGAGTGCTTGCGTCCGGCCAGGTGGCGGCGGCCGAGGACGTACTGGATGAGTCCCGCGGTCATGCCGATGGCGGCGGCCGAGAAGCCCCAGTGCCAGCCCTTGTGCTCACCGAGCCAGGCGGTGATCAGCGGGCCGGCGAAGGCGCCGATGTTGATGCCCATGTAGTAGAGGGCGAACCCGGCGTCGCGCCGCTCGTCGTCCGTCTTGTACAGCTTGCCGACCATGCTGGCCACGTTCGGCTTGAGCAGTCCGGTGCCGGCGCTGATCAGGCCGAGGCCCACCCAGGTCATGGCGGCGGTCGGCACGGCCATGGCGTAGTGGCCGCAGGCGATGAGGATGCCGCCCCACAGCACGGCGCGGTACGAACCGAGGATCCGGTCGGCGAGCCAACCGCCGGCGACGGAGACGAGGTAGACCATGGTCCCGTAGGCCGCCGAGACGGAGGCCGCGGTGCCCGGGTTCATCCCCAGGCCGCCATGGGCCACCGTGTCCGCGAAGTAGAGGACGAGGATGGCCTGCATGCCCAGGAACGAGAAGCGCTCCCAGACCTCCAGTCCGGAGAGCGTGGCCAGGCCCCTGGGGTGCCCGAGGAAGGCGTGGTCGTCGCCGGGCGGCGGCTGGTCCGCCTCCGGGTCAGCCTCCGGGTCCGGGGGCTCGTCTATATCGGTCGCAGTTCTGGACAAAACGTATTCTCCGGTTGTTTCGGCTCCTCAAGAACATACCGGTGTGCATCGGGCACTGCTCGGGTAGTGACCGGGCAGCCGCCCTGGGTGATCGAAAACAGACCCGATACGCTGGCTTGAGTGATGGCAGCGACACATCGACAATCCATGTGATCGTCAACGTGATCGTCAGCAGACAGGAGTACCCCTCGTGACCGTCGTCGGGCCGTTCGGACTGAGCGTGCGGGACCAGGCTCTTGAGACCGATGTCCAGGCCGGACTGGCCGCCGTCGAGGCGGGTCTGCTGGAAGCCACCAAGAGCGAAGTCCCCTTCATCACCGAGGCCGCGCAGCACCTCGTGCGCGCCGGAGGCAAGCGGTTCCGGCCGCTGCTGGTGATGCTCGCCTCCCGATTCGGCGATCCCTACGCGCCCGGAATCGTGCCCTCCGCCGTCGTCGTGGAGCTGACCCACCTGGCGACGCTCTACCACGACGACGTCATGGACGAGGCGGACGTGCGCCGCGGCGTGGACAGCGCGAACGCCCGCTGGGGCAACTCCGTGGCCGTCCTGACGGGTGACTTCCTGTTCGCCCGCGCCTCGCACATCCTGGCGGACCTCGGGCCCGAGGCCGTACGGATCCAGGCCGAGGCCTTCGAGCGGCTGGTGACGGGCCAGATCCTGGAGACGGCCGGTCCGCGCGACGGCCGCGACCCGGTCGCGCACTACCTGGACGTGATGGCCGGCAAGACCAGTTCGCTGGTCGCCGTCTCCTGCCGCTTCGGCGCGCTGATGTCCGGCGCCGACGAGATGGTCGTCGACGTCCTCACCCAGTACGGGGAGCGCCTCGGCCTGGCGTTCCAGCTCGCCGACGACGTCCTCGACATCGCCTCCGACGCGCACGAGTCCGGCAAGACCCCGGGCACCGACCTGCGCGAGGGCATCCCGACGCTGCCGGTGCTGAGGCTGCGCGAGATGGCCGCCCGCGACGGGAACCCGGACGACCTGGACCTCGTGGCGCTCCTGGACGGCGACCTGACGGACGACGCCCGCCACGCCGAGGCCCTGACCCGGCTGCGCTCCCACCCCGCCCTGGAGCAGGCCCGCCGGGACACCGTCCGCTACGCGGAGGAGGCGCGGGCCACGCTGGCCCCGCTGCCGGAGTGCTTCGCGAAGTCGGCGCTGGTGGAGCTGTGCGACGCGGTGGTCCACCGCGCGGGCTGACGCCCGGCGCGGACCGGCGGACCCGGACCTAAGGCAGAGGCGCGGGCCCGGCATCCCCTACGGGTGGGGGAGGCCGGGCCCGCGTTTTGTCATCCCTGGGGCGTAGGCACAGTTGGCTCCGGGGGTTGACGCCTTCACCCCCTCGGGTTTGGTCAGATAGAGGCACATCCCCACCAGATCGGGTGAGAGTGGCGGCGCGGGGTGGACGTGTACACGCAAGACGGGTAGGTCGCCGCCGTACACACAGAGGTAGGGCAGACAGACATGGCAACGAACTCAAAGACCCGCAAGGCCGCTCGGTACGCCGTACCGGTCGCGGTGTTCGGTGTGGTCGCCGGCACGATCGCGATGGTTCCGGCCTTCGCGAACTCCGGTGGCCCGGACCTGCCGAAGATCACGGCGCAGCAGCTCATCGAGAAGATCGCCGCTTCGGACGTCGAGCAGCTGTCCGGCAGCGCCAAGATCAGCACGGACCTCGGCCTGCCGACCCTGGCCTCCGGCCTGCTCGGCGGTGGCGGCGTCACGGGTGGCTCCGCCGACCCGCAGGACAAGGTCGCGCAGCTGGCGAGCGGCACCCACACCTTCCGGGTGGCCGCGGACGGCCCGGACCGGCAGAAGCTCACCTTCGTCGACGGCAAGGACGAGTACACCCTCGTCCACAACGGCGACGACGTCTGGGGATACGACTCCAAGTCCAAGGAGGCCTTCCACGAGAAGGCCCCGGCGGAGGCGGGCAAGAGCTCCGAGCGCAAGACCGGCGACCGGCTCGGCGCCACCCCGCAGGAGATCGCCAAGGAGGTCCTGGAGGCCGCCGGCCCGACCACGGACGTCAGCGTCGGCGACACGGCCCAGGTGGCCGGCCGCGACGCCTACCAGCTGGTCCTGAAGCCGAAGGCGTCCGGATCCACGGTCGCCTCGGTGAAGATCGCGGTGGACGCCAAGAACGGCGTGCCGCTGCGGGTCCAGCTGCTGTCCACCGACGGCGGCAAGCCGATCCTGGACGCCGGCTTCACCAAGGTGGACTTCGCCAAGCCCGCCGCCGACACCTTCGCCTTCACCCCGCCCAAGGACGCCAAGGTGAACGAGGGCGGCGGGGAGCACGGCAAGGGCGACAAGGGTGACAAGGGAGACAAGGGCCTGGGCGGCGCCCTCGGGTCCATCCCGGGCCTGGACGCCCTCACCGGCGGCGCCGGTGTCGGCGCCGACAAGGGCGGCATGAAGGTGCTCGGCGAGGGCTGGACCTCGATCGCGCGGATCGACACCGGCCAGGCCAACGGCCTCAAGGACCTCGAGGGCGCGGCGAAGGACGGCAAGGCCCCCAAGGAGGCCAAGCAGTTCCTCGACACCCTCGGCGACAAGGTCTCCGGGAAGTTCGGCGAGGGCCGCATCTTCAAGACCCGCGTGGTCAACGCCCTGATCACGGACGACGGCAAGGTCTACGTCGGAGCGGTCACCAAGGACGAGCTCGTGAAGGCCGCCGACGCGAACAAGTAACCGCGCTCCGGCCGCCGCACGACGGAAGGGTGGGCAGGGACACTGTGTCCCTGCCCACCCTTCCGCCGTTCCGCCCCTGCGTACAGCAAGCCCGCTGTACCGTGAAAAGCATGTCGAGACACGTCACCATCCGCCTGGAAGAAGAGTTCCACGAACGCCTCAAGGCGCGCGCGGCGGCGCTGGGGACAACGGTCACCGCGCTGATCACCGAAGTCACGGAACGCGAACTCGACGAGGACCGGAAGAACTTCCTGTCCGGGATCGAGGAGTTCGCCGACCACTGGGGCTACTTCCAGGAGCGGTTCGGGCATTGAAGATCACCATGGAGTGGGCCTGGACCGCTCTGGCCCACCATCTCCCGTCCGATCCCGCCGTATGGGATCCGTCCGGAGTGGCCGCAGCCGTGGCCCGGCACCAGAACGACCTCGTCCTGGTGCCCGAGCAGCCCGCCCCGGATACCGCGTGGCGGGCCGCCGCTTTTTTGCACACCCTCGCGGTGTGCCCGGCGCTGGAATCCCCGATGAACGAGTTCTACGCCGCCGCCGCGACCCGCTCGTACCTGCGCGTCGCCGGGGCCAAGCAGCTGCCCTCGCCGGAGGAGCTCGGCGATCTGGTGGAGGCCGCGAAGCTGGGGCGCGCCGATGTCGAGGCGGTCGCGGAGGAGCTGCGGGCCCGGATCCAGGACCCCCTGCCGGCCTCGCTACGGGGCGGCGCGCAGGACGCGTAGCACCATCGGGGCCTCGTCCGGGTGGAGCCGCAGATCGGCGGGGACGAGGACGGCCCTGCCCTGCGCGTGGTCCGCGAGCCGCCGGCGCCGCCGCCGTCTGCGCACGAGGAGTGCGGGGTTGACGGCGGCGGCTTGGCCGAGCAGGCCCAGCAGGGCGATGAGGAGCTCCGGCATCCTCCGATCAGACCATCGGACGCCGGAGGGGCGGATCCTCCCTGGAGATGACCTTCCTAGAAGGTGATCTTCCAGCTGTTGATGTAGCCGACGTCCTGCGCCGCCCCGTCCTTGGCCCGGAGCTTCCAGACCCCGTTCGCCACCTCGGAGGAGGCGTTGACGGTGTAGGACTGCACGAGGTTGTCGGCGCTGCCGCCGGTGCGGTTGTGCAGGTTGTAGACGGTGCCGTCGGGGGCGACCAGGTCGACCACCAGGTCACCGCGGTAGGTGTGGACGATGTTCACATCGACCTTGGTGGTGGCCGGGGCATTGCCCGTGACGCCCGAGGCCGTGATCGACGAGGTCACCGCGGCGGCGGGGGAGTCCGGGATGCTCACGTCCGCCGTGTTCTCGAAGGACGGGCCCGGCGGGACCGGGACGGCGAACCCGAGGTTCCAGATCGCGTAGGCGATGGCGTCCGCGTTGCGGTCCAGGGCGGTGTCGTTGATGTTCGACGTGTTGTCGCAGGACGAGTGGTAGCAGCGGTCGAAGGCCTGACCCGAGGTGCCGCCCCACTTCTGGGCCTGGGCCGCCGTCTTGCTGTTGCTGGCGCCGGTGAACAGGCCGCCGACGGGGATGCCGACGTTCTTGAAGGACGCGTGGTCGGAGCGGCCGTCGCCCTCCGTCTCGATCTCGGTCGGGACGCCGAGGCCCGCGTAGTAGTTCTTGAAGGTCTGCTCGATGGTCGGGTCGTCGTCGTAGACGAAGTAGCCCGGGTTCGGCGAGCCGATCATGTCGAAGTTCAGGTACCCGGCGAACTTCGCGCGCTCCGCGGTCGGCAGGTTGTTGACGTAGTACTTCGACCCGACCAGGCCCAGCTCCTCCGCGCCCCACCAGCCGAAGCGCAGGTGCTTCGTGGGCGTGAGGCCGGCCTGGGAGACGGCCAGCGCGGTCTCCAGGACGGCCGCGCTGCCGGAGCCGTTGTCGTTGATGCCCGCACCGGAGGACACCGAGTCCAGGTGCGCACCGGACATCAGGACCGAGTTGGGGTCGCCGCCCGGCCAGTCGGCGATCAGGTTGTAGCCGGTCGCACCGCTGGAGGTGAAGGTCTGCAGGGTGGTCGTGAAACCGGCCGCGTCCAGCTTGGCCTTCACGTAGTCGATCGAGGCCTTGTAGCCGGTCTTGCCGTGTGCGCGGTTGCCGCCGTTGGCGGCGGCTATGGACTGCAACTGCGTCAGGTGCGCCTTGACGTTGGCGACCGGGATGTCGGGCGGCGTCGGCGCCGCGGCGACCGAGGCCGGCGAGGCGAGCGCGGCGGGAGCGGTGGCGGCGAACAGGCCCGCGACCGCGATGGCGGTCACGGCGGCCAGACGCCGGGAAACGGACAGGCTCATGTGGGGGCTCCGGGATTCCGTACTGGGGATTGTGCGGAACGTGCGGGTGGCGCGGGTGAGCGTGCCTGTGCGGCGGCGCTACTGCGTGGGTACGGCAGTGCGTCGTGCGTCAGTGCGAGCCTGATGTTCGAGGAGAGAATGACTGTCCGTCAAGAACACAATCCGGTCAGGTTGGTTCGGAAACCGGACGATCCCCGCTCCGGAACTCCGGGGCGGGGATCGACGGGTGCGGCTGCGGGCCTACGGGACGGGCCCGCGCGGCGCCTGCGGGACGGGCCGCGCAGCGCCTGTGGGACGCTCCGCGCGGCGCCTGTGGGGCAGGTCTACGCGGCGCCCGCCGGGGCCTTGGCCTCGGCGGTGACAGCGGCGGTGGCAGTGGTGGCGGTGGCAGTGGCAGTGGTGGTGGCAGTGGCCTTCGCGCCGGCCGGGCCGCCCACCGGAAGGGCCCCGAGCCGCAGGGCGCGGTTGCGGCGGGCGGAGCGCAGGGCGTCCCAGGTGAGGATCGACAGGGCGACCCAGACCAGGGAGAAACCGGCCCAGCGGGCGGGCGGCATGGCCTCGTGGAAGTACAGGACGCCGAGCCCGAACTGGAAGACGGGGGCCGTGTACTGCAGCAGTCCGAGGGTGGACAGCGGTACCCGGATCGCGGCCGCCCCGAAGCAGACCAGCGGGATCGCGGTGACCAGCCCGGTGGAGGCGAGCAGCGCGGAGTGCCCCGATCCCTGGGAGGCGAAGGTCGACTGGCCCTGCCAGCTGAGCCACAGCAGGTAGCCGAGGGCGGGCAGGAAGAGCAGCACGGTCTCGGCGGTCAGCGATTCCAGGCCGCCCATGTTGAGCTTCTTCTTGATCAGCCCGTACGCGGCGAACGAGAAGGCCAGCACGAGCGAGATCCACGGCGGCCGGCCGTAGCCGACGGCCAGCACCAGCACGGCGGCCACGCCGATGCCGACCGCCGCCCACTGCCGGCGGCGCAGCCGTTCGCCGAGGAGGATGACGCCGAGCGCGATGGTGACCAGGGGGTTGATGAAGTAGCCGAGGCTGGCCTCGACCACCGCGCCGTTGTTGACGGACCAGATGTACACGCCCCAGTTCACGGTGATCAGGGCGGCGGCGGCCACGAGGAGCGCCAGCTTGCGGGGCTGGCGCAGCAGCTCTCCCATCCAGCTCCAGCGGCGCAGGACGAGCAGGGCCAGGCCGACCGCGCCCAGGGACCACACCATGCGGTGGGCGAGGATCTCGATCGCGCCGGCCGGCTGCAGGAGTGGCCAGAAGAGGGGTACGACGCCCCACATCCCGTAGGCGCCGAATCCGTAGAGCAGACCCGTGCGCTGCTCGTTCTCCGCCTTCACGGGGCCTCCAGTGAGATTCAGCCAACCTCAAGACGGTAGCGCCGTACGCGCCGGATGTCATCAGCGTCAGTGGGAGATGCTCATGACACTTGCGGTACCGGTCGCCGCCGGCCCGGCGCCGGCGCCGGGCCACCGGGCCGCCGGAGGGGTCTACCGGCGCGCGGCGGCGAGCGCGTCGGCGATCGCCCCGGACACCGGAGTCGTCGGGCGCCCGATGAGCCGGGCCAGGTCGCCGTCCGTGGAGCCCAGCCGGCCGCGCCGGATCGCCGCGTCCACGTCCGCGAACACCGCCGCGAAGCCCTCCGGGAGCCCGGCGGCGGTCAGGACGGCCCGGTGCGCCTCGGGCGTGAGCTCGGTGTACGCGACCTCGCGGCCCGACTGGGCCGACAGCTCCGCGGCGTACTCCGCGAGGCTCCAGGAGGCGTCCCCGGAGAGCTCGTAGGCCCGGTTCAGGTGGCCCTCGCCGGTCAGCACCACGGCCGCGGCGGCCGCGTAGTCCGCGCGGGCCGCGGAAGCGACACGGCCCTCGCCCGCGCTGCCCACCAGCGCGCCCCGCTCCAGGTGGGAGGTCAGGTCGCGGGTGTAGTTCTCGTGGTACCAGCCGTTGCGCAGGAAGGTGTACGGGATCCCGGAGTCGAGGATGGCCTGCTCGGTGGCGCGGTGCTCCGCCGCCAATTCGAAGTCGGCCTCGGGTCCGCCGAGGATCCCGGTGTAGGCGAGCTGGGCGACCCCGGCGGCGCGCGCGGCCTTCAGGACGGCGGTGTGCTGGGCGATCCGGCGGCCGATCTCGTTGCCGGAGACCAGCAGCACCCGGTCGCCGGCCCGGAAGGCGCGGGCCAGGCTCGCGGGGTCGTCGTAGTCGGCGACCCGCAGCTCGACGCCGCGCTCGGCGAGGTCCGCGGCCTTGGCGGCGTCGCGCACGACGGCCGCGATCCGGTCGGCGGGGACGCGGGTCAGCAGCTCCTCGACGACGAGGCGGCCGAGGGCTCCGGTGGCTCCGGTGACGACGATGCTCATGGGGGTCTCCTTCGTGCGGCGGCCTCGGGGGCGGGGCCTGTCACTACCGTACGGGAAGCGCTAACTTTTGGAAAGTAAGCTGGTGGGGGCGGTGGTGGCACACGCTCGGAGATGCGGAAGCCCGGGCCTCCACGAGGAGGTCCGGGCTTCGGTCGTACACGTCCCGACGGCTCGGCGGACTCAGCCGACGACGGTCCAGGTGTCGTTGCCGCTCAGCAGCGCACCCAGATCGCCCTTGCCGTTGCGTTCTACGGCTGTTTCGAGTTGTTCGGCCATGAGGGTGTCGTAGACGGGCCGGCGCACGTTGCGGAAGACGCCGATGGGCGTCCGGTGCAGCGTGTCGGGGTCGGCGAGCCGGGAGAGTGCGAAGGCGTTGGTCGGTGAGGCGGTGGATGCGTCGTGGACCAGGATCCGGTGCTCGTTGTCCGGGGTGACGGTGACGACTTCCAGGTCCCCGGTGGTCACGTCGCGGACGACGCCTTTGGTGTGGTCGGTGCCGAAGCGGATCGGCTGCCCCTGTTCGAGGCGGATCACCGCTTCCTGGGCCTGTTCGTGGTCTTTGAGGACTTCGAAGGCGCCGTCGTTGAAGATGTTGCAGTTCTGGTAGATCTCCACGAGGGCTGTGCCCTGGTGGTCGGCGGCGGCGCGCAGGACTTCGGTGAGGTGTTTGCGGTCGGAGTCGACGGTCCGTGCCACGAAGGAGGCCTCCGCGCCGATGGCCAGGGAGACCGGGTTGAACGGGGCGTCGAGGGAGCCCATCGGCGTGGATTTGGTGATCTTGCCGACTTCGGAGGTGGGTGAGTACTGGCCTTTGGTGAGCCCGTAGATCCGGTTGTTGAAGAGGAGGATCTTGAGGTTGACGTTGCGGCGCAGGGCGTGGATGAGGTGGTTGCCGCCGATGGACAGGGCGTCGCCGTCGCCGGTGACGACCCAGACGGACAGGTCGCGGCGGGAGGAGGCGAGTCCGGTGGCGATGGCGGGGGCGCGGCCGTGGATGGAGTGCATCCCGTAGGTGTTCATGTAGTACGGGAAGCGGGAGGAGCAGCCGATGCCGGAGACGAAGACGATGTTCTCTTTGGCCAGGCCGAGTTCGGGCATGAAGCCCTGGACGGCGGCGAGGACGGCGTAGTCGCCGCAGCCGGGGCACCAGCGGACTTCCTGGTCGGATTTGAAGTCTTTCATGGACTGTTTCGCGGTGGCTTTGGGGACGAGGGAGAGCAGGGTGGGTGCCTCAGTCATTGATGGCCTCCTTGAGATGCGTGGCGAGCTGCTCGGCCTTGAAGGGCATGCCGTTGACCTGGTTGTACGACTGTGCGTCGATCAGGTATTTGGCCCTCAGGAGGGTGGCGAGCTGCCCGAGGTTCATCTCCGGCACCACTACCTTGTCGTAACGCCCCAGGACCTCGCCCAGATTCCTGGGGAAGGGGTTGAGGTGGCGCAGGTGGGCCTGGGCGATGGGGACACCCGCGATCCGCAGGCGGCGTACGGCGGCGGTGATGGGGCCGTAGGTGGAGCCCCAGCCGATCACCAGGGTCCGCGCCTGGTCCGGGTCGTCGACTTCCAGGTCGGGGACGTGGATGCCGTCGATTTTGGCTTGTCGGGTGCGGACCATGAAGTCGTGGTTGGCGGGGTCGTAGGAGATGTTGCCGGTGCCGTCCTGTTTTTCGATGCCGCCGATGCGGTGTTCGAGGCCGGGGGTGCCGGGGTTGCTGCTTATATACATCTGACGCTGCCGACGAGACGGCATGCGGATGGCCGTGCCGGCGGGGGTGCGCGACGTCACCTCCGGCAACCCGGACGTGACGTTGCTGCCCGCGCTGGGCGACGCGCTGGCGGGCGCGGCGCGCCGCTACGCCCTGGAGCCCAACCTCTACGGGCAGGAGCCGGGCGTTTCGGGCGCGGCCCGGCTGGCCGGGGCGGGCCTGGGCGCCGACGGGGGGCCGGGCCGGGCGCTCTGGGGCCGGGCCTCGGTGGGGGGGGCGGGCGTGGGGGTGGGGGCGGCCTCGGCGTGGGGGGTGGGGGGTTCCAAGTGGCAGCTCCTTGTTGGGTGGTTGCGGGCATGCGGCAGCGGCCGGGCACCGGGTTGCCGGGTGGTTTGCGGGTGGGGGAGGTGACGGGGGCCGCCTGTGGCGTTGGCCCGCCAGGCGTTTCGCCCTCGCTCGCAGGCAGTCAGCTGCGGCGGGGGAAGACGAACAGTACGTCCGACCCCGGGCACAGTCCAGCGTTTCTGTGTCAGCTCCGCGCAGAATCGTCTGTTAACGTGCCGCCCCCTCAAGCGGCCAGACCGAGCAGGTCCAGCAGGTCGGCGGTCACCACTCGGTAGGCGTTGCCCATCCGCAGCACCTTGCACGGGTACTGACCTCGCTTCGCCAGCTCGTACCCCTTGCTCCGCCCGAGACCCAGAGCACGGTTGCCCGTGTCCAGGTCAACGGCCACGGGAAGGGCCATCAGCTCCTCCCGGCCCATCCCCTTCACCCGGCTTGCGATCCTTTCGTCGCGCACGAGGCGCTCCTCTCGTCACAGCCCACGGCGAACACGTCATCGCGTCCGGCTCCAGGCGTATGACTTTCACGGTAAGAAAGTTATTGTGTCTGCATGACACAACATCGCTTGGATGATGAAGACGAGGACGACTTCCCGGAATGGGTCGACCGGATCAAGAACAACGTCGCCGGCGAAGTCCGCCGGCGGAGGAAGGAGATGGGATGGAGCGCGCAGCGGCTGGCAGAGCGATGCGAGGAGCTCGGCCACCCCATCCCGCGCAACGTGATCGCCAACCTGGAATCAGGCCGCCGGGCCAACCTGCCCCTGGTCGACGTCATGATCCTGGCCGCCGCCCTGTATACGTCCCCGATCTGCCTGATCTTCCCCATCGGCTACGTCGAGGAGACCCAGGAACTTCCCTTCAGCCACCCCATCTCGACCTGGGACGCCATGCGGATGTTCACCGGTGAGGAACCGGGCTACTACTCCGATGCCGGGCTGATCCCCGACTTCAACCGCCACGCCAGCCTGGTCCGCACCATCGAGGCCGCCCTGCGCGAAGCGGAACGGGCCGGTTTCGCCGCTGAGACGGCGGCCAACCCCGCCCAGCGCGAGGAAGCCGAACGCAAGAGGGACAGCTACAACGCACAGGTCAAAGAGGCCACCTGGCAACTCCAGATGGTCCGCGGACAGATCCGCGACGAAGCCGCCACCCCGCCAGAACTGCCACCAGCACTCGCCGACATCGACCCACCCGACACCGACGAAGAGGACGCCATTTGAAGGGCTCCACCCACCGCCGCTGCTACTGCCGCGACCCGAAGACCGGCAAGCCGCTCGGCAAGACGTGCCCCAAGCTCTCCAGCCGCAAGCACGGCTCCTACTCCGTACGCCAGGAACTCCCGCCCCGCGAGGACGGCACCCGCCGCTCCTTCAACCGCGCCGGGTACGAGAGCCTGAAGGCGGCGCAGGCCGATCTGGACTTCGTACGTGCTCTCCTGGGCATACCGGCGGCGGACGACCCCGAGAGCGTCGCCAGCGTCGCGGCGCTCCTGGAGCAAGTGGCCGATGAGAAGGCGCCGCTCCCTGACGTCGAGGAGACCCGACGCCGGCTGCGGGCCGGAACCTCTCTCCTCGGGTCGATCACCGTCGGCGAATGGCTGGACCGCTGGCTCGCGTCGAAGAAGACGCGCAAGACCACGACGAACGGCTACGCCTCCCACATCCGCGTCCACCTCCGGCCCCGCATCGGGCACCTCCGCCTCGACCGGCTGAACGTCGCCCACTTGGTCGAGATGTTCGACGCCCTTGCCGATGCCAACGAGGCGATCGAGGCCCACAACCTGGCCCGGCGTGAGCAGATCGCCCGCTGCAAGCCGAGCAAGGCCGGCAGGCCGGTCGCGGCCGAGCGGGCGCTCCTGGCCGCCGAGCGGGCCAAGCTCGCCGCGATGGAGCCCTTCCGGAAGCCCACCGGGCCCGCGACCCGGCAGAGCATCCGCCGCACCCTGCGGGCGGCGCTGAACGGGGCGATACGCCAACAGCTCATCATCTTCAACCCGGCGTCCCACGTGGAGCTGGAGTCCGGCAAGCGCCCGAAGCCCCTGCTGTGGACGGACGCCCGCGTGGCCCGGTGGCGCCTCACCGGCGAGAAGCCCTCCCCCGTCATGGTCTGGACCCCGGCCCAGTTCGGCGCCTTCCTCGACGAGGCCGAGGGCGACCGGCTGTACGCCTTCTTCCACCTCTCCGGCACACGCGGTCTGCGGCGCGGCGAGTGCGTCGGCCAGGAGTGGTCCGACGTCGACCTGGAGGGCGGGCAGATCACGCCGGCCAAGGAGATCGTGGTGGACGGCTGGGACCCGTACGAGTCCGCGCCGAAGACGGACGGCAGCGCCAGCACCATCGCGCTGGACAGCCTGAACGTGACCGCCCTGCGTGAGCACCGGGTACGCCAGCTCGCGGAGCGGGAGAAGTGGGGCCCGGCCTGGCAGGACACAGGCAAGGTCTTCACCCAGGAGGACGGCTCCTGGCTCCACCCCGAGACCGCCTCGGAGACCTTCCGGCAGATCCTGGCCCGCACGGACCTGCCGCCGATCACCCTTCGTGATCTACGCCACGTCGCGGCCACCCTCACCCACGGCGGTGGCGGCGACCTCCACACGATCAAGGAGACGCTCCGGCACTCCACGATCACGCTGACCTCGGACACGTACACGAGCCTGCTCCCGGAAGTCGACCAGGCAGCCGCCGAAGCGGCGGCCCGGCTGGTACCTCGCACCCGCTCGGAGAAGGCCTCGGAAACAAGCCAGGCCACACCCTGAGGAAAACCGCGCAGCATTGCTCTCGTGGAAATCGAGAGCAACCCGTCCATCACGCTGATCACGCCGGACCGCGCTGCAGCGTGCACGGCCTTCACCCGGTCAAGGCGGCGTTGCATCCGAACTATGCCGGCCGGAGTGGTGGTACCGGCTGGGGCTGGGCGAGGCTCAGCGTGGTGTGCCTGTGGCGCCGCACCTGTTGGGGTTAGGCGCCACAAAGGGGATGCATGGTCTATCGGTCCTGTTCGGCCGGGTACGCGAACTTCGTCGTCTGCGAGAAGCACATGCGCGATCCGCTCCAGCACGGCCTGAAGCGGACGGGACTCTCGACACGGATCGACCGCCGCCCCGCGGATACCGTAGTGGCCATCGAACAAGCACTGGGGACACCGTCAGTCCCCATGTCGGCCGACGCGAGATTGTCAGCGGAGAGGCTCAGCGGGAGGGCACGTTTTCGTACAGCTGCTGGCGCAGGTTCAGAAGGGCGTTGGTGTTGGCTACCGCCGCGAGTTTGGCGAGCAGGTCCCGGATCAGCGGATGGTCGCCGTCGCGTACGGCCTCGACGATTTGGTCGATGAGTTGGCGGACGTGGAGGTCGATCGCTGTGGGGTCGGCCGGGGCCCCACCATGACCGGACGACCCCGCCGCGTGTGACGGCCCGGCGCTCGCTCCGGTACCCGGCGTTGCCGTCACTCGTCCTCCAACGCTGCCCGGTCGGCGGAGGTTACCGGGCGCATGATGTCCGCGGTGGTCACGGCGGCTTCGCCGTAACGGCGTGAGGTTTGCCTCGGGTGACCGGCCTGAGTCGACCTCTCCGCGCACGGGGCTTTAGACAAGTAAGCGGTCTTTTCCGGCAGATAGGTGGAAGATCCCGGCATCTGGGTGAACCCAGCTCGGGTTGTGCACGCGGCTGCGTTCGCGCGCGATGACACTCGCCAGCGGGGCCCGGCCGTGGCCATTTCCTGTGACTGGTACACAGTCCCGACCGGAGGTAGACCGAGGTGGCGGTGAACGGGAACCCGACCGTCCGACGGCGTCGGCTGGGCGCGGAGCTGCGCCGGCTGCGTCTGGCCAGTGGCCTGACCAGTACGCAGGTGGCCGAACACCTGTTGATTTCCCAGCCCAAGATCAGCCACCTGGAGAACGGCCGCCGCGCCATCAAGCCTCGTGATGTACGGGACCTGTGCGCCCTCTACCAAGTCACCGACCCGCACGTCGTCGACTCGTTGATGCAGATGGCCACGGAAGCGGACCGGCAGGGCTGGTGGGTCGCCTGCGGGGAGGTCCCGTACGCCGTCTACATCGGCTTGGAGTCGGCAGCCGCTTCCATCCGCTCCTACGAGCCCCTGGTGATCCCGGGCCTGCTGCAAACTCCTGCCTACGCGGCTGCGGTCGTCGCGGAAACGATCCCTCTGGCCACCCCTGAACAGATCGCCGTGCGCAGTGAGGTCCGGCTGCGTCGTCAGTCCCGGGCCCACCACCCGGCCAGGTCTGTGCGCTTATGGGCCGTGCTGGACGAATCCGCTCTGCGCCGCGTGGTCGGCAGCCCCAGGATCATGCGGGAACAGCTTGAGTTCCTGAACCACATCGGCGCACAGCCGCACATCACCGTGCAGGTCCTCCCGCACGAGGCGGGAGCCCATCCGGGCATCTCGGGACAGTTCTCCATCCTCGACTTCCCCGACGCCGCCACGGGGACGGTGTATCTGGAGCGTTTCACCAGCGACCTCTACCTGGAGAAACCATCCGACGTACGGCAGTTCAGCACCATGTACGACCACCTTCAGGCGCAGGCCCTGAGCCCGGAGTGCACCCGCCAGTTCATTGCCCGCGCTGCCAAGGAGCTGCTGGCCGCCGGATCGCTGTGCGGCCGGTCGTGATCACCGCACCGGCCGCAAACCACTGCGTTCTATTGGGCTCGCGGCCGGTGGCGATGGCTTCGGCGTAGGCGGCGAGGGTGCGTAGAGGGTGGAGCGGCCGACGCCGAGGTGCTTGACGATGGCGGTGACGGACTCCTTGGCGTCGCGGCGGCGGAGGGCGACGGCGAGCATGTCGCCGTCGATGGCGGGCGGCCGGCCAGCCGCCGTGGTTGCCGTTGGCCGCGGCGGTGTCCAGGCCGATCAGAGTCCGCTCGTGGATGAACTCCCGCTCGACCTCCACCATCGCGGCGAAGACCACCGACATCCGTCTGTCGTTCGACACCCCAGCAAGCCCACGTCGTAGCGCTGAATGACGCCCCGTCCCGGGCCGTCCGCTCACGCATCGCTCACGCACAGGCCCGGAAACGACTGAGCGCCCCACCCGGCCGGAACCGGGTGAGGCGCTCAGTAGCAGGTCAGAGGACGTGTCCCCCGCCTGTGAGCAGTAGGCCATGTCGGACTCGAACCGACAACCAACGGATTAAAAGTCCGCTGCTCTGCCAATTGAGCTAATGGCCCTCGGCTTGCTCCCCCCAGAGCATAGCCCGAGAGGGCCGGACCACCGATCGCATATCGGCGGTCCGGCCCGGGGATGTCGGCGGTGCTCCCCGCTCAGCCACCGGGGCGTACGACCACGGCGCCCGAGGCGGTCACCGTGAGCGGGCCGGAGAGCGCCAGTTCGGCCCCCTGCCCGTCCGCGGGCCGGGCCTTCAGCGTCCAGGTGTACCCGCCCTTGGGCAGGGTGATGCCGGAGGAGTCCTTGCCGTCCGTCCTGGGCCGCAGCAGCCCGCGCACCTCACCGCCGTTGATGGTGCGCACGACCTTGCCCGTGGCGTTGTCGGTCAGCGTCATCGCCCAGGAGGCGGCCGGCTTCGACAGCCAGAACCGCGGCTCCCAGCGCTTGGTGTACCCGGACAGCCAGGGCCCGGACGCCGCGACGTCCTGGTCGATGACCGCCAGCGGGGAGGCCTTGCCCGTGATCCCCACGATGTGGACGGCCTGGTCCGGGTCGAGGTAGGCGAACTTGCCGCCGAAGGGATCGAGGGCGAACTCGTTCTCGAAGAGGTCCCGTCCGGGGGCGAACTCCCGTACCGCCTTGCCGGAACGCAGGTTGTAGACCTCGCCCTTGTCCCGCACGACGTACCCGTCACCGAGCCGGACCCCGCTGAAGGGGGCCGCATCGGGCAGCAGGACCCGCTTCCGGGTCGGCACGTGGTACCCGGCGGCCGCAACACCCGTTTCCGCGCAGGACGAGTAGAACCACTCCGCGGTGACCTGGAGTACACGCGGGCGGCAGCCCGCGCCCAGGTCCACGCGCCGGGTCACCTTCCCGGTCCTCAGGTCCCTCCCGGCCACGACGCCCTTGTCGCCCTCGGGCTGCCACAGCACGCTGCCCCACAGGGCAGCGACACCGGTGTGCTCCAGGCCGGACAGCATCTTGCCCGTGTCGATGTCGGCCACGTACTGCAGACGCCCGGAGGGGTCCCCCAGGGCCGTGAACAGGACGTAGCGGCCCGAGGCAGTGATGATGTGCTGCTCGAACAGCCCCTCGCCGCCCTGGAGAACCACCTTGCGCGTGGCACCGCCTGGGCGGGCGTCCTTGACGAACAGTGCGCCCGATCCCTTGCGAGGGGGATCGAAGGCCACGATCCGCCCGTCGCCGGTGGGCGAACCGCCCTGGCCGGTGATGTCGATGTCGCCCGTGCAGGGCGGCTCGGCCCATGCGCCGCCGTCGCAGCTCCAGTCGGGGGTCTGGGGCACGGACGGGGGCCCCGAGACGGAAGCCTTGAAGCCCAGGAGAGCCGTACCGTCGCCGTTGCTCTGGCCGAAGCTGAGTACCCCCTGGGCGAAGGCGAGGTCCCGCCGGCTGACGGCCGGCTTCTGCGGTATGTCCAGCACCTTCGTGGCCCGGGGAATGTCCTGGGCATCGAGTGCGATGCGGTGGATGCCCCAGTGGGCGGCATCGGAACCGCCCTCGACGTACACGTTGCCGTCGGAACCGGCGACGCTCTGGGACCCGACCGAGGGCAGCACGGTCCGCACGGCTCCGCCGTCGCCCGGAACGGCCCGGCCCCCCGTGATCAGCCAGTCGCCCAACAGGTGCCCGTCCTTCGTCCCTTCGATGGAACCGAGGGGGAGCACGCTGAGGTCGGACCTGGACAGCAGGGACCGGCCGGCGTTGTGCGGCGACAAGAGGATCCGGTCCGGGCCGAGCGTGGCGCGGTAGTACGAGTTCTCGCTCCCCTTGGGGAGCGGGATCGGGCGCATCGTCGCCGTGGCGTAGTCGACCAGCCCGATCCGGACCCGGCCCGCCCCGTCCACGTAGGTGATCACCGCGCCCTTGTCGTCGGCGGCCTGGGGCCGCACCGTCCCCTCCGACCAGGCGCGCACCACCTCCGTCGTCTTCACGACGATGTCCTTGCGCGGTTCGTTCTCCCGCCCGATCAAGTGCAGGCTCAGCTGTCCGTCCGCGCGCGGCTCGGTCGCGAGCACCTGGGTGGGCGAGACGGTGCCCACCCACATCCGGCCGGCCGCGGGCGTCAGCGTCTCGGACTTGCCCGTCGCGTAGTCGTGGATCCTGACCGGACCGGCGGTCTGGGTGCCGAGGGGTTTGCGGTACTCGCACGCCTGCGTGTCACCGAACAGGATCGTCCAGGATCCCGGTACGTCGCAGTCCCGCCACGTGTCCTCCCGGCCGTCCTGGAGGCTCTTCCAGACGAGGCCGCCGCCATCGCCCCGGTTCTTCCATGAGCAGTCCGGTGCCGGCCGCATAGAGCAACCGCTGCACCGGCTCCTTGCCCTTCGGCGCCACCAGCGTCGCCTCGCCCCCCGGCGGTACCGCCTTGCCTGTCGCCGTCGCCGGTACGGCGCCCAGTGCGGCCAGCGCGCCGGTCAGCGCGAGCGCCGCCAGCGTGCGCGCGCGTGCGCGTGTTCGTTTCATGATTCCGCCCCCAGAACGCGGGGGCCCCACAGCAGCGGTGTTCCACCGGCTTTGCCGTGCCCCCCACTGCAAAGTCCCGGGAGCGTAGCAAGAACGCGGACAGGGCCCTTACGACGGGTGTCGTAAGGGCCCTGTCAGGCACTCAGCCGCTCAGTTCAGCGGCTGCGGCTCGCTGATCAGTCGTTGCGCTTCCAGCGGGGCTTGTCGTCGCGGCGGCCGAAGGAGGAGCCACCGGTCGAGCCGGAGCCGGAGGGGCGGTTGTCGTCGCGGCGGCCGTACGGACGGTCGCCGCCCGAGGGGCGGTCGTCGCGGCGGAAGCCGCCGCCGGTGGGGCGGTCGTCGCGGCGGAAGCTGCCACCGGTCGGACGGTCGCCACCGGAGCGGAAGCCACCACCGGAGGGACGGTCGCCACCGCGGTCGTCACGGTTGAAACCACCCGAGGGGCGGTCGTCGCGGCGGAAGCCACCACCGGTCGGACGGTCGCCACCGCGGTCGTCACGGTTGAAACCACCCGAGGGGCGGTCGTCGCGGCGGAAGCCACCACCGGTCGGACGGTCACCGCCGGAGCGGAAGCCACCACCGGAGGGACGGTCACCGCCGGAGCGGAAGCCACCACCGGACGGACGGTCACCGCCGGAGCGGAAGCCACCACCGGACGGACGGTCACCGCCGGAGCGGAAGCCACCACCGGACGGACGGTCACCGCCGGAGCGGAAGCCACCACCGGACGGACGGTCGCCACCGGAGCGGAAGCCGCCACGGTCGCCACCACGGTCGTCACGGTTGAAACCACCGGAGGGACGGTCACCGCCGGAGCGGAAGCCACCACCGGACGGACGGTCGCCACCGGAGCGGAAGCCGCCACGGTCGCCGCCACGGTCACCACGGTCGTCGCGACGGTTGTCGCGGCGCTCGTAGTTGCCGCGGTCGTCACGGCTCTGGAACGCGGGGCGCTCCTCGGCGACCGGCGCGGCCGCGGCGGCAGCCGCGACCTCGGCCTCGGCGGCCTCGGCCACCTCGGCGACAGCGGCCTCCGGGTCCTCGCCGCGCTCGCGCGCGGAGCGGGCGACCAGGCGGTCGGACTCCTCGCGCAGCTCGACGGCACGGCGCGACAGGCGCTCCAGCTGCTTGGTGAGGTCGGCGACCTCGCGCTCGGCCTGCTTCGCGGCGTTGTTCGCGGAGTCGGCCTGGACCTGCGTCAGCGAACGGGCACCGGTGATCTCGGCGACCTCGGGGTCGAAGGCGCCGACGCCCTGGACGATGTGGCGCGAGGCGTCGACGCCCGCGTCCTCCATCAGGCGGAAGATCTGGCGGCGCTGGTGCGGGAGCGCCAGCGACACGACGACACCGGACTTGCCGGCGCGGGCGGTACGGCCCGAGCGGTGCAGGTAGTCCTTGTGGTCACCGGCCGGGTCCACGTTCAGGACCAGGTCGATGCCGTCGACGTGGATGCCTCGGGCGGCGACGTCGGTCGCGACGAGCGCGTTGACGTAGCCGTCCTTGAAGTCCGCGAGGACGCGGGTACGGGCACCCTGCGTCATGCCGCCGTGCAGCGCGTCGGCCTTCACGCCGGCCTCGATGAGCTGCTCGGCGATGCGGTCGGCGCCCAGCTGGGTGCGGACGAAGATGATGGTGCGGCCCTTGCGGGCGGCGATGGCGGCCGTGACCGGCGCCTTGTCCTTCGGCTTCACGACGAGGACGTGGTGCGTCATGGTCGTGACGTTGCCCTGCGCGCTGTCGACCTCGTGCGTGACGGGGTTGGTCAGGTAGCGCTTGACCAGGGTGCCGATCTCGTTCTCCATGGTGGCGGAGAAGAGCATGCGCTGGCCGCCGCCGGGGATCTGGTCGAGCAGCTCGGTGACCTCGGGCAGGAAGCCCAGGTCGGCCATCTGGTCGGCCTCGTCGAGGACCGCGACCTGGACGTTCGCCAGGGAGCAGGCGCCGCGGTTGATGATGTCGCGCAGACGGCCCGGGGTGGCGACGAGGACGTCGACACCGCGCTCCAGGGCGAAGATCTGGTTGCTCATGGAGGTACCGCCGCAGACGACCTTCATCTTCAGGCCGAGCACGTCGCCGTAGGGCTGGAGGGCGTCCGCGACCTGCATCGCGAGCTCACGCGTCGGCGTCAGGATGATCGCGCGGGGCTTCTTCTTCTCGGTGTGGCCGCCGGCCAGCAGGGCCAGGGTCGGCAGACCGAAGGAGAGGGTCTTGCCGGAGCCGGTGCGGCCTCGGCCGAGGATGTCCTTGCCGGCCAGGGCGTCCGGGATGGTCGCGGCCTGGATCGGGAAGGGCGCGGTGACGCCGTTCTGGGCGAGCTTGCGCACGATCCCGTCCGGCAGACCGAGGTCGCCGAAGGTCAGGGTGGGCTCGGCGTCGGCGTCGTCCGCCTCAGCGTCGGCGTCGTCGTCGAGGTCGGTGGTGGAGTCCTCGAAGGACTCGCCGGACTCGCCGGTCGCCACGTCGGCCTCAAGGGCCTCGATGATCTCGTCGGCGACTACGGCCTCGATGGCCTCGGTGACCGCGAGGGTCTCGGCGTCGACGATCTCGTTGGAGTCGTTCTCGGGCATGACGGAACGGTCAGAACTGGAAATGGACATGCGAAATGCGAAACCTTCCGGAGTCTCGGCACGCGCCCAAACTCCGTGAATCGCAAATCGACCGCCTCAATGCGGTCAGCCACGGTTGGGGAGAGTACGCGCCACGCGGCGCTCTTCGGAGTCGGCGCCGGGCAATGGGATCAAACGATCTATAACCATACGCACCCTCCCCCGGGTCTGGCAAGTCTCCTCCCCAGAAGGGCCTCTGACCTGCACAAACGCAATCCGCCCCGGAGGAGCGCCACGGGCCGACGCAGCCCTACGACCCCCCGCCGGGCGCTCCGCTCGGCTCCTGCTGCGGAGGCTGCGTCGGCTGCGTCGGCGGTGTGGGATCCGTCACGGGCGGCGGTGAGACCGGCGGGGTCGGAGTCGGCGGCTCCGGGGTCGGGGAGCCCGGCTGCCCGCCCCCGGAGCCACCCGCTCCGCCCGAACCGGACCCGCCGGTCGGCGGCTGCTGGGGACCCTGCCCGCCCGCGCCGCCGCCCGGCCCGGCCGACGGCGAGGGGGCCCCGGGCGGACCCGCCGGTGCGCCCGGGCTGGGCGAGGCCCCGGTCGCGCCGGAGGCCTTGCCGGGCTCTCCCGGCCTGCCGTCCTGGTTCCCCGTACCGTCCTTGCCGCCGTGCCCGCCGCGCACGGTCCCGGCGCCCTTGCCGGACGAGGAGCCGCCGGACTTCCCGCCCTGGGCCCCCGCCGAGGAGGACGGCCCGGGCTGTGCGGCGTCGTCGCCGACGCTCATGCAGCCCGCCGTCGCCGCCACCGCGAGCGCGGCGACCGCCAGTCGCAGGGGGCGAAGGGAGCGCGGGGGGCGGAGGGAAGCGGACAACTGGCGCACGGGGCACCTCCGGAACGCAGGCAAAGGTCCGCGGTGAGCGGGTCAATGTGCCCAACTCCCTTTGCCCCGTAAGAGACACGCTCCAGCGGGGAGAAGGGCCCTGCACCACCGGGCCGGACACCGGGCCGGACACCGGGCCGGACACCGGGCCGGACACCGGGCCGACCGCCGGGCGGCCCGCCTCAGGCGAACAGCTGCCGCGCCACCTGGAAGCCGAGCGTGACCCCGCCCAGCCCGACCAGCACCGAGCCCGCCGCGTTCACCGCCGCGAGGAACCCCCAGCCCCGTTCCGCCAGCCGCAGCGTCTCGTACGAGAACGTCGAGTACGTGCTCAGCGCCCCGCACAGCCCCGCCCCCAGCAGCAGGCTCAGCCGCGAGGAGGCCGCGCCGTCCAGCACCGCCCCGGTCAGCGCGCCCAGCACCAGGCAGGCGGCCGCGTTCACCGTGAAGGTCCCCCAGGGGAAGACCGAGTCGTGCCGCGCCTGCACCGCGCGGTCGGCCAGATAGCGCAGCGGCGCGCCCACGGCCGCGCCGAGGACCACCATCAGCCAGTTCACCGGCGCCCCCGCGCCCGCGCCCCGCCGTCGCCCACCGCGCGGCGCGTCAGCCGGGCGGCCGCCCACACCGCGCCCAGCGCGCCGGCCACCGTGAGCCCGGCGTACGCCAGCGCGGTCCCGGCCTCACCGGCGTCGAGCAGCCGCGCGAAGTCCACCGCGTAGGTGGAGAAGGTGGTGAACCCGCCGAGCACCCCGACCCCCGCGAAGGGCCGTACGAGGGGGTGCGCCGACCGGCCGCCCTCGCTGATCAGCACCATGAGCACGCCGATGAGCGCGCAGCCCGCCACGTTCACCCAGAAGGTCCCCCACGGGAAGCCCCCGGGCCCGGCCGGCCACAGCAGCGCGACCCCGTACCGCGCCGAGGCGCCCACGGCTCCGCCGGCCGCCACGGCCGCCAGCACCCGGCCCCGCGGTTCGGCGCGCTGCGCCGGGACGTGGAGGTCGACGTCCGGGTCGATGGCCTCGGAGCCCTCCGGCGGCCGGGTCATCCCCGGGCCGCTTCGCATGTCGCCACCGGGCCATTCTCGCCCGTCGTGTCGCGACCCGCCTCGATCGGCCGCCGACACGGGAGAATGACCACGTGCTGGAGATGACGCGAGACGCGTTCGAAGAGCTGGTGGCCGAAGCCCTGGACTCGATCCCCGAGGAGCTGACCCGGGTCATGGACAACGTGGCCGTGTTCGTGGAGGACGAACCCGCCGCGGACGACCCCGACCTGCTCGGCCTCTACGAGGGGACCCCGCTCACCGAGCGCGGCGAGTGGTACGCCGGGGTCCTGCCCGACCGGATCTCGATCTACATGGGCCCGACCCTGCGCATGTGCGAGACCCCCGAAGAAGTCGTCCACGAGGTGGCCGTGACCGTGGTCCACGAGATCGCCCACCACTTCGGCATCGACGACGAGCGGCTCCACGAACTCGGCTGGGGGTGACGCTGGCGCGACCCGCGGGCGGCCCCGGAAACCGTTTTGGCGATCCCCGCCGGGATCCCATATGCTTCTCACGTCCCCGACGCGCTGGAAAGCGCCCGGCGGGCCTTTAGCCCTCATCGTCTAGTGGCCCAGGACGCCGCCCTTTCAAGGCGGTAGCACGGGTTCGAATCCCGTTGGGGGTACGCATTACCGTGTGCGAGACTTGTGCTCGCACATTGCAAGGACCTGTGGAGCAGTTGGTTAGCTCGCCACCCTGTCAAGGTGGAGGTCGCGGGTTCAAGTCCCGTCAGGTTCGCTGAAGCCGGAAACGGTTTCGTGGCTGGGTAGCTCAGTTGGTACGAGCGATCGCCTGAAAAGCGATAGGTCGCCGGTTCGACCCCGGCCCCAGCCACTGGATACGAAGAAGGCCCCGTCCATCGGACGGGGCCTTCTTCGTCGTTCACTCCCCTTCGGCGCCGACCGTCCGCGCCCGCCGGCGCCACTGCGCCAGTCCCGCACCGGCCGCCACCAGCGCGACCGGCCCGAGCAGCATCCAGTCCGGGACCCCGTCCGCGACGGACCGCACCCACTGCTCCACCGCGAACGAGTCGTCCACGTCCAGCAGCCCCGGCAGCGCGCTCGCCCCGTCGAAGACCAGGAACATCGCGCCGAGCACGATGAAGAACAGCCCCGAGGCGAGCGAGGTCGTGTGCAGCTCGAAGCGGCCGGCCGAGAAGGCCCGGCCGCGCAGCCAGCGCCGCCGGCCCAGGTCGAAGCGCTCCCAGAGCAGCGCCAGCGCGAACAGGGGCACGGCCATGCCCAGCGCGTACACCGCGAGCAGCAGGCCCCCGTAGACCGGGCTGCCGCTGACCGCCGCCACCGTGAGGACGCTGCCGAGGATGGGGCCCGCGCAGAAGCCGGCCAGCCCGTAGACCGCGCCCAGCGCGTACACCGACAGGGCGGTGGTCGGCCGGATCCTCCCCGAGAGCTCCGAGATCCGCTTCGGGGCGAAGCCGAGGCCGAGGATCTGCGCGAGCCCGAGCGCGATGATCAGCCAGCCGCCGAAGAGCACGAGCCCGTCGCGGTTGCCGTGGAAGAACCGCCCGGCGTACGAACCGGCCGCCCCCAGCGGTACGAGGGTGCTCGCGAGGCCCGCGTAGAAGATCCCGGTGCGCGCCAGCAGCCTCGACGCGGAGTCGATCGAGTAGGCGAAGAACGCGGGCAGGAGCAGGGCGCTGCACGGGCTGAGCAGCGCGAGGAGGCCGCCCAGCAGGGCGGCCAGGTATCCGATGCCGTTCACTTCGCGGCCGCCTGCGCCTGCGCCTTGGCCCGGGCGATGGCCGCGGCGAAGGCGTCCGCCGGCTGGGCTCCCGCGATGGGCTGCCCGTTGACCAGGAAGGACGGGGTGGAGGTGACCCCGATGCGGTAACCCTCCTCCTGGTCCTTGGCGAGCGCGGCGGCGGCCTGCTCCCCCGCCATGTCCTTCTTGAACCGCTCGAGGTCCGGTACGCCGGCCTCGCGGGCCAGCTCGGCGAGCCGCTCCCCGCCGAAGCCCTTCTCCTTCGCCCCCTCGGCGTACGCGGCCGCGTGGAACTGCTGGAAGCGGTCCTGCTGCCCCGCCGCCCAGGCGGCCTTGGCGGCGGCCTCGGAGTCGGCGCCGAAGATCGGGAAGTTGCGCCACTCGATGCGCAGGGTGCCGTCCTCGACGTACTTCTTCACCAGCTCGGGCTCGGTGTCGCGGGCGAACTTGCCGCAGTAGCCGCACTTGAAGTCGGAGTACTCGATCAGCACCACGGGGGCGTCGGCGCGGCCGACGGCGAGCTTGTCGCCGGACTCGCGGCGGGCCAGCGCCTTGAGCTGCGCGGCGGGATCGGCGGAGGAGCCGGCCTCGGGCGCGGAGGCGGAAGAGGACCGGGCGCGGGTGTTCTCGGGCGCGGTGGCCTGCCAGGAGGCGAGGCCGAGGGTGACGGCGGCGACGGCGACACCGGCGGAGATCAGCAGGGGCTTGCGGCGGGAGGAGGAAGAGGAGGAGGAGGAAGAAGGGGAAGGGGACATGCGGGAGCTCCAGAGCTGTACGGGAAGGGGGCGGGGCGGACCGGGCGGCTGCGGCCGGTCCTCCTAGACCCGCATCACGGACAGCTCCAGCGGGGACGGCGCCGGCTGGTCGGGCCCGCGTACGAGGACCCGTACGGGTATCGCGTGCGACGCGGCCGCCCCCTCGGGCCCCGGCCCCACGGGCGGAGCCTGTGCCTGGTCCGACCCAGCCCGCGCGGGCAGGGCCGGCACGCCGTCGTGCCCGGGGGCCCCGGGAGCGCAGGCGGGCCCGGGGCCCCCGGGCACGACGGCTGTCTCATATATCCATCTCCGCGCCCACGAGACTAGGGGCGAGGCGGCGGGGGCCGGGGCCGGCGCGGCGGCCGGGGAGGCGCGCGAGTGCGTCGAGTGGTCCGCGCTGCACGCCGAGGAGGCGGGACTGCTCGGGCCGGCGCCGCTGGAACCGCTGCGGGCCGGGCTGCGCGAGGCCCTGGCCGGCGCCGGGATCGGCGACGGCGACGTGGCCGACCGCTGCTGGGCACAGGCCCGCGAGGCCCACGGGCAGGGCAGGCTGACGACCCCCGAGCAGGCGGTGGCCGCCACGTGGCGGTGGCGGGACGGCTCGTCCTACCCCCGGCTGGTCCAGCTCTGCGGACCCTCCGGCAGCGGGAAGAGCACGTACGCCCGGAGCCTGCCGGGGGTGGAGGCGTACATCGCCCTGGACGACCTGCGCGCGGCGCGCGGGGCCCGCTCGGACCAGCGGGACAACGCGGACGTGCTCCGCGAGGGCCTGGACCGGCTGGACTCGGCGCTGGCCGCGGCCGCGCCGCGCGGCGGCACGGTGGTCTGGGACGCCACCTCGCTGACCGGGCAGCAGCGCGGGCTGGCGGGGGCGGTCGCGCGGCGGCGCGACGCGCTGGTCACCCACGCCGTGGTGCTGGCCGGGGAGGCGGAGCTGCTGCGCCGCAACGCGACGCGCGCGCATCCCGTACCGGCCGAGGTGCTGGCCTCGCAGCTGCGCCGGTTCGCTCCGCCGTATCCCGGTGAGGCGCACCGCACTTGGTACATCGGGACGGACGGAACGGTCGAGGACACGGCGGGAACGTCGGCGAGCGCCGGCACGACGGGCGGGGGACGCTGATGCGCACCAGCGAGGAGCTCTACCACCAGGTCCGCTGGGACCCGCGGTTCGATCCGGCGCGCTTCACCCTCGGCCTGCTCCAGCGCGGAGCCGCGCCGAAGCGGGTCCCGCTGCCCTCCTTCGTGCCCGGCGGCGACATCCCCTGGCACCGGGTGCTGTTCGTGGAAGCCGACGGCGTGCTCGTCTGGGACCGGGCCACGGGGGTCGACGTCATCGACAGCACCCCGGCCGGGCGGGCCCGCGACCCGAGGCTGCTGCGCGCGCCGTTCTTCACCGCGCGCACGCCGTACGCGTGGGACGCGGCGGCGGACGGCGGCGCGTGGCTCCCGGCGCCCGAGGGCGGCTCCTCCCCCGGCGCGGGCCCGGCGCGGGTCCGGCTGCTGACGTGGAACACGCTGTGGGACCGGTACGACGCCCCGCGCATCGCCACCGCGCGGCGCCGGCCGCTGCTGCTCGCCGACCTGGCGGCCGCCGACGCCGATGTGATCGCGCTCCAGGAGGTGGAGCGCGAGCTGCTCGGGATGCTGCTCGCCGAGCCGTGGGTGCGGGCCGGCTACACCGTCGCCGCCGATCCCGGCGGGCGCGAGGTGGAGATGAGCGGGCTGCTGGTGCTGAGCCGGCTCCCGGTCAGGGAAGCGGGCGTGCACGTGCTGGGCCCGCACAAGGCGGTCGTCGCGATCACGGTGGACACCGCGGACGGGCCGCTGATCGTCGCGGCCACGCACCTGACGAGTGATCACACCGAGCGCGGGGCCGACCGGCGCGAGGCCGAACTGACCCGGATGTCAGAGGGTTTGGCCGGAATCGACGCGGCCGACGTGGCGCTGCTCGGCGATTTCAACGACGGCCGCTCGGGGGCCGACGGGCCGGCGGCCGCGCTGGGGCTGCGGGACGCGTGGAACGAGGTACACGGGCCGGCCGACGCGACGCCGACCTTCGATCCGGTCGCCAACCCGCTCGCGGCGGTGGGTTCGCTGTCGGGGCGGGCCGCGCGGCTGGACCGGATCCTGCTGCGGTCGGCGACGGCCCGGGTGGCGGGCGCCGCCCTGCGCGGCGACTCCCCTTCCCCGGACGGCCTGTTCGTCTCCGACCACTACGGGGTCGAGGCCGCGCTGGAGTTCGGGGCGATGGACGCGGGCGGCCGCGCGGCGACCCTGGACGTACGGTCCACGGCGCGGACGGCGGTGGCGTGGACGCCGCCGCACGACGCGGCGGTGGAGGCGCTGCGGCGGGAGCACGACCCGCAGGCGGGGCGCTGGCCGGCGCACGTGAACCTGCTGTTCGGCTTCGTGCCCGAGTCCTCCTTCGCCCGGGCGGTACCGCTGCTGGCCGAAGTGGCGGCGGGGACGGCGCCGTTCACGGCGCGGCTGGAGGGCGTGCACAGCTTCGACTCGACCCTGTGGCTGGACCCCGCGGCGGCCGGCGACGCCCCGTGGCAGGAGCTGCGGCGCGCGCTGGCGCTGCGGTTCCCCGGGTGCCGGGGCCGGGGCGAGGGCTTCACCCCGCATCTGACGCTGGGCCGCTGCGGGGACCCGCTGCGGGCGGAGCGGGAGTTCGCCGCCCGCCTCGGCGGCGGGCGCTCGGCGCGGGTCGGCTCGCTGACGGTGTTGTCGCGGCGCGGCGACGGGCCCATGGAGGTCAGGGCCACGGTGGAGCTCGGCACGGGCGAAGTCCGGTGGGCACCGGAGCCGGCCCGCCCGGCCCGCCCGGCCGGCGCGACCGGCCAGGACGGCCAGGACGGCCCGACCGGCGCGATCCGCCCGACTGGCCCGACCGGCCAAGACGGCCCGCCCGGGCAAGACGGCCCGCCCGGGCAAGACGGCCCGCCCGGCCAGGACGGGCCGCAGCCCGCGCGGCCCGCCGCCCCGGCCACCGCCGTGCACGGAGCCGGGACTGACCTGCTCGCCGCCGTGGCGGAGTCCGTCGCGGAGCGGATCGCGGCCGCGCTGCCGGAGGGGTTCGTGTACGTGGCCGGCTCGCGGCGGATGGGCTGCGCGCTGCCGGACGCGGACCTGGACCTGGTGGCGGCGCTGCCGGGGACCTGCGGCATCACGGAGGTACGGGCACGGGTGTGCTCGGCGGTCCCGGAGGCGGAGCGGGTCCGGGAGGTGACCGGCGCGCGGGTGCCGGGGCTGCGGCTGCGCGTGGCGGGGCTGGACGTGGACCTGGTCGTGGTCGCCACCGGGCCGGTCCCGCCCCGGCAGGCGGTGGCCCGCCGCGCGGAGCTCGGCGAGGCGGCGGCGGTGGCCCTGAGCGCGGTGGGCGACGCGGACGCGGTACGGGCCCGCGTGGGCGCGGAGCACGCGGCGTTCGCCCGGTTGGCGCGCGAGGTGAAGGCCTGGGCCCGCTCCCGGGGACTGGACTCGGCGCCCTTCGGCGGCCTCCCGGGCCTGGCCTGGGCGGTTCTGGCGGCCCACACGGTCCGTGCGGCCGCCGACCTCTCCCCCGGCCCCCTGCTCCGGGAGTTCTTCGCGACCTGGGCCGCCTGGGACTGGCGTACCCCCGTGGCCCTGCCCCCGGCTCCGGCCGCGGGCGGCGCCACCGGGTCGGCGGACCGCCCGGACGCCCCGTACGGCGAAGCGACCGAGGGCGGGGCGGACGGCGGCGGGGCGACCGGCAGCGGGGCAGCCGGCGGTGGTGCGGCCGACGGCGGGGCGGTCACCGTCCTCACACCCTCCGCGCCGGTCCGCAGCTGCACCACCCAAGTGGGGCCCGGTATGAGGGACTTGCTCGGCCGTGAGCTGTACGCCGCGTGGGAGGCGCTGGAGGACGGCGCCGACGGGGACACGCTCGCCGGTCGCCCGCCCCTGCACCGCCGGCACGCCGCCTGGGCGGTGGTCACGGTGACGGGCGCCGCCCCCGGCGACTTCGAGGAGAACCTCGGCCGGACGCGCGGGCGGCTGCGTGCCCTGCTCGGCACGCTGTCGCAGGCGGGCTTCGAGGACGTGCACGCCTGGCCCCGCCCGTTCGAGCGGACCACGACCTCGGCCCGCTTCGCGATCGGCCTCGGCGCCGATCCGCCGGACGAGGGCTCCCTGACGGCCCTCACCGCCTCCTGGTCGGCGACCCTCCCGGGTACGGAGGCGGCCCGGGCGGACTGCGGCGCCGTCCCCGACCTGCCCTGACCCGACCCGCCCTGACCCGGACAGCCCTGACCCGGCGATCCCAAGGCGTGTACCACCTCGCCCGTGTCGACAAGAAACGAACACACGGCAGCTCCTGAGCACCCGTCGGGCCCCACGCTCCGAACGTAC
The DNA here is from genome assembly GCF_003287935.1 of Streptomyces sp. ICC1. Taxonomy (GTDB): domain Bacteria; phylum Actinomycetota; class Actinomycetes; order Streptomycetales; family Streptomycetaceae; genus Streptomyces; species Streptomyces tritrimontium. Next base: position 6,014,998 of record NZ_CP030287.1, read on the forward strand.
CGGGGAGTCCCGGGCCGAGCTCCGCCCCGCCGTAGCGGGCACGGCGAGACGGAGCGGTCAGAGCATCAGTACAGTCCTGCGAAGTTTTTTCGTCAACACTTTTCACAAGGATTGAAGAAACTCCAAGTTCACAGGCCTGATGCGTGTGTGACACGTCATTGGATCTTCAGTTCATGAACGCTCAAACCCTTGACGGCCTCGGCCCCGGGCAGTTCACTCACGCTTCGATCCCCCCGGATCCACGACGTCAGGAGTCGTCCCGCATGCCCCTCCTCTCCGATCACCCCCCGCGCCCCTCGCGGTTGACCGTCGCGACCCTCGCGGCCGCGCTGGTCGCGGCCCTCCTCGTGTTCCTCCCGAGCACCGCCGCGACCGCGGCGCCCACGCTCCTCTCGCAGGGCAAGCCCGCCACCGCCTCCTCGGTCGAGGGCGCCGGCACCCCCGCGTCCGCCGCCGTGGACGGCAACAACGGCACGCGCTGGTCGAGCCAGTTCTCCGACCCGCAATGGATACAGGTCGACCTCGGCGCCCCCGCCCAGCTGAGCCAGGTCGTCCTGCGCTGGGAAACGGCCGCCGCGAAGGCGTACCGCGTCGAGCTGTCCACCGACGGCACCAACTGGTCCACGGCCTACTCGACGGCCAACGCGACCGGCGGCGTCCAGACCCACGACATCACCGGCACCGCCCGCTACGTCCGCGTGTACGGCACCCAGCGCACCACCGGATACGGCTACTCGCTCTGGGAGTTCCAGGTCTACGGCACCACCGGCAGCGGTCCGACCCTGCCCGGCGGCGGCGACCTCGGCCCCAACGTGATCGTCTTCGATCCGTCCACGCCGAACATCCAGGCCAAGCTGGACGAGGTCTTCGCCCAGCAGGAGTCGGCCCAGTTCGGGTCCGGGCGCTACCAGTTCCTCTTCAAGCCGGGCACCTACAACGGCCTCAACGCCCAGATCGGCTTCTACACCTCGATCTCCGGACTCGGCCTGAGCCCGGACGACACCACGATCAACGGTGACGTGACCGTCGACGCGGGCTGGTTCGGCGGCAACGCCACCCAGAACTTCTGGCGTTCGGCCGAGAACCTCGCCCTCAACCCGGTCAACGGCACCGACCGCTGGGCCGTCTCGCAGGCCGCGCCGTTCCGCCGGATGCACGTCAAGGGCGGACTCAACCTGGCCCCGTCCGGCTACGGCTGGTCCTCGGGCGGCTACATCGCCGACTCCAAGATCGACGGCCAGGTCGGCAACTACTCGCAGCAGCAGTGGTACACCCGTGACAGCTCCATCGGCGGCTGGTCCAACGGCGTCTGGAACCAGGTCTTCTCCGGCACCGTGGGCGCCCCGGCGCAGAGCTTCCCGGAGCCCCGCTACACCACCCTGGACACCACCCCGGTCTCCCGGGAGAAGCCCTTCCTCTACCTGGACCGCTCCGAGTACAAGGTGTTCGTCCCGGCCAAGCGCGTGAACGCGCGCGGCACTTCCTGGGGCAACGGCGCCCCGCAGGGCACCTCGGTCCCGCTCAGCCAGTTCTACGTCGTCAAGCCCGGCACGAGCGCCGCGACGATGAACCAGGCGCTGGCCCAGGGCCTGCACCTGCTCTTCACCCCGGGCGTCTACCACGTCGACCAGACCATCCAGGTCAACCGCGCCGACACCGTCGTCCTGGGCCTCGGCCTCGCCACCGTCATCCCGGACAACGGGGTGACGGCGATGAAGGTCGCCGACGTCGACGGCGTCAAGCTCGCCGGCTTCCTGATCGACGCGGGCCAGCTCAACTCCCCGTCCCTGCTGGAGGTCGGCCCGGCCGGCACCACCACGGACCACGCGGCGAACCCGACCACCGTCCAGGACGTCTTCATCCGCGTCGGCGGTGCCGGCGCCGGCAAGGCCACGGTCGGCATGGTGATCAACAACCACGACACGATCGTCGACCACACCTGGATCTGGCGCGCCGACCACGGCGACGGGGTGGGCTGGGAGACCAACCGCTCCGACTACGGCTTCCGCGTCAACGGTGACGACGTACTGGCCACCGGCCTGTTCGTCGAGCACTTCAACAAGTACGACGTGGAGTGGAAGGGCGAGCGCGGCCGGACGATCTTCTTCCAGAACGAGAAGGCGTACGACGCCCCCAACCAGGCCGCCGTCCAGAACGGTTCGATCAAGGGCTTCGCGGCCTACAAGGTCGCCGACTCGGTGAACACCCATGAGGGCTGGGGCCTGGGCAGCTACTGCTACTACAACGTCGACCCGACGATCCGCCAGGACCACGGGTTCCAGGTGCCGGTCAAGCCCGGAGTGAAGTTCCACGACATCCTCGTCGTCTCGCTCGGCGGCAACGGCCAGTACGAGCACGTCATCAACAACACGGGCGCCCCGACGTCGGGTACGTCGACGGTCCCCTCCACGGTCGTCTCCTTCCCCTGATCACCCCCTGACCCCCGGTTCGCGGGGCGGCCACCGGCCGCCCCGCGTTTTCCGGGCCATCTGAGAGAGCGCTCTCCAGCGCCTCTCGGGCCCCCACGGGCACCACCCACACAAAGGAGCCGCAACACCATGAAACTCCGACCGCGGGCCTTGTCGGCCCTCCTGGTCTCGGCGGCCGTAGCCGTGACCGCGGCCGCCGGACTCGGCGCCACCGCGCTCACCGCGCAGGCGACGCCCGACTCCGGCAGCATCCACATGAACATGGACCACTCCGCCGTGGCGGCGCTCGCCGGGGGCGACGACCCCGACGGCGACGGCTACATCCCGGCCGTGCCGCAGGTCACCGGCGTGACCCCGTCCTGGAACAACCCGCCGGACCGCTACTTCCACGAGTTCCAGGCCAACTGCGCGGTCACCAAGACCGCACCCGACGACCCGATCGTGTACGCGGGCCGGCCCGGCGCCTCGCACGACCACACCTTCATGGGCAACACCGGCACGGACGGCAACAGCACCACCGCCTCGCTGAGCGCCGGCGGCACGGCCTGCACCGCGGTCGGCGACCTCTCCGGCTACTGGATGCCGACGCTCTTCAACGGCAGCCAGAAGGTCCTGCCCACCGGCCCCCAGGTCATCTACTACAAGACCGGGGTCACCGACTACACGAGCGTGCGCCCCTTCCCCAAGGGTCTGCGCTTCCTCGTCGGCAGCCCGACCCAGACCGCGGCGGAGTTCCGCGGGCACAAGGGCTGGGTCGAGGGCTGGGAGTGCGGCGACAGCTTCAAGAACACCGAGTTCCCGGCGAACTGCCCGGCCGGCACCCAGCTCAACATCCGTATGCAGTCGCCCAGTTGCTGGGACGGCAAGAACCTCGACACGCCCGACCACAAGGCGCACATGGCCTACCCGGTCACGAAGCCGGGCAACAACGACAACGTCTGCCCCGCCTCCCACCCGGTCGCGGTCCCGATGGTCGAGTTCAAGATGGCCTTCCCGGTCAGCGGGGACATGTCGCAGGTCAGGCTGGCCAGCGGGTCCGGCCACTCCTTCCACTACGACTTCTTCAACGCGTGGGACGAGCGCACGCTCAAGGCCATGGTCGACCAGTGCATCAAGGGCGGCCTGCAGTGCAACAACCGCGGTTTCGACCAGTACCACCCGGAGGCCGGCACGGTGCTCGGCCCCGACGGCCGCCTGCCGTAGCGCCGGCCGTGGCCGTCCCCCCGGTCGCCGACCCGGGCGCCCACGCCGGCCAAGGGTGACGGCGGGATCGACGACTTCGACATCTGCGCGTCGGGCCGGTACGTACGGCTCCCCGTGACCCGGCGGGGAACCGGTTGCGGCAACTCCCCGTTCCACCCGCCCACCCCGCGCGCCGCCCGGTCCGACCGGGCGGCGCGCGGTCGCGCGTTCGCGGCCGCCCGCCCGCCCCGCTCAGACCTCCAGGACGATCTTGCCTGCGGTGTGTCCGGCCCGGCTCAGCTCGAAGGCCGCCGCCAGTTCCGCGAGCGGGAAGGTCTCGGCGACGGTGACGGTGAGCTGCCCGGAGTCGGCGAGGCGGCCCAGCTCGGCGAGCTCGGCGCCGCTGGGCCGTACCCACATCCACTGGCCGTCGGCGCCGAGGACGGTGTGGTCGGCGATGGAGGCGTGCCGTCCCCCTTCGGCCAGCACCGCGAGGGTGCTGTCGAGGACGCCGCCCACGAAGTCGGCGACGACGGTGACCCCGTCGGGCGCCAGCTCGCGGACCCGGCCCGCGAGGCCGTCCCCGTACTCGACGGGCTCGCAGCCGAGCGCGCGCAGCCGGTCGTGGTTGCGCGCGGAGGCGGTGCCGATGACCCGGGCGCCGAGCGCGCGGGCGATCTGCACGCCGAGGGTGCCGACGCCGCCGGCCGCACCGTGGACGAGGACGGTGTCCCCCTTGCCGGTGTCGAGGCGGGTGAGCAGCTGGTAGGCGGTCAGGCCCGCCAGGGGCAGTCCCGCGGCCTGCCGCCAGTCCAGGGAGGCGGGCTTGTGCGCGAGGGCCCGTACGGGCACGGTCACGAACTCGGCGAAGGTCCCGCCGTGCACGTAGTCCTTGCGGGCGTAGGCGATGACCTCGTCGCCGGCCGTGAACTCGGGGGTGTCGATGCCGACGAACTCCACGGTCCCAGCCACGTCCCAGCCGGGGACGACCGGGTGGACGACGTCCATGAGGCCGTCGAGGCCGCCCGCCATGATCTTCCAGTCGACGGGGTTGACGGAGGCGCAGCGGACGCGGACGAGGACCTCGCCGGGACCCACCTTGGGGACCGGGAGCCGGATCTCGGAGAGCACCTCGTTCCCGCCGTACGTCTCGTACGCCATCGCCCGCATGGTGCCCTCTGCCTCTTCGGACATGCGCCTCGCCTCTCCCTGAACCGGTGGTGCCTGGCCCCTTCTCCATCCCACCACGAAATGCCGCGCCCGCCCGGGGAGGACGGGCGGGCGCGGCGCGGCGGAGCGGGCGGAGCGGGCGGAGCGGGGTGGGCTACAGGGCCCGGTGGGCGGCGATCACGTCCGCGTAGTGGCGGCCGCTGGTCTTGACCGTGCGCTCTTGCGTGTCGTAGTCCACGTGGACCAGGCCGAAGCGCTTGTCGTAGCCGTAGGCCCATTCGAAGTTGTCGAGGAGGGACCAGGCGTAGTAGCCGGCCAGCGGTGCGCCGCGGCGGGCCGCGCGGGCGCAGGCGGCCAGGTGGGCGGTGAGGTACGCGCTGCGCTCGGGGTCGTGGACGCTGCCGTCGGGGGCGATGGTGTCGGGGTAGGAGGAGCCGTTCTCGGTGATGTGGATGCGCCGGGCCCCGTACTCCTCGGTGAGGCGCATGATCAGGGTCTCCAGGCCGTCGGCGTCGACCTCCCAGTCCATTCCGGTGCGCTGGACGTCGGGCCGGTCGATCATCCGGGCGTAGGGGGCGGGGCCGTGCGGGTCGGCGGTGACCACTTGCGGGAAGTAGTAGTTCAGGCCGATCCAGTCGAGCGGGGCGGCGATGGTCTCGAGGTCGCCGGGGCGTTCGGGCAGCTCCACGCCGTAGACCTCGAGCATGTCGGCGGGGAAGCCGCGGCCGTGGACCGGGTCGAGCCACCAGCGGTTGACGTGGCCGTCCATCCGCCGGGCGGCGGCGCGGTCGGCGTCGCTGTCACTGGCGGGCGCGACGGTGGAGAGGTTGTTGACGATGCCGATCTGCGCGCCGGGTGCTGCGGCACGCACGGCCTGGGCCGCGAGTCCGTGGCCGAGGAGCAGGTGGTACGAGGCCCGGACGGCGGCGGTGAGGTCGCTGACGCCGGGGGCCATCCTGCCTTCGAGGTGGCCGATCCAGGCGGAGCACAGCGGTTCGTTGAGCGTGGCCCACTGGGTGACGCGGTCGCCGAGGCGGCCCGCGACGAGGCTGGTGTACGCGGCGAAGTGCTCGGCGGTGTCCCGCTCCGGCCAACCGCCCCGGTCCTGGAGGGCCTGGGGCAGGTCCCAGTGGTAGAGGGTGACGGAGGGTTCGATGCCGGCGTCGAGGAGTCCGTCGATCAGCCGGTCGTAGAAGTCGAGGCCCTTGTCGTTGGCGGGGCCGTCGCCGCCGGGCAGCACGCGCGGCCAGGCGACGGAGAGCCGGTAGGCGTTGGTGCCGAGCTGCCGCATCAGGTCGATGTCGCCCTGCCACCGGTGGTAGTGGTCGCAGGCGGTGTCGCCGTTGTGGCCGCCGTCGATGGCGCCGGGGGTGCGGGTGAAGCTGTCCCAGATGGAGGGGGCGCGGCCGTCTTCGGCGACGGCGCCCTCGATCTGGTAGGCGGAGGTCGCGGTGCCCCAGGCGAAGTCGCGCGGCAGGGCGGCGAGGTCGATGGGGGCGGGGTCGTAGGAGGTGCGGGCGGCGGTGGTCCGGCCCGCGTCGAAACGGGTTTCCGAAAGGGTCATTTGACGGCTCCTGCCGTGAGTCCGGCCACCAAGTACCTCTGGAGCAGCAGGAATCCGGCGACGACGGGGATGCTGACGACGAGCGAGGCGGCCATGATCTGGTTCCAGTAGACGTCGTTCTGCGTGGAGTAGCCCTGCAGCCCGATGGCCAGGGTCCGGGTGGCTTCGTTCGTCATGACGGAGGCGAAGAGGACCTCGCCCCAGGCGGTCATGAACGCGTAGACGGCGACGGCGATGATGCCGGGCACGGCGGCCGGGATGACGACGCGGAAGAGTGCGCCGAGGGGGCCGCAACCGTCCACCGTGGCGGCCTCGTCGAGGTCGCGGGGCACCGAGTCGAAGTACCCGATGAGCATCCAGATGGAGAAGGGGAGGGAGAAGGTGAGATAGGTGAGGATCAGCCCGCCCCGGGATCCGTACAGGGCGATCCCGGTGGTGTTCCCGATGTTCACGAAGATCAGGAACAGCGGGAGGAGGAAGAGGATCCCGGGGAACATCTGGGTGGAGAGCACCGTGACGGTGAACAGGCGCTTGCCGCGGAAGCGGTAGCGGCTGACCGCGTACGCCGCGAAGACGGCGATCACGACGGAGCAGGCGGTGGCCGCGCCGGCCACGATGAGCGAGTTCACGAAGTACTTGGCGAGCGGGATGGTGTGCCAGATGTCGATGTAGGGGCGGACGGTGAGCCCGCTGGGGATCCAGCGGAACTGGCCGGCCACGTCCTTGAGGGGTTTGAGGGAGCTGGTGACCATCACGTAGACGGGCACCAGGACGAAGACGGAGAGGACGGCGAGGAAGAGCGCCCGGATCACCTTGAAAGAGACCGGCGGATCCAGGGGCGACCTCGTACGGGTCCGCGCGCGGCGGCCGTGGTCAGACATCGGACTCCCTCCGTCCCCGTGTCGTGACGAACAGGTAGACGGCGGTGACGAGCAGCAGGAACAGCAGCAGGAGGACGGACATGGCCGATCCGGTGCCGAAGTTCCATGTCACGAAGCTGGATTGGTAGATGTGGATGGAGACGAGGTCGGCCGCCTCGGGTGCGGCCTTGCCGAACAGCACGAAGGGCGTGCCGAAGTCGTTGAAGGTCCACAGGAACAGCACCAGGACCAGGACCTGGTTGACGGCGCTGACCGAGGGCAGGGTGATCCGGCGGATCTGCTGCCAGATCCCGGCCCCGTCCAGGGCGGCCGCCTCGTAGAGGTCCTTCGGGATGTTCTGGAGGGCGGCCATCACGATGAGGAACGCGAACGGCCAGCCCTTCCAGACGGAGATGATCAGCAGTGCCCAGAAGCTGTTGTCACCCAGCAGCCAGAAGGTGTGGTCGGCGCCGCCGAGGCCCAGCTGGTCGTGGATGACGTGGTTCACCAGGCCGTTGTCCCGCTGGAACATGAACGCCCAGGTGATCACGGCCGCGTAGACCGGGAGCGCGTAGGGGATCAGGAACAGCGCGCGCAGGATGCCGCGGCCCCGGAAGGTCTCCTGCATGAACACGGCCGCGGCGGTGCCGAGGAACCAGCACAGTCCGACGGACAGGAGGGTGAACAGCACCGTCGTGTAGAAGGAGTTGAGGAGGGCCTCGCCGACGGGCTTGTTGATGTCGACGGCGAGTTCGTAGTTGTCGAAGCCCGACCAGGGGGCGCTGGACCAGTTCCGGATGAAGAACTGGGTCAGCTGCCGGAAGCTCATCGTGATGCCCATGACCATGGGGATCAGGTGGATGAGCAGTTCGAGGATCAGGGCGGGCAGGAGCAGGAGGTACGGCAGGGCGGCGCGCTTGGCGCGGCCGGGCCGGCGCACGCGTGCGGTCGTGCGCCGGACCTTCCCCTCCGTGGCGACCGGTCTTTCCGCTACGGGTGTCGCAGGCATGGAACGGGTCTCACTTCTGCATCTGCTGCTGGGCCTTGGTGAGCCGCGCCTTGACCGACTCCGCGGTCACCGGGCGGCCGGCCGCGGCCTCGGCGAAGAGCTCCTTGACGGCCGTGCCGACGGCGGTCTCGAACTGCGACTCCTCGGGGACCTGCGGCAGCGGGGCGGCGCTCGTCGAGAGCGTGTTGCGCAGCACGGTGAGGTCGGCGTTGGCGAAGGCCGGGTCGGCCTGGGCGGCCTTGACCGGCGGGATGGACCCGTAGGTCTTGTTGAGGAGCTTCTGCTCCTCGTCGCTGGTCATGAACTTCACGAACTTCAGGGAGCCGTCGAGGTTGTCGGTGTTCTTGAAGACGGCCATGTTGATGCCGGCGACCATGGAGTTGACGTTCTTGCCGGTGCCGGGGGTGCCGCCGGCCGGGACCGGGACGGGGGCGACGCCCCAGTCGCCCTCCTTCATCCCCTGGGTCTTGAAGCTGCTGGCCGCGCTCTGCCACAGGACCATGGCCGTCTTGCCGTTGGCGAAGTCCTGGAGGGACTGGTTCTTGTCGTACTCCGCGTTGCCCGGAGCGATGATCTTGTCCTTGGCCATCAGGTCGACGTACTGCTTGACGGCCTCGACGTTGGCGGGGGTGTCGAAGGTGGGCTTGCCCGAGGCGTCGAAGAAGCTCGCGCCGTGCTGCTGAGAGAAGACGAAGGCCTGGTGGATGTTGTTGGAGAGGTTCGAGCCCTCCGCGCCGAGCGCCCACTTGCCGTCCTTGGACAGCTTCTGGCCGATGGTGACCATCTCGTCCCAGGTGGCCGGGGGCTTCTCGATGCCCGCCTCCTGGAACATCTTCTTGTTGTAGTAGAGCGCGTACGACATCGAGTACAGCGGGACGGCGGCCGGGTCCTTGCCCGCGGCGCCCGCCGAGCCGATGGCGGAGTCGACGAAGCGGTCCTTGCCGCCGATGGCGTCGAAGTTCTTGGCGTCCCAGGGCAGCAGGGCCCCGGTGGCCTGGAGGGACGAGGACCAGGTGTTGCCGATGTTGAGGACGTCCGGGCCCTGCCCGGACGCGGTGGCGGCGAGGATGCGGTTGAGCAGGTCCGACCACGGGACCACTTCGAGCTTGACCTTGATGCCGGTCTGCTCCTCGAACTTCTTCAGCTCCGGGCCGAGGGTCGCCTGGTCCGCCGCGATGTCGGGGCCCTGGTTGGAGGCCCAGTAGGTGAGCTCCTTGGGGGCGGTGTTCGATCCGCCCTCGTTCTCCGCGGATCCGCCCCCGCAGGCGGTGGCGGCTGCGAGCATGGAGACGGTGACGGCGGTGACGGCGACGGCTCGGGTTCTGCGCATGGCGGCTCGGTCCCTTTCGGCAAGGTCGGTAAGAAAGGCCTGCGAAGCGGTGCGAGTACCGGGCCCCAACCCGGTACGGGCGGCCCCGTTTGATCCAGGCCTTAATTTAGGACGTGAGTTAAGCCTCGTGAAAGGGTCGCGTCAAGAGGTCGCGCAGGGGTATGTTGCGATCGATATGAAGGCGGAAGGAGCCACATGACCGCGGGGCGCAGTGGACGTACGGTGCGGGACCTGCGAAGGGGCAACCGCAGCGCCGTGCTGCAGAGGTTGTACTTCGGAGGGCCCATGAGCCGGCAGGAGCTCGGCCCCGCCACCGGCCTGAGCTCCGGATCCGTCAGCAACGTGGTCGGTGAACTCGTCGCGGACGGACTCCTGGAGGAAGCCGGGATCGTCGACTCCGACGGCGGCAGGCCCCGCACGCTGCTGCGGATCGCGCCGGGCAGCGCGCACATGATCGGAATCGACGTCGGCGAAACCCGGGTCAGGGTGGAGCTGTTCGACCTCACCCTCACCGAACTGGCGCGTACGGAGCTCCCGTTGCAGCCGCGCGGCTGCTACGACGTCGGCCCGATCGTCGACCACGTACGGACCGGGATCGCCACCGTGCTCGCGGAGGCGGGGGTCGGCACGGACCGGCTCCTCGGGGTCGGGATCGGCGTACCCGGCATCGTGGACCGCGACGCGCCGGGCGGAACCGTGGTCCACGGGCAGACCATCGGCTGGGACGCGGTCCCGCTCGAGGAACTGCTGCGCGCGACGGGGGCCGTACCGCCCGAGATCCCGTACATCATCGACAACGGCGCGCGCACGCTCGGCCAGGCCGAGATGTGGTTCGGCGCCGGGCGGGGCGCGCGCGACGCCGTCGTCGTGCTCTTCGGCTCCGGCGTCGGCGCGAGCCTGATCACCGACGGCTCCCCGGACGGCGGCGCCACCGAGGGCGCCCCGCTGGAGTGGGGACACCTCACGGTCCAGGTCCGGGGCCGGCGCTGCCGCTGCGGGGCACTGGGCTGCCTGGAGGCCTACACGGGCGCCGAATCGCTGCTGGCCCGGTGGGCGGAGCGCGGGGGCGACGCCGAGGCGGTCGCGGGGGACGAGGAGGACGCCCTGGCCGCACTGCTGGCGGCGGCGGGCGGCGGCGACAAAGTCGCCCTGGAGGTCCTCGACGAGACGGCCGAGTACCTGGGCGCGGGCCTGTCGGACGTGATCAACCTGTTCCAGCCGGAGCGGATCCTGATCGGCGGCTGGGCGGGCCTGATGCTGGGCCCGCACATCCTTCCGGCGGTACGGGAGCACGCGACCCGCTACTCGCTGCGCCACCCGGCCGCCCGGGTCACCATCGAGATGGGCTCGCTCGGCCCGGACGCGGTCACCGTCGGCGCGGCCACGCTCCCCCTGGCGGCCTTCTTCGCCAGGGGCGGCCGCCGCACCCCGCCGGAAGCCCCGACCGAGGCCCCGGGCTGGCAGACGGCCCTGGAGGTCCGCGGCGCGTCCGCCGCTACGGCGACCCGGCAGGCATAGCCGGTGTGCGGGGGGGTTGCCCGCGGGGTGGGGGTCGCGGACGTGGTGTCAGTGGGCCGGGCTATCGTTCCGGGCACCGCACACCGACCGTGAGGACCACCAGAAGTGACCGGCCTGTCCGCCTTCCCGCTGCCCTTCCAGAGCTCCCGTTCCCCGGCGTTCGCGACGCCCCGGACACTGCGGGAGCTGCAGATCATGCAGTGCAGCTCGCACCTTCGTGCCAAGCCCGCGTGGTTCGACAAGATGAACGACGCCGACATCGTCGCCAAGTGGACGCGGGAGGCGCTGGCGCAGGGCCTGACCGAAGCGCAGGTGCGCTACGTTCGCGCCGAGCTGGCGCACTACGCCGCGTTGCGGGACGCGCGCACGGGCATCGAGGTGTCCGCGGTCGACGGGGTCTGGCAGTCGGACGTACTCGTCGACGAGCAGCTCGGGTCCCGGTTGCGCGAGGCGGTCCGGGTCCTTGAAGAGGTTCCCGAATCGGAGCTGGACTGGCATCCCGGATCCGGCGGCCAGGTGTTGGATCTCGTGCACCCCTCACTGTTCTGCCTGGTGCGGGAGGTGAGCGGAGGGCCCGAGCAGGCCTGGCAGAACGCGACGAACCACTACGCGAAGTACGAGTTCTCGGAGAGGTTCCAGTGGCTGCCCACGGACGTGGACGTCAGTGACGACGGCGCCGTCGCCTTCCGCTCGTACGTCAACAACGTCCACCCCGAGGCGCATCGTGCACTGGAGTCCGTCCTGCCGGACGTGTTCGCGCGCCTGCGCCCGCTGTTCGAGAACGTGCTCACCGATCTGCGCCACCCGCGGCCCCTGCGGATCGAGGCCGATCCCTACGGATGGTACGACCCGCAACCGGAGCGTCCGCGCCAGTCGTCCTACAGTGACGACGCGGCCTACAGGGATGCCTGCACTGCCTGGGACGAGGCCTGTGAGGACTGGTGGGAGAACCGCCGCCCGATCGTCCCCGACGCTCCGGCCTTCAGCCCGCCCGCACTCCCGGACGCCTCCGCCCGAGTCGACCTGCGCGGCCGCCGGCTCCAGGTCATCGTCAAGCTCGCCACCGTCCACCTCACCCCGGACCAGCCCGAGTACCCCGGCGGTTCCTGGCACGTCGAGGGCATGCTGAACGAGCGGATCGTCTCGACCGGCATCTACTACTGGGACAGCGAGAACATCACCGAGAGCCGGCTGGGATTCCGGGCCGCACTCGACGACCCGGACTATGAACAGAACGACGATGGCGGGCTGCGCGAGGTCTACGGCCTCGAGGACGAAGGCGCGCTGAACCAGGTGCTGGGCTCGGTACCGACCCCGGCGGGCCGCTGCCTGGCGTTTCCCAACGTCCTGCAGCACCGCGTGGACGCGTTCCGCCTCGCGGACCCCACTCGCCCGGGACACCGCAAGATCCTCGCGTTCTTCCTGGTCGACCCGGCGGAGCGGATCGTCTCGACCTCCGACGTACCGCCGCAGCAGCCCTGGTCCGACACGTCGACCATGACGCTCGAGCAGGCCAAGGCGTACCGCGAAGAACTCATGCGGGAAAGGAAGTTCTTCGTCGACGAACACAACGAGCAGCTCTACGAACGGGAGTTCTCGCTCTGCGAGCACTGAACCGCGGGTACGGGTGCGGGTGACACGGGAGCCGGCCCGGAGGGCGACACCGGACACCAGGACCTGCCGGAGGCGAGCGCCGGCCGACGTGACGCCGGGGGAGCGGTGCCCGGGCGGCGGCCACATGGTGAGCGCCAGTCGGCCACCGGCGTCGGTACGCACCCGGTCCATCCGCCCGCTACGCGAAGCGCTGGTCGCCGCCTACGGTCCGGACTGCCAGATCTGTGGGCCCTACCCCGGCACGATGGTCGACCACGACCACGGGACCGGCCATTGCCGAGGCCTGCTCCGCCGGTTCTGCAACCGCACCCTCGAGGACTGTCCGCACCTCACCGACCGCCCGAACGCGGACTACATGCGGTGCCCGCCCGCGGCCGCCCCGGCCCTCACCCACCCCGTGCACGAAGAGTTCCGAACCAAGTGGTCCACCCGTCGGCGCAAGATCGAGCTGCTCGGCTTCGACCCCTTCGAAGGCCTGCCGCTGCGGATGCGCCCGGGTGGCTAGTGCTGTGACCGGGAAGGTCCACCGGGTCGCGGCGCCCGGCACGGCACCTCGCCGCGTTGTCGGACCACGGCGGTACGTCCGGTACGAGGCGTGGTCCTCCGCCTTGCGATGCACCGCACCGGACACCGCGACCCGGCAAACCTTGCCGGTCACAGCACTACCGGGTCCATTCCTTCAGCACGACCGCGATCTGGCGGACGTCGACCAGGCCGCCGGAAACCTGCTCCAGGAGGTCCCCGACCTCCTTGGTCGTCACGTTCACCGGCAGCCCCGAGCCCTGCAGGTACGCTGCCGCCACCGTGGCGGCGTAGAGCTCGTTGGAATGCTCCAGAGCGGGGATGCGGACGAGCTGCTGCAGGAGGGAAGCGGCCCGGTGGTGCGGCTGGTCATAGACCAGGGTGTCCATCACCTGGAAACCGTGGCGCGCCCTGGCCGCCTCCAGCGAACCCCAGTCCCAGACCTCGGGATCCCCAGGGATCTTCCGGTGCGCAATCTCGAGCAGCCACGTCAGATCGATCGTAAGGATCATGAGTCGCGCCGGGTCAGGCCGCAGTGGCGCTGCGGCCGGCCGGGCCGCCGAAGCGCTCCGCCAGGCCCTCGGCATGCATCGCGACGAATGCGTCCGCACCCTCCATGAACCGCACCCGCGTCAGGTCGGCATCCAGCACCCGCCCGGCATACGCCTCCGCCGGCACACGGCTCTCCGCCGCCGCACGCTGCAGCTGCTCGTACGCTTCGTCGCTGATCTCAATCCTGATTTCCCGGGCCATACCGACCACGGTAGCGGTCTGCGGCGGCGTACGGCAGGGGAACGGCTCCGCCCCCGCCCCCGCCCCCGGGCAGACGCCCAGCGAGCACCTGGCGATACGGATCGCCAGCCGGACAACGCAACCCCAGGAACGGCAAGGCCTGGGTCACGGACGAGGCGAGCCGGGAGCACCGACCGTGGACCGCCGGCCGATTCATCGCCGGATCACGGACGGTCGGTGGCGGGGGAGGGGATGCCGGTATGACCCTGCTGCCGATCACCGCGCCCGCATCCCCGTCGCACGTCCACCATCTCGGACCCGAAGCCGGCGGATGGGGAAATCAGGGTCGATCACACGGTGGCGACGGCGACCGGCGTCACCCCTCGGCTCGTGCCACGGCACTCGCTCCTTCGTGTGGCGCTACGGCGCTCCGGCGCTCGCCCCGTCGTGCCGGCCGCTCCACGCGCCCTGGGCGTGCGCCCTGGGCAGGGGTCCCGGCCGGGTGGATGGTGCCGGGGAGGGCGGGCCGACCGAGCCTGCCGGGCCTGGACGGTCGCCCTGGGCGCAGTGGAAGTGAGGGTGGCCGGGGCAGGCACTGACGAGCCGTTCGCAAGGGTCCGGGATGGAGTGCGGATGCCGTGCTCACGGGGGGTCGGGCGGACTCAGCTCTCTCTGGCCGCGTCCCGCGTCCGCAGCCAGACCTCCTCGGCCGGATCGAATTCGCTGGTGGTCATCTCGTGTGCGCGCCAGCCGAAGCCACAGATCGCCAGCGGTCCTTCGGCCAGCGGGTCCAGGCCGAAGCCGTGCTCGATGTCGATCTCGTTGATCGCCGAGGTCACGAAGGCGCCGAGGCCGAGTTCGGTCGCGCTCAGGTACAAGGTCTGGGACAGGTGCCCGCTGTCGAGCACTAGGGCGCGGTAGGCCTTGGCGTGCTGACGGTACTTCCAGAAGCTGCGCGCGTACCGCGGCGCCAGGACCGCCAGCACGGGCGCGTTGGAGAACCAGTGCTGACCGGCCAGGGCGCGGCGCGCGAACTGCTCCAGTGGTTCGTCCGGGGCGGGCAAGTGCTCCAGGGCGTGATCGACCGCGTGGTAGTGATACAGCCCGGGCGCGAGACCGTCGACGTTCTGCACGATCAGGTAGGCCTCGGTCGGATGCAGACCGCCCCCGGAAGGCGAATGCTTCTTCAGGAACACGGTGTCGTCGTCGACGCGCACCTGCGACTGTGCGGCGAAGACGCGTTGCAGCATGTGCGCGCACAACGCCAGGGGCAGCGCCCGCTCGCCGTCGAAGTTGCGGCAGGTAGTACGCCGCGCCAGCATCGCGTCGAACTCGTTGCCGTCGACGCGCGGCAACGGCACCCGGTCCGGTGCGTCCCCGCGCTCGAAGGCATGCGTGGGCGGCGGGCCGAGCTTGCGCCGCAGATCGGCGGCGGTGGTCATCTCGTTGGCCTCCATGCTGTTGACGCTGTCCAGGCCCTCCCACCGCGCGAGCCGGTGCATCATCGCTGCGGGCGGCCACCAGTGACCGGCGCGCAGTACGTCGTCGCGTTCACGATGAGCGGTGTGGCGTTCGTCGTCGGTGATCACCAGGCCGCTGTCGATCAACTCGGCCACCAGGAGCGACTCTTCGGCGTCCAGCGCGTCGGTCTCGTGCCATTCGCCGGGGCTCAGCCGGCCGAGCAACTCGCGGTGCGCCGCGTCGACCTCGACCTCCGCGTCGAGATGCGCGGCCAAGGCCAGCCAACGCCGGGTGCGGCTCAGGCCGGCACCGCCGGTCAGCAGCGAGTCGAAGTCGAAGTCCACATCTTCGCGAGGCTCCAGAAACAGCACGGCGCAACGGCGAATACGCATCGGGATCCCTTCGGCGGATGGCGGATCCGGAGTGCGGGATCCGGTATCGACGGCGCCACGGAAAGGCTCCCCGTGTCACACGATGGGCAGCTATGGTTTTTACCATGCAGACTCAGGTACTGGGGAACGAGAAGCTGCACCTTCCGGCCGACGTCGTCGATCGTCTGCTCGATCTGCTGAGCACCGACGACCATTTCCGCGGGCTGTTCACGCAGAACCGCCACGCGGCCTTGGCCCAGGCCGGTTGCGCGCTGTCCGAGGACCAACTGCGCGCGGCCTCGCCGTTCAGCTGTCTTGCCGTGAATCGGCTGGCCGGCAAGGAAGCCATCGCCGGTGCGCGCGCAGAACTGCGCGCGCACCTGCTCGCCGACGCGGCGTACAGCAATCCGCACGCCCTGGAGGCCGGATCGATGCACGCGGTGCTACGCCACAACTGACGCGCCGCACTTACTTGCTGGGGGAGGGGACACCATGCCGTCAACCATGTCCGAAACCAAGCTGCAGATCCCGCCGAGGGTCGCCGATCGGCTGCTCGATCTGCTCGCGACCGACGACGCCTTCCGCGAGCTGTTCCAGCAGAACCGCCACGCCGCCCTGGTGGAGGCCGGTTACGAACTGTCCGAAGATCAGCTGCGCGCGGCCTCCCCGTTCAGCTGCCTGATCGTGGATCAACTGGCCGGCAAAGCGGCCATCGCCGACGCCCGCGACCAGTTGCGCGCCTACCTGCTGGCCGACGGAACGCACACCGTCGTCTTCGCCCTGGCGGACGACCCGACCCACACGGTACTGCGCACCGGCTGACCACGGTTTACTACCGTCACATAGGAAGGGGTGTGGACATGGCACTGGCCAAAAGGGGATCGCGGCTCATCACGGTGGGCGACACAACCTACCGGTGGCGGCTCCGCGGACGGCCGACCTACGGCCAGGCGCTGGGCTGGTCCCCCCTCTCCTACGCGGTCGAACACGCCGAGACTCCCGGCACCACACTGGTGATCACCACCAACCAACCGCACCCGAGCAACTGGGTGGGAGCACAAGGCAGCCCGATCGTGCCCGCCCAAGTGGCTGACAGCATCCGCACCGCACTCACCACCGGTTGGATGCCCGGCAGCCCCGGCTCACCGTTCCACCTCGACCAGTCAGCCGGCTTCGGCTCCTCCGATTGACCCGCCCGACCTCTGGCAGGTGGTCCCGAGCAGCGCTCGAAGACCACCACGGAACTCCACGCAGGCCATCCGTACGCGACCTGGTTCAGCCCCTCGCCACGCGGTGCGCCCGCCTGCCGGTCACGGCTACCCGTGCCCGTGAACCGGACGGCGATCGAAAGCGGTGCTGCGCGAGGGCTTCAACGCTGGCCTGGAATCCGCTGCGCCCCTCTCCGACATGGACGTCGTAGGCGCCGCCCGCGGAACAAGCCGGCCCCGCCCACCGGCCGGCCGCCGTGTCCGCCGAAGCCGCCAGGTGTGGACGCTGGCGCGGTGGGGGAGGTGTCCCGCGGCGGCGGGCCAAAGCGCGGATGGGGCCGTACTCCGAAACAGGCCGGGGCCTCTTTCCTCGGGGGAGTTTCCACCGGTCTGGTTTTTGAACGGCTCGCTGTGTGTACTGACGTGCTTCCCGGCGGGCTGGTCAGGCCGGGGAACATCGGCTGCCGATAAGGACGTATCACCCGGGATTCACGACAAGATCCATATGGTGCGCCTTGTATCGCCGATCTCGCTGACAGAGTCATTCCAGGCGTCGCGCACCGGAAAGCCGGTGCCTGCGCCGATACCTGAACACAGTTCTCGGGAGGACTCCATGAACGTATGTCAGCGAATATCCACCGCTCTGCCTGTCTGCGCGAGCACGACCGCAGGCGCGGTCGTGCTCGGCATGGCAGGCGCCGCCTCGGCGAGTGAAGCGACGGATGCGGATCGGACCGCGCAGGTGGTGGAGTCCGCCACGGGTACCGGGGCCGTGGCCCGGGCCCCGGGGAAGGGCGTGAGCGTCCCGCCCAGCGCGGCCGGCGCCGTGAAGGCGAGGACGGCCGACGGGGGGTCGGTCTCGATCGGCCTGCCTCAGACGAAGAACGTTCCGGGTGCGAAGGCGGGCAGGGGAACCACCGTCTACCCGGGCGCCGCCCCCTCCACGGACCTGGCCGTACAAGCCACCCCCGAAGGCGGCGTGCGCGCTCTGGCCGTCCTCAAGGACAAGACCGCACCGCGCGAGCAGCGGTACGCCATCGGACTGCCCGACGGCACCCGCCTGGTGAAGGCCGGCACCGGGGCCGTCGCCGCGGTCGGAAGGGACGGCAAGGTCCTCGGCGCCTTCGCCGCCCCGTGGGCCAAGGGCGCGGACGGCAGGGAGCTGCCCACCGACTACCGGATCGAGGGCAATGTCCTCGTCCAGTCGGTGCAGACCACTGGGTCCACCGCCTTCCCCGTTGTCGCCGACCCCTGGTACGACCCTCCTCGTGGGAAAGCTGGGACACCATCAAGTGCGTCGCCGGCCAGAGCCAGGACGGGGCGATCTACGGAGCTGCGGGCGGAGCCCTGGCCGGCCCTGAGGCCATCGGCCCCGGAGCCGTAGGCGGAGCTGTGGCCGGCACCGTGGTCGGGATGAAGAACTGCTGACCACGGTGGTGCCAGTCCGTCACCATCGGCTCGCGAGGGAGGACACGTGACACCTCAGACTCCTCCTGAGGGGAAACCGACTGTGTGGATCGTCGTCGTGGCCGCCGTGGCGCCGTGGAGTGCGATGTCCTTCCTCGACATCCATCCAGCGTGGCTGATCGTCCTCCTGACGGGCTCGGCCGTGGCAATCAGCGTCCTGGGCGTCCGGTTCTACTACCGGCACCGGATGCTCCGGTACTTCCGGAAACACCCCGACGCCCCTGCCGGGTAACACGCAACGGACCCCAGGCCGCCCTGCCGACGACGTCTCGCACCCGACTCCACCAGGAGCGGGCTCCGCCGAGGACATGGTCCTGTCCTCCCCAGCCGTTCCTGACGCGCTTCGACAGACGCAGGGCGGACTTGGGAAGCGCGCTCGGCCCGACGGGCATGACGGGCATTACGTGCATCCGGGCCCGTCACGCCGCCGTGGCCTGCCGGGGCTCCCGTGAGCGGGGCGCACGCGGCAAAGGAGACTGTGGGCATGGATGATGCGTTCACACCCCTTCGGCGAGCTGTCGGTCTG
Organism: Streptomyces sp. ICC1; assembly: GCF_003287935.1. Taxonomy (GTDB): domain Bacteria; phylum Actinomycetota; class Actinomycetes; order Streptomycetales; family Streptomycetaceae; genus Streptomyces; species Streptomyces tritrimontium. Next base: position 6,033,961 of record NZ_CP030287.1, read on the forward strand.
CTGCCCGAGGACGCCGTGGCAGAGAACGGTCAGACGGTCGGGGATGTCCGCGAGGACGTCAGGCGCCAGGAGTGGGAGATGGTGCTCGGCGTTCTCGAAGAGATCGGGGACGTCCATCCGGTGTCCGTGGATTTCTGGGAGCTTCTCGCCGAAGCCGCTCGGCAGATGAGGCTCGACCGCAGCCGCCGTTGGTGTCAGTGGCGGGGCTGGGAAGTCCAGCACGGCACGGTCCGGGCAACGTTGAGTCTGCTGGATCCGGCGGACGGCGGACGGCGGACGGCGGACGTCGAACCGTCGTTTCCGGTGACGGTCGGCTCAGACCGATGTGGGACATCGGCAGTCACACCACGGACGAAGAACGAGCGCTCAGCATCGCAAGGCTGTGGGTGGAGTTCGAGCCGCAGCTCGGCCCTGGAGAGACAGCCGACGTTCGCCTTGCTCCCGTGAAGCCCGCGCAGTGGCAGCGGCTGCGGCCCGGTGACGTGATCTTCATGCACGAAGGCCAACTTGTCAGCGGCATCGCCGAGATCATCGAGGTCCTGCCGCCTCGGGTTTGAGGCCACTGGGTCAGGTAGTTGCGAGATGCCCGCGGGGACGGCTGGCAGCCGTGGCAGGTGGCCGTTGAGCCGTCCGGGCCTCGTGACGGTCGGTTCCAGCGGATGGCTGAAGGCTCGCCGGCGTATCCGCTGCGGCGCCCGCCCCCTGCCCGGCGCGGACGCCGGACCGCGACCGCGAAGGCGGGGACCGGTGCTGCGGTCGGGCCGGATGCCGCCCGGAGTCCAGTGACGAGGGTGAAGCGCGGGCCCGTCGGCAGCCTTTGCGGGCGCGGCAGGGCGACCGGCATGTCCGATATCAGCCGCATGGTCGGCCGATCGGTCCCTGGTTCCTTGCGGCTCGCGCAGGACAATCGTCGTATGCCCCTCTCGAAATTGGCGTTTCCCGTCGCCGTCAGCGCAGTCTTCGCCTTGATTCCCCCGGCGCATGACGTCTCCGCCTCGGAGGGCTCCCCTTCGACGGCCTCGGCAGCCTGCAAGGGCGCCAGGACCTGCTACGTGGACGTGTCCGTCGCCCAGATCTGGGAGAGCCCCGACAAGGTGCGGACGGTGGACGCGAAGGCGCTCACCAACCCGGTCGACATCCGGGGCTGGTTCGCCGCGATGGCCCACGACATCAACCTGCGCCGCGACGTTCCGGGTGAGACGCAGGCCCTGTACGGGGGCCGGGTCACCGTGGTGGACACGATGACCAAGGACGGTGTGCTCTGGGACAAGGTGACGGTCCACGGCCAGCCCACGCCCAGGGATACGGCCGGCTACCCCGGCTGGGTGCCCGACCGGCAGTTGACCAAGCTCCGTAAGAAGGCCCCGCCCGGCACGACCGCGGAGCGAGTCACCAACCCGACGGCCCGGGGCTACGGCTCTCGTCAGGCACTGGCGGCGGGGGCGCCGTCCAAGGGCGGCACCGAGTACTCCTTCAACACGGAGTTCGCCGTGAAGCCCGTCGTGGGCGCCCCTTCCGTGGTGGAGGCCCGTGCCAACGACGGCAGCCCGCTCTACTTCAAGCGCGGCGACCTCGCGAAGGTCCCGGCGTCCGGGGTGACCGGCGACGACGTGGTCGCCGAAGCCCGCAGGTTCCTCGGTCTGGAGTACCTGTGGTCCGGCACGGCCGGGTTCGGCTACGACTGCTCCGGCCTGACGAGCCAGGTGTACTCCGCCCTCGGCATCACCATCCCGCGCGACAGCCAGCCGCAGTTCGACGCGGGCGGCGGCGCGGCGCCCGAGGGCTCGGCCGAGGGCGAGCGGATCACCTCGCCGACCGACCTCCTGCCCGGCGACGTCCTGGGCTTCGGCAGCAGCACCTCGAACGTCAGCCATGTGGGCATCTACATCGGGAGGAACGACAAGGGCGAACCGATGATGATCAACTCGCCCAGGACAGGGGAAAGCGTGAGGGAGGAGCCCATGGCGAACCGCCCGTTCGTGGGTGCCACCCGCTTCATCGGATCCTGAACTCGGGTCCCGACCCCCGCCGGGGTCGGGGTGAGCGGACAGGAACAGCCATGCGTCCTGTTCTCGTGGGGGCGCCGATGGCGGTACTGGCTGACGCCTTGACCGACCCGGCGCCCGCGGCAGCGGATACCGCCACGTACGAGGTGCCGTGCGGGAACCTGAGGCAGAAGTTCGTGCAGGCGGCGAGGAAGACGAAGGCGGTCAGTTCTGCGCTGCGACGGTCTAGGTCGGTACCCGCTCCCGCCGTTCCTCCGCGATCCCCTCGGCTACCGCTCCGAGCGCCCGGTATCCCACATGGCTGTAAGAGCAGGGCGGAGAACCCCGTCGAGACGGTACGGGACCCCCGCCCGCCCTGCTCGCCGACGCCTCGCCGCTGCTGGCGGAGAGCGACGGCGACGGCCTCCCCGGGCGGGCGCCGCCTTTGGGGCCGGGTCGCTCACCGCTGGGCGCCGGCGGCCCTGCACCCGCCAGCCTGAGAGCGCCTGGCCGGCCCGGTGCAGGGAGTGCCGCCGGTTGGACGATCGGAGCGGACGTACGGTCACGGTGACTGCCCGGCGCGGCGCACGAGGGCGGCGAGTCGGTCCCGCCACTCGATCAGCCAGCGGAGCGGGGCTTGGGTGAGGTTCTCGTCGATGCCGTAGATCTTCACTCGCTCGGCCGCGACGAGCTGCTCCACGAGGGCGAGGGCCTCAACGAAGTCGCCGCGCCGCTCCAGCGCCCTGGCCAGCGGGCTCCGGGTGATCCGGGCCGCCTCCTCCCAGGCCGCACCGAGCGTCTCCTCCTCGGCGAGCAGGGTTCTCAACCGCCCGATCTCCTCGTCCGTGTCCCCGGCCTCGCCCAGGAGTTCGGCGAGATGGCGCCGATGCCGGTGCGTCTCCTGGTCGTCGGCGCCCAGGAACCGGGTCGTGTCCTCGAGCAGGGCCTGTAAGTCCGCGATCGCTCCGGGCAGGTCCCCGGTCGCACGGCGGTACCGGACGAGGTTGCCGCGTGCCCGCAAGGTGTCCGGGTGCCCGGGACCGGATTCCGCGGTGCGGTCCGCCACCTCCGCTTCGGTGAGGCTCAACGCGACGGCTGGGAAGCCCTCCCGGGAGAGCCAGAACGCCAGTGTCTCCCGGGCCCGAAGCGTGTCCGGATGCCTGGAGCCCAGCTTCCGGGCCAGGTAGTCGATCTGCTGCTGAGCCCGCGCCCCGGACAGGGAGTCCGGCCGATCCAGATGCCGGAAGCGCCGATTGGCCAGCCAGGTACGCGGGGTGTGCCGGCCGTGTGCCCGCTGCCGCTCCTCTGTGCCCATGCCCGGTCCTCCCCGCCGTCCGACGCCACCCCTCACAAGCATCCCCCAGTCCGGCGGGCGGGGGGAAGGCCGCGATCATCAGCGCGGGGTCCCGCAGCGGGCCGCCCAGTGCGAGACCGCCTCGAGCAGCGCGGCCAGCTGCACGTCACCGTCCTGTGACCGCTGCCGTTACGGCTGCTGGAGCCGGGGCCCGTCTTCATGGACACCGCTGAACGCACCGCCCGTACGGGCGGCGCCCGAGTAGTCGTGGAGGAATGCGGGGATGTGCAGCTCGATGCCGAAGTGCCGGTGGACGGTGTTGTAGTAGGTGAAGAACCGCTCGCGGGTGTCGCGGGCAGCGGCCTACCATTCACCGGGCGAGGAGGCGTGGTCGCCACTGACACGGGGGTGGTGTTCGGGGCGGTCGTCACTGTCATGGGGCGGTGGACGTGCAGGTCACGTACTGACAGGAACGCGGGAGATCGCAGGCGGCGCTGGTGCGTGAGGCGGAGCTGCGGGTGGGGCGGGCGCGGATTCCTGAGCGGGGCCGGATCGCCCGGGAGGTGCACGACACGGTCGCGCGCCCGGGTGGGGCAGGTCTCGATCACCGCCGACGCCCTGATGGCCGGCCGGCCTGACATTGCCGGGGACGTGGAGCTGATCCACCGAACCAGCCGGCACGCGCTGCTGGAGCTGCGGCAGATCCTCGGCGTCCTCACCGGGCCTCGCACCGACAGCGGTACAGACCCCTGCGAAGTGCCGGTCGGCACCGACGGCTTCCCCGACCTGATCGAGGCCACCCGCAGGGCGTGCGGCAGCCCCATCTCCTACACCGCCACCGGCGGTACCCGCGGGCTGGCGGAGCCGGTACGCCAGGCCGCGGGCACCGCACTGTCCAGGAAGCTCTGACCGATGCGGCGAAAAACGCCCGGCGCACCCGTCACCGTCCACGTGACCGCCAGGGCCGTAGATGACGGCGACTTCTACCCCGTGCTGTCGGTGTTCGTGGGAGGTGTCCGGATGGAGCTCCAGGCGCTTCTGTGGTGGCCGCAGCCCGTGCGTGGGAATCTCGTGGGTGGAGCATGGGGTGTTGACGCACGACTGAGGGCACGGGCCCAAGTCGCCGTGCCCCGGGGCGAGATGGCCATGGGGTGGACGGGGAGAGTTCAGGTCTTGATCAACTTGCGTTTTGATGACATGTGAAATATCACATGTCATGCACATCGTCCGGGAACCCCTGGACGGCGCTTCACCTCAAGGAGGACCACCATGAACCGCTTAGCTCTGCTCGCCGCCGGCACCGCAGGTCTGGCCGTTTTCGCGATCACCCCCGCCAGCGCCACCGCGCAGTCGGCCTCCACCGTCGCGACCGTCATCTCCTGCGGCCACTCGGGTCTCCAGGCAGGCCTGTCCACGCGGGTGTGTGCCGCGGTCACCGGCAACTCCGTCGAGTTCTACGGCACGGTCGGCCTCGCCGGCCCGCCCTCCCCGGGCAGCCCGGCGCCCGCCCCGAAGGAACTGATCACGACCCTGTCCGCGGAGGTCGTCGGCAGCACCGCCACGCCCAGCACCCAGACCAAGTCGGTCATCTTCACCTTGTCGAACCTCGAGGTGCACGGTCTGGTCACCACCGTCCCGTGCGGCTCGACCATCCACGGCACCTTCGGCGCGGCCTCGTTCCCCCGCCCGGCCAACCCGGTGGCCCACGAAGTCACCATCACCTGCTGAGCACGTGACGCGTCGTGCCACGCACGACCCCTTCAGGCGCCGGGCCGGGTTGCCGTCCAGCCGTGTTCGAGGAGTTCGAAGGCGTGGGTGACGGCTTCCCGGGTCCTGCCGGTGGCGTTGCCCTGCGCGCCGCGGGGGGCCGAGAAGCACGCGTCCTGGCGCAGGAGCCTGCCCGGCTTCCCGGCCCTGGCGGGCGGCACGCGGAGTCCGGTGTTCGACCGGCGCGCGGTGGTCGCCTGGCGCCTGGAGCACGGCAAGCTCCACATCCCCACGACCCCGCCCGCCGCCAACGTGCGCGCCCGGGGCGTGGGTGGGCGCACCCCGGCGGGGTCGATGACCCGCTGCTCTGCCTGGCGGACGATGCCGAGACGCTGGGCGAACTGGGGTAGGGCGTCTGCGGGATGACCGTGCGGCGCGTGGCCGTGCCGGGGTGCGCACCTCTCGCGGTGATGGGCGATGTGCAGGTCTGCTGTCACCAAGCCGACGGCGGAAGCGAGCGAGGTGCCAGGCAGGGGTAGCGTTCCCGTATGACGTCAGCGCCGCCCCGGTTCCCGCCGCATCCGATCCGGGGCGTACGGATACTGCATCAGAAGCAGAACTGCGCGCCGCATTTCGCCGAGATTGAGGTCGATTTCGAGCCCGCAGCTGAGGGCTTCGCCTTCGAGGTGGCTCAAGACCTGACGGTGGACTACGAACCCGCCGAGGCTGTGTCGCGCTTCTTCGCGGCTGCCGCTGTGGGGATCGAGGAGCAGCTGAGCTTGCCCGAGCACGGAGTCGTGATTGCCACTCGGGTGGTGCTGCGGCGCGCCCGCGCCGCGACGTTCGGCTCTCACGAACTGGCGTTCAAGATCGCTGGCTATCTTGCCGCCCGCAAGGCGTTGGAACGTACGGGGTGCCCCCGCCTCTGAGTGCTGCCCTCACGACGGGGTAGCGGAATCCGCACACTCAGCCGAACTTCGAGTGACACCAAGCGTGCTGTCCCGGGCGAAGTGACAAGCAGTATGCCGAGTTGGTGAAACCTGCCGTGCTTCGAGCAGGTGAAACCCAGGTCGCTACCGACCTGGGTGACAGCTTTCATGCTTCGGCACATGTGTGACTGAGTATCTCAGTTGGCGAAGGGGCGCTTGAGTTGGCGGGCAGAGCGGTCGTCCTTCCCCCTGCCGAGGTGAAGGCGTTGTCCTGTCGCACTGAGGCTGTCGGATTCTCAGTGCTTCTCGTTTGAGCTGTCGGATTCTCACTGCACCAAGTGGTGAGCGGCGGCGTTTGCCCCGTACGTGGGGTTTGATCTCATTTCTCTGGTCCGGTTCTCGCTGTACCTGTCACGGTCGTTTCGGCAGGTACGCGGAGCCGGGGGTGGCGATGGATCTGGGTCTGGTCGATGTCGAGTGGGCTGAGGGTGAGGGCAGTGGGCTGCGGAAGTCCATGCTGGAGGCGGCATCGCGGGTTCCGTTCGAGTCGGTGCTCCCGGTGCGGCGGTTCACGTCGTACCGCGGGCAGCGGCACTTCACGGGCTGGTACTGGGCGGCGACGACGGAGTCGCTGGTGGGGTTCGAGTCGTGGCTGGAGCGGGACCGGGCCATGCTCCTCGATCACGACCGGAGGGTGGTGGGGCTGGCCTCGCAGCCGTTCCGGGTGACATGGCCGGGGGCGACGCGCCGGATCTCGCATACGCCGGACTACTTCGCACGGCTGGAGGACGGCTCGGGCCTGGTCGTCGATGTCCGGCCGGCGGACCGGGTCGGCCCGGAGGACGCGGTGAAGTTCTCGGCGACCGAGGCGATGTGCCGGGAGATGGGCTGCTGGTCCTACGCGCTGGTGCACGAGCCTGATGAGGTGACCCCTGGGGTGTGGACACTCTGACAATGGATCTTGTGGGTCCGAGGAAGGGTGTCCTGGTGGGACGTAGGTCTCCGTATCCGGAGGAGTTCAGGAACGACGCGGTCGCGTTGTGGCGTGCGGCCGTTGGCCGGCGTACGTACTCGGCGGTCGCGGCGGATGTCGGGGTGACCGGCGAGACGCTGCGGAGCTGGGTGCGGCAGGCCGACGAGCAGGCCGGCCGCGGGCCCGCCCTTGGCGGCGAGGCGGCCGAAGGCCGGGATGAGGAGCTGGTTCGGCTGCGGGCGGAGCTCGGCCGGCTGCGCAAGGCCGAGAAGGATCGTGGGCAGCGTTAGATGTGTATAAGGGACATGCCCAGGGCGACGACCGGGGGGTGGACCGGGGAGACGGCCATGATCTGGGACGGGGAGCCGAGGATCGCGGGCTTGCCCGGGGAGGGGAGGAGCAGGACCTGGTCGGCGTACTGAACCACCCGCTCCAGGCGGTGCTCCGCCATCAGGACCGTGGTGCCCAGGTCGTGGACCAGGCGTTGGAGGACCGCCAGGACCTCCTCCGCCGCCGCCGGGTCCAGTGCCGACGTCGGCTCGTCCAGGACCAGGACCCGGGGGTGCGGTGTCAGGACCGAGCCGATCGCGACCCGCTGCTGCTGGCCGCCCGAGAGGGTGGCGATGGGGCGGTCGCGGAGTTCGTTCAGGCCCAGCAGGTCCAGGGTCTCCTCGACCCGGCGGCGCATGACCGCCGCCGGCAGGCCCAGCGATTCCATGCCGTAGGCGAGCTCGTCCTCCACCACGTCCGTCACGAAGTGCGCCCGCGGGTCCTGGCCGACCGTGCCGACCACGTCCGCGAGCTCGCGCGGCCGGTGCGTACGGGTGTCACGGCCCGCGACCGTGACCCGGCCCCGCAGCCGCCCGCCCGTGAAGTGCGGGACCAGGCCCGACACCGCCCCGAGGAGGGTGGACTTGCCGACGCCCGACGGCCCGACCAGGAGGGTCAGCTCACCCTCCGGGAGGGTGAAGTCCGCGTCCACGAGGGAAGGCGCGGGCGCGCCCTCGTACGTCACCGACACCTCGTCGAAACGGATCACTTTGATGCTTCCTTTGGTGGTGCTGCGGGTGGTGCCGGTGCCACGAAGGCGGGGAGCAGGCCGATCAGGACCGCCGCGGCCGGCCAGAGCGGGAGGCCGGGGGCGACGAGCGGGACGACACCCGGCCGCAGCCCCTCCGGGTCCAGGGACGCGGCCCGGATCAGCAGCGCCGCGACCGCCGCGCCCGACCCGGCGACGAGCCAGGCCCGCGCCCCCCACCGGTCGGGCCGGTACCGGGTCCGCAGGGAGCGGCGCCCGCCGAGGCGGAGGCCCGCGAGGGCCAGGGCGAGGCCGATGAGGAGGACCGGCAGGCCGTACGCGGCGCCCTCCGCGGCCAGCAGCCCGTACGTGCCCGCGCACATGCCGAGGAGGCCGCCGAGGGTGAGGACGTTGGTGGTGTGGCGGACGGCGGCCGGCACCCGCGCCGTGCGGCCGTAGCCGCGGGCGTCCATGGAGGCGGCGATGGCGACGGAGCGTTCCAGCGCGCCCTCCAGGACCGGCAGGCCGATCTGGAGGACGGCCCGGACCCCGCCGGTGGGGCGTCCGCGCAGGCGGCGGGCGGTGCGCAGGCGCACGACGTCCGCGACCATGTTCGGCGCGAACGTCATCGCGACGACCACGGCGACCCCGACCTCGTACAGGGCGGCGGGCAGCGACTTCAGCAGCCGCGCCGGGTTGGCGAGGGCATTGGCGGCGCCGACGCAGATCAGGAGCGTGGCCAGCTTCATGCCGTCGTAGAAGGCGAAGACCAGCTGCTCGGCGGTGACGCGGCCGCCGATCCGGATGCCCTGGGCCCAGGCGGGCAGCGGGACCTCGGGGAGGGTGAAGAGGGTGTGCGCGCCGGGGATGGGGGAGCCGAGCAGCATGGAGAACAGGAGGCGCAGGCCGATGACGAAGAGGCCGAGCTTGACGAAGGCGCCGTAGGAACGGGCCCAGGGGGCGTCGGTGCGGCGCGCGGCGACGACGTACCCGGCGACACTGATGATCAGCCCGAGGAGCAGCGGGTTGGTGGTGCGGGAGGCGGCGGTGGCGAGCCCGAGGGCCCAGATCCACCAGGCACCCGCGTGCAGGGCGTTGGCACGCGTGGACTCGGGGGCCTGCCAGGGCCTGCCCCCCTTCTTGTACGTCGGCACGCGCGGGCCCCCGGTTGCCCGCTCGGTGGCCTCCGGCCCGGTCGGGGCCGGGACGTCGCGTGCGGCTCCGTGGTGGGTGCGGGTGGTGCGTGCCGCGCCGTGTTCGGTGCGCCCGGCCTGCGGCCGGGCCGGGTTCCCACCCGCACCACCCGTGCGGGTGGCCCTGGTGGGCGGCCGGGAGTCGTCGGCGTCCGCCCCGCCGTTTCCGGCCCCCGCGGGCCCGGAGCCGGGGATCCCCGCGTCAGGCATCCCCGCGTCAGGCATCCCCGCGTCGGGGATCCCCGCGTCGGGCCGGGGAGAGCCGGCCGGCTCCGGCCGGTCTTCGGCGGGGTCCGGGGTCATCGGGTCCGGCGGCGGCGGGACTGCCAGACGGCGGCCGCGCCCAGGGCGGCCACCGCCGCGATGCCCGCGAGGAGGCCCGCCGACGGGCCGCCGCCGGAGTCGCCGGAGCCACCCGCGTCGCCGGATTTCGCCGGGGCGGGGGCGGTGTCCGCGACCGGCTCGCCGCAGCCCTGCTTCGGGTAGCCCGAGACCGCGCACAGCAGCGCCGCGCTGTTGTAGCGCAGCGGCTTCGCCACCTCCGCCAGTGCCTCGGCCGCCGTGGCGTCCGGGCCGACCTGCGCGCACGCCGTCCGCGGAGCGTCCTGCGGCGGGGTGTCGCCCGCCTGGGCCTCCGCGGCCGTGCCGAAGTCGATGACCAGGGCGATCCGCTTCTTGCCCGCCACCGGGGCGGTGCCCGCGCAGACGGCCGCGAAATCGGCGTCCGCGCGCGGCGGGGCGGCCTGGTCGGCCGCGTCCTTGCTCACCACGTAGTGGAAGCCCTGCACGGAGCCGTCCGCCGGGCGTGCCGACGAGGGGCCCTGGGTGGCGTACGCCCACGTTCCGCCCGCGCCGTCCCAGAACGACCAGTAGCGGTAGGTCGAGGCCAGGGCGGGGGACGCGGCCAGCAGGGTCAGGACGATGCCGACGACGAGCGAGGGCAGGGTCAGGCGGCTGCCGCGCATCAGAGCTGGTTCCGCTTCCGGCGGCCGCTCAGCACGATGCCGACGCCCATGCCGGCCGCCGCACCCGCGAGGACCATCCACCAGACGTTGCTGCCGCCGGAGTCCTTCTCGTCTTCCTTCTCTTCCTTCTTGCCCGCCGCCTGCTCCGGCGCCGGGCCCGTGGCGTTCAGTGCCGCGACCAGGTCGGTGCCGCCGAAGGACTTCGGGTCGGTGCCCGTCGCGTGCGCGGCCAGGACCAGGGTGGCGAGGCCGGCCGGGTTGCCCTTGGCCCACTCGGCCGAGTTGCCCTTCAGCCACTCCAGCGCGCCCGCCGCCGACTGCTTGTGCCCGGCCGCGGCCAGGGCGATCACCGCGTCGGCGGTGTTGCCGGTGTCCGCGGTCGACTGGTCGGCACCGGGGGTGAGGGCGGTGAGGTGGCCGTCCTTCTTCAGGACCTCCGCCAGGTAACCGGCGCCGCCCCGGGCCGCCGCCGCCGCGTCACCGGCGGTCGCCGGGCAGGTCAGCGGGGCCGCGGGGGTGTCCGTGGCGGAAGGGGTGACGACCGGGCCCGTGCCGAGTCCGGCCAGGACGGCGGCGGCCGTCGCGTCGGCGCTGGCGGACAGCTTGCCGCCGGCCGGCTGGAACGCGAAGGCGCCCCGGTCGGCGGCCGGCTCGGCCGAGCAGCCCAGCTGGAAGGTGAGGAGGGCCTCGTACGGAGACTTGCCCGCCTTCGACTTGACCTCGGCCGGCTTCTCGCCGGCCGCCTCCAGGGCCCGGATCACGAGGGCGGTCGAGTTGGAGTCCGTACCGCCGTCCATGGGGCCGCCGGGGTTGCTGCTCCAGCCGCCGTCCTCGTTCTGGACGGACTTCAGCCAGCCGACCGTCTTCTTCACCGTGTCGGTGTGGCCGCCGACCGCGGCCAGTGCCTGCACGGCGACCGAGGCGGCGTTGGAGTCGATGAACGCCGAGGCGTCGCAGGCCTTGGCGGTGTCGGGGCGGAAGGCGGGGAAGGAGCCGTCGGCGCACTGCTGGCCGACGAGCCAGTCGACGGCCTGCGCGGAGGGCTTGAGACCGGCCGTGTGCTGCGCGAGGAGCGCGAACGACTGGCGCCACACCCCGTCGTACGTCGGGTCGTTCTTGCCGAAGAGGCCGGAGGGGATGGCGGGCACCGGCGAGGGCGTGGCGACGTCGGCGAATGCCGCGGGGGCGGCGGCCACGCAGAGCACGGCGGAGGCGGCGAGCGCGGCGGCGCTGCGGCGGACGTTCATGGCGGGGCGGGTGCCTCTCGTGCTGGGGACCCGGAGACAGGCAGCACAGCGGGGGCTGGCACCGGGCTCCGGCTCCGTTTACCTCGACGGTGCCGGCCGCCGGAAGGCCCGGCGGCACGAGCCGCGCACCTCCGGTACGGGGCAGTCCGGCTCCCCGCCCCGGCGGTGCCGGGGGAGGGTCACGGTTGCGGGTCAGCGCCGGAATTGCACCGGCTTCCCCCCGTACGGAAGTGTGGACGACGCCCGTACTCTACCGGCCCGTAGCCCGCGGGCCTGGTGGCGCCGCCTGGCAGAGCCCCTTACAGGGCGCGGTAGGAGACCGGGGCGCTGCCCGGCACCGCCTCCGCGCGGCCCTGCTTCACGAGCCTGCGCAGGTGGGCTTCCGCTTCCGAGACGGCGATGTTGCGGGAGCCGTACGGGATCTGCTCCCAGGGCCGGTTCCACTCCATCCGCTCGGCCAGCCCCCACGGGGTCAGCGGCTCGGCGAGCAGCTCCCACAGCCCGGTCAGCCGATCCTCGTGGTGGTCCAGGAGTTCCCGCACGCGGCCCTGCGCGTCGGTGAAGGCGTACTGGTGGGCCGGGAGCACCTCGGCCGGCTGGAGGCGGCCGATGCGTTCGAGGGAGTCGAGGTAGTCGCCGAGGGGGTCGGTGGCCCGCTCGGAGGAGGGGTCCTCGTAGAGGCCGATGTGCGGGGAGATCCCGGGCAGCAGGTGGTCGCCGGAGAAGAGGCGGCCGTTGCCGGGCAGGTTCGCCGGGTGCTTCTCCTCCAGGTGCAGGCAGACGTGGCCGGGGGTGTGCCCCGGGGTCCAGATGGCCCGCAGCCGGCGGCCGGCCAGCGGCAGCAGCTCGCCGGGGACGATCTCCCGGTCGGGGACGGCGGCCGACAGCCCGGGCAGGGTGTGCGTGCGGCCGCTCGCGCGGGCGGCGCGCAGCGGGGCGATGTGCTCCTCGGGGGCTCCGGCGGTGGCCAGCTTCTCGCTCATGTAGTCGAACCAGACGCCGGGTTCGGAGGACCGGGTCCGCACGACGATCTCGGTGTCGGCGGCGTGCATGGCGATCCAGGCGCCGGAGGCCTCGCGGACCTGGCCGGACAGGCCGTGGTGGTCGGGGTGGTGGTGGGTGATGACCACGCCGTGGACGTCCGCGACGGCGATGGACAGGGCGCCGAGGCCGGCGACGAGGGTGTCCCAGGACTCGGGGTCGTCCCAGCCGGTGTCGATGAGGACCGGGCCGCGGTCGGTGTCGAGGACGTGGACGAGGGTGTGGCCGAGCGGGTTGTCGGGGATGGGCACCTTGACGGCCCACACGCCGCCGCCGTGGTCGGTGACGTGGGGGCCGTCGACGCGGGGCGCGTCGGCCTGTGCCGTGTCCTCTGCCATGAAGGGCTCCACTCTCACGAGGCCGTGCCGAGGAGGCCGTGCCAACGAGGCCGTGCCGACAGGTCCGTGCCGACTGGGCCGTGCCAACGGGGCCGTGCCGACAAGACCGTGCCAACGAGAACGTGTTGCAATGGTCGCCCAAGTCGACCACCTTCAGGGCTTCCTGACTAGTCGTTCGATCTTCGGAGTGTCGAACCACGCGGTTCGGTCAGGGCCGTGGACTCCTAGAACTAGAACTGGTATCAGTTCTGGAACGCCAAGCCGCAGGAGGCATCAGCCATGACCGAGCTCGTGGAACACGGACAACTGCTCATCGGCGGGGAGTGGACGGATCCGCTGGGCTCCGAGACGATCCAGGTCGTCTCCCCCCACACCGAGCAGGTCATCGGCAGCGTCCCGCACGCCTCGAAGGCGGACGTGGACCGGGCCGTGGCCGTCGCCCGCAAGGCCTTCGACGAAGGCCCGTGGCCGCGCACCTCGCTCGAGGAGCGGATCGCCGTCGTCACCCGCATCAAGGACGCGATAGCCGTCCGCCACGAGGAGATCGCCGCCTCGATCAGCTCCCAGAACGGGTCCCCGTACTCCTGGAGCATCCTCGCCCAGGCGCTCGGCCCGATGATGGTCTACGACGCCGCGATCACCGTCGCCCGCTCCTACCCGTACGAGGAGTACCGCAAGGGCGCCCTCGGCAACATCCTCGTCCGGCGCGAGGCGGTCGGCGTCGTCGCCGCCGTCATCCCGTGGAACGTCCCGCAGTTCGTCGCCGCCGCCAAACTGGCGCCCGCGCTGCTGACCGGCTGCACGGTCATCCTCAAGCCGTCGCCCGAGGCGGTCCTCGACTCCTACATCCTCGCCGACATCGCCCGCGAGGCCGGGCTGCCCGAGGGCGTGCTGTCGATCCTGCCCGCCGACCGCGAGGTCAGCGAGTACCTGGTCGGCCACCCCGGCGTCGACAAGGTCGCCTTCACCGGCTCCGTCGGAGCCGGCCGGCGCGTCATGGAGGTCGCCTCGCGCAACCTCACCCGCGTCACCCTCGAACTGGGCGGCAAGTCCGCCGCCGTCGTCCTCCCGGACGCCGACCTGGACACCGCCATCGCGGGCATCGTCCCGGCCGCCTGGATGAACAACGGCCAGGCGTGCGTGGCCCAGACCCGCGTCCTGGCCCCGCGCAGCCGCTACGCGGAGATCGCCGAGGCGCTGGCCGCCGCGGCCGGGGCGCTGGTCGTCGGCGACCCGATGGACCCCGCGACGCAGCTCGGCCCGCTGGTCGCCAAGCGGCAGCAGCAGCGCTCCCTCGACTTCATCCGGATCGGCCAGGAGGAGGGCGCCAAGGTCCTCTCCGGCGGCGGCCGCCCGGCGGGCCTGGACCAGGGCTGGTACGTGGAGCCGACCCTCTTCGGAGACGTCGACAACTCGATGCGGATCGCCCGCGAGGAGATCTTCGGCCCGGTCGTCTGCCTGATCCCGTACGGGGACGAGCAGGAGGCCCTGCGGATCGCCAACGACTCGGAGTTCGGGCTGAGCGGCAGCGTCTGGACCGGGGACGTCGAGCACGGCGTCGACTTCGCGCGCCAGGTGCGCACCGGCACCTTCAACGTGAACACCTTCAGCCTCGACATGCTCGGCCCGTTCGGCGGCTACAAGAACAGCGGCGTCGGGCGGGAGTTCGGCCCGGAGGGGCTGAGCGAGTACCTGGAGCACAAGATGATCCACCTCCCGGCCGGGTACGAACCGCCCGCGGCCGGCGCCTGATGGGTGACCGGTGGCACGTCGAGGTGGACCGGGGGGTCTGCATCGGCTCGGGGATGTGCGTGAACCACGCCCCGGACGGCTTCGCCCTCGACACGGCGCGCCAGTCCCACCCGCGGGCGGCGGAGACGGACGCGAACGAGCCGGTCCTCACGGCGGCCGAGGGCTGCCCGGTCGAAGCCATCATGATCACGATGCTGGGCAGCGGCGAGGCGGTGTTCCCGCCGGAGGAGTGAGGTGGCGGGGACCGGCTCCCGGACCCCTGGGCCTCGAAACCCCTGCGCCTCGCACGCCGGCGGGGCCGGATTCGGCCGGTGTCGGCCGGTGTCGGCCCGCACGTGCGGGTGTGTGAGACTCCTGCCACGACCGCCCGGCGCACGTGACCGGGCGGCGTGGTGAGGGTGGGGAACGAGCGGTATGCGCAGGAGCGTTCGGTTGGCGGGAGCGGTGCTCGGGGCGCTGCTGGTGACGGGGTGCGAGAGCGGAGCCCCCGCGGGCGCCCCGCCCGCGGCGGAGTCCGCCTCGCCGCCGGCCTCGCCGCCGGCCTCGCCGCCGGCCTCGCCGCCGGCCTCGCCGCCGGCGTCGCCGGGGGCGAAGGCGCCGACCGGCTCCGCCGCGCCCGCTGGCCCCTTCGGCAGGGAGCAGGCCGCGGCCGACATCGCCGCGGCCACGGCGGCGGCCGGGCTGGCCGAGCCCGACCCGTCCGACATCGTGTCCCCGTCCGCGGGGGAGCCGGCCACGGACAAGGAGAAGCGCAGGGCGGCGATGCTGGCCTGCGTGGCCCCCTGGCAGACGATGGAGCGGCTGCCCGACACCGTGAAGGCGTACGAGGCCACGATCACGGGGCTGGAACAGCGCGGCTGGGAGCGCGGCGAGCGCATGCAGCACGACATGCTCACCCATACGCCGCTGACCAAGCAGGGCTGGACGCTGTTCGCCCGCCGCTACGACTTCTCCGCCGGCAAGGGCTCCGGCCTGGGCATGCCCGACATGCTGTCCTTCATGGCGACGGACCAGGCGTGCGAGGGCCGCTTCACGGAGGCGGAGATGGAAGAGGCCTTCAAGGACGACCCCGGGCAGTAGCCCCGCGCCGGCCCCGTTCCACGGAGTGGAACGTGCGATACGGCGGGATCAGGCCTTTTTCGGTTCCGCCGGGGGCGTCGCCGACGGCTGCGCCTCCGGGGCCGTGAGGTCGATCAGGCGGCAGACCGTCTCGATGTCGATCTTCACCTGGGCGATCGAGGCCCGGCCCGACAGCCAGGTGATCAGCGCCGAGTGCCAGGTGTGCTCGATCACCCGGACCGCGGAGAGCTGCTCCGCCGTCGGCGGGGCGTCCAGGCCCATCGCGTCCAGGATGATCGCCGTCGTCAGCCGGGACACCGTGTCCACCTCGGGGCTCACGCTGCGGTCCGCGAACGTCAGCGCGCGCACCATCGCGTCCGCGAGGTGCGGCTCCCGCTGGAGCGCGCGGAAGGCGCGCATCAGGGTCTCGGCGACCCGCGCCGCGGGCTCGTCCCCGGCCGGCGGGCGCTTGCGCAGCGTCGTGTGCATGTGCTGGAGCTGGTCCTGCATGGTGGCGACGAGCAGGTGCACCTTG
The DNA here is from genome assembly GCF_003287935.1 of Streptomyces sp. ICC1. Taxonomy (GTDB): domain Bacteria; phylum Actinomycetota; class Actinomycetes; order Streptomycetales; family Streptomycetaceae; genus Streptomyces; species Streptomyces tritrimontium. The sequence goes on from NZ_CP030287.1 coordinate 6,049,997, forward strand.
GAGGGGAAGTAGCGGTAGAGGGTGCCCAGCGCGACGCTGGAGGACTCCGCGACCTCCCGCATCTGCACGGCGTCGAAGCCGCCCCGGCTGGCCAGCTGCGCGCTGGCGTGCAGGATCCGCCTGCGCCGCGCCTCCTGACGCTCCGTCAAGGGCGGGGACGCCGGTGTGGTGACGGCTGGGGTCACGGCCTTCGCTTCCGCTGTCATCTGTCCCGTTCCAAGGCGTTCCCTGTTCGTGCGGGTGGGGTGGTGCGGGGGCTGCTGCGCGCCAGCATGGCAGGCGCCCGAGCCGTGGCGCGAATCACCTGCCACCCCTCTTACGGTGTGGTTTCCGGCCGGTAGATTCAATGGTCTTCAACGGATCAAGTCTGAAACTTGTTCTACATTATCCGAGCGGTTACGCTCCGGCGAAAGTGCAGGGAGAAGGGGGCCGAGAGTGACCGCTGAGGCCATGGTGACGAGCCCTTTCACGGGTTCACCCGCCGACGGCAGCCGTCCGTTGCGGATCGCGCTCCTCACCTATAAGGGGAACCCGTTCTGCGGTGGCCAGGGCGTCTACGTCCGGCACCTCTCGCGCGAGCTCGTGAAGCTGGGCCACTCCGTCGAGGTGATCGGCGCGCAGCCCTACCCGGTCCTCGACACCGGCGCCACGCTCACCGAGCTCCCGAGCCTCGACCTCTACCGCAGCCCCGACCCGTTCCGGACGCCCAAGCGCGGCGAGTACCGGGACTGGATCGACGCCGTCGAGGTCGCCACCATGTGGACCGGCGGGTTTCCCGAACCGCTGACCTTCTCGCTGCGCGCCCGCCGCCACCTGGCCGCCCGCGCGGGCGAGTTCGACGTCATCCACGACAACCAGACCCTCGGGTACGGGCTGTTGGGCGAGCTGGGCGCTCCGTTGGTCACCACCATCCACCACCCCATCACCGTCGACCGCGAACTGGACCTGGCCGCCGCCAAGGACCGCAAGAAGCGCGCCTCCGTGCGGCGTTGGTACGGATTCACGCGCATGCAGGGCCGCGTCGCCCGCCGCCTGTCCTCCGTCCTCACCGTCTCCGGCTCCTCCAAGCAGGAGATCGCCGACCACCTCGGCGTCCAGGGCGAGCGCATCCACGTCGTCCACATCGGCGCCGACACCGACCTGTGGTCGCCCGACGCCTCCGTGGCCGAGGTGCCCGGGCGGATCGTGACGACCTCCAGCGCCGACGTCCCGCTCAAGGGGCTCGTCCACCTCGTCGAGGCGCTCGCGAAGCTCCGTACCGAACAGCCCGACGCCCACCTCGTCGTCGTCGGCAAGCGCGCCGAGAAGGGCCCGGTCGCCCGCGCCATCGAGACGTACGGGCTCCAGGACGCCGTCCGATTCGTCAAGGGCATCACCGACGCCGAACTCGTCGACCTCGTGCGCAGCGCGCAGGTCGCCTGCGTCCCCTCCCTCTACGAGGGCTTCTCGCTCCCGGCCGCCGAGGCCATGGCCACCGGCACCCCGCTGGTCGCCACCACCGGCGGCGCGATCCCCGAGGTCACGGGCCCCGACGGCGAGACCTGCCTCGCGGTCCCGCCCGGCGACGCGGGCGCGCTGGCCACGGCCCTCGCCCGGCTGCTCGGCGACCCCGAGCTGCGCGCCGGACTCGGCGCCGCCGGCCGCGAGCGCGTGCTGGCCCGCTTCACCTGGGCCAAGGCCGCCGAGGGCACCGTCGTGCACTACCGCGCCGCCATGGAGCGGGCCGCGAAGGCCTCGGCCGACTCCCGTGGCCGCGGCACCCGGTGACCTTCACCTTCCGTCCGATGCAGTTCCCCTCTCACCCCCGCGACCGCGAAGGCAGGACCACGTGCTGACCGTCGATTTCTCCCGGTTCCCGCTCGCCGCAGGCGACCGCGTACTCGATCTGGGCTGCGGCGCAGGCCGGCACGCCTTCGAGTGCTACCGGCGAGGCGCCCAGGTGGTCGCCCTCGACCGCAACGGCGAGGAGATCCGCGAGGTCGCCAAGTGGTTCGCCGCGATGAAGGAGGCCGGCGAGGCCCCGGCCGGCGCCACCGCCACCGCGATGGAGGGCGACGCCCTCGCCCTGCCCTTCCCCGACGACTCCTTCGACGTCGTCATCATCTCCGAGGTGATGGAGCACATCCCCGACGACAAGGGCGTCCTCGCCGAGATGGTCCGCGTCCTGAAGCCCGGCGGACGCATCGCCATCACCGTGCCGCGCTACGGACCCGAGAAGATCTGCTGGGCGCTCTCCGACGCCTACCACGAGGTCGAGGGCGGCCACATCCGCATCTACAAGGGCGACGAGCTGCTCGGCAAGATGGAGGCCGCCGGCCTCAAGCCGTACGGCACGCACCACGCGCACGGCCTGCACTCGCCGTACTGGTGGCTCAAGTGCGCCTTCGGCGTCGACAACGACAAGGTCCTGCCCGTCAAGGCGTACCACAAGCTCCTGGTCTGGGACATCATGAAGAAGCCGCTGGCCACGCGGCTGGCGGAGCAGGCCCTCAACCCGGTCATCGGCAAGAGCTTCGTCGCCTACGCGACCAAGCCGCACCTGCCCGTGGGCGCGGCCGCGGGCGCCGAGAAGTGAGCTCGCCCGGGCGCACCGCACCCGAGCACCTCGTCCTGGACGGCGTGCTGACCGCCGATCAGGCCGCCGCCACGGTCGCCGGGATCCTCGCCGCGCAGCGCGCGGACGGGGCGATCCCGTGGTTCCGCGGCCACCACCTCGACCCGTGGGACCACACCGAGGCCGCCATGGCGCTGGACGCGGCGGGCGAGCACGAGGCCGCGGAGCGTGCGTACGACTGGCTCGCGCGCCACCAGAACGAGGACGGCTCCTGGTTCGCCGCCTACGCGGACCGCGAGGACGGGGTCGACACCCACGCGCCGCAGGACGCGAGCCGGGAGACGAACTTCGTCGCGTACATAGCCGTCGGCGCCTGGCACCACCACCTGTCCACCGGGGACGACGCCTTCCTCGACCGCATGTGGCCGGCCGTGTACGCGGCCGTGGAGTTCGTCCTGCGGCTCCAGCAGCCCGGCGGCGAGATCGGCTGGAAGCGCGAGCCGTCCGGCGAGGACGTCCGCGACGCCCTGCTGACCGGGTCCTCCTCCATCCACCAGGCGCTGCGCTGCGCGCTGGCCATCGCCGAGCACCGGGGCGAGCCGCAGCCGGACTGGGAGCTGGCCGCGGGCGCCCTCGGACACGCGATACGCCGCCACCCGGAGCGGTTCCTCGACAAGTCCCACTACTCCATGGACTGGTACTACCCGGTCCTGGGCGGCGCGCTCACCGGCGCGCAGGCCAAGGCGCGCATCGAGGAGCGGTGGGACGAGTTCGTCGTCCCGGACCTGGGCGTGCGCTGCGTGCTGCCCAACCCCTGGGTGACGGGCGGGGAATCCTGCGAGCTCGCGCTCGCGCTCTGGGCGACGGGGGAGTCCGACCGGGCGCTGGAGATCCTGCGCTCCGTCGGGCACCTGCGGGCCGAGAACGGCATGTACTGGACCGGTTACGTCTTCAAGGACCGGGCGGTCTGGCCCGTCGAGCAGACGACGTGGACGGCGGGCTCGCTGCTCCTCGCGGTCGCCGCGCTGGGCGGGGACGAGGCCACGGGCGTCGTCTTCGGCGGGCTGACCCTGCCGGCCGGCCTGGAGCCGGACTGCTGCGCCTGAGACCGGTGACCGCCCGTCCCCCGGCCCGGCCGGGGGACGAGCGACGGGCGTGCGGCGGTGACGGAAGTTCGGTGGTGACGGGCGGCCGCGGCCGCGGGTGTGCGCCGATGAGCGGGCGTCAGCGGCGGTACAGGCGGCCCGCGATGGCGTGGCCGACGACCAGGTAGGCGACGGCCGCGATGCCGTAGCCGACGACCACCTGGATCCATTCGCGGTCGAAGGTGAACAGGTCGTAGGACCAGCCGGCCAGCCAGGTCGCCGCGTCGTGGATGAAGTCCACCAGGGCGTTCCCCTGGTTGGCGTCCAGCAGGTACAGCAGGATCCACAGGCCGATCACGAAGGCCATGACGTCCGCCACGACCGCGACGGCGCGGCCCGCCTGGCTGCTTCCTCTGGTGTGCACTCGCGTATGTGTGGGCATGGTCCGCGTGTTGCCGATTCCGGGCCCGGTAAACCCGAACGGATCCCCCAGGTGGCGCAGCCGTGCGCCCGGGGTGAGGCTGCGGGAGACCCCTGAGTCCCCGGAGGCAACCCGTGTCCGTACCCACCCGAACCGTCCGATTCCGTCGCGGCCTCACCGCGGTGCTGCTGTCCTGCGCACTGCTCGGCGGGGCCACCGCCTGCGGCTCGGGCGGCGGCAACGACGCCGCCGCCGGCCAGAGCGACGAGATCTCGGTGGCCATGGCCGCGTTCGCCGAGGCCGACGCCGCCGCCTCGGCCGAGGACGCGGAGGCGGCCGCCGCCTCGCCCTCGCCCAGCACCGAGGCGGAGAAGCAGAAGTTCGCCAAGGCGCGCTTCGTGGCCAACGCCGGACTCGCGGCCGGCGCCACGTACCAGTGGATCATCAAGCCGTACCGCGCGGGCAAGTTCAAGAAGGGCACCAAGGGCCGCACCTTCGCGCTCGTCAAGGCGGGCCTCGCGGGCGCCTTCGCCTACAACCGGCTGAAGGCCGCGAGCGAGAACGCCAAGGGCGACCCGCTGCTGTCGAAGGCCGTGGGCCCGCTGACGGCGGGCATCGACTCCCTCAAGGGCCTCGGCTCCAAGCTGCGCAAGGGCCAGGCCGGGGACTCCGACATCGGCGCCTTCGAGGACATCATCAACGGCGTCAAGGACGCCGGGAAGAGCGCCGGAGCCACGGTGACGGACAAGATCCCGAGCGCGGGCCAGCTGACGGGCTGACCCCGCACCCCCGGAGACTGGCCGGGCCGGATCACCGGTCCGGCCTGTTTCAATGGACCGGTGATCGAGTACGTGTTCCTCGCCGGCGCGGCCGCCGGAACCGGCTGGCTGGTCCGCCGCAAGCAGCGCCGGCGCCAGGCCGCCGGGCCCGTCGCCGGCATCCCCTGCATGGCCCGGCAGCCCGCCGGCCGGGGCCGCTGGCGCATGGGCAGGGTGTACGCGGACCCGGGCGCGGTCCGCTGGGTGCCCCGCCGGGGCGAGCCCGTGCTCCTCGCCGACGGCCGGTCCACGGCCGTGCGGGTGCCCTCCGTGAAGGAGGGCATTTCCATCAACCCCGGCTCGCGGATCGTGACCTGCGCGTACGCGGAGCCCGGCACCGCCGGCACCGGCACCGGCAGCATCGAGATCGCCGTGATGCCGCTGGACCTGCGCGAGCTGGCCGCCGCCCTCCCGCAGGCGGACCCGGAGCCGGACCCGGAGCCGGAGCCGGGCCCGGGCCCCGAGATCCCCTAGGGCCCGGCCGGCGCAGGTCACAGCACTAGCTGTTCAGCTCCGCCAGCACCCGCAGCGTGTGCGGGTCCGGTGCCGTCACGAGCAGGTCGGTGACCGGGCCCTTGCGCCACAGTTCGAGGCGTTCCGCGATCCGCTCCCGGGGGCCGACCAGGGAGATCTCGTCGGCGAAGGCGTCCGGGACGGCCATGACCGCCTCCTCCTTGCGCCCGGCGAGGAACAGCTCCTGGATCCGGTGCGCCTCCTCCTCGTAGCCCATCCGCCCCATCAGGTCGGCGTGGAAGTTGCGGGCCGCGTGCCCCATGCCGCCGATGTAGAAGCCGAGCATCGCCTTCACCGGGAGCAGCCCCTCGGTGACGTCGTCGCAGACCTTGGCCCGCGCCATCGGGGCGATCATGAACCCCTCGGGGAGGTCGGCCAGCGAGGCCTGGTAGACGTCGGTGCGGGTCGGCGACCAGTACAGGGGGAGCCAGCCGTCCGCGATGCGGGTGGTCTGGGCGATGTTCTTGGGGCCTTCCGCGCCGAGCAGGACCGGCAGGTCCGCGCGCAGCGGGTGGGTGATGGGCTTGAGCGGCTTGCCGATGCCGGTGCCGTCGGCGCCCCGGTACGGGTGGCTGTGGAAGCGGCCGTCCAGCGCGACGGGGGCCTCGCGGCGCAGCACCTGGCGGATGACGTCCACGTACTCGCGGGTCGCCGTCAGCGGGCTGGAGGGGAAGGGGCGCCCGTACCAGCCCTCGACGACCTGGGGGCCGGACAGGCCGAGGCCGAGCATCATCCGGCCGCCGGAGAGGTGGTCCAGGGTCAGCGCCTGCATCGCGGCCTCACACGGGTTGAGCGTCGGCGTCATCAGATAGTGATAAGCGACAGGGACCACGCAGACCAGCAGGCCCACGGCCGAGGCGAGCGCCCACACCGATCCGTGACGCAGGGTCAGCAGACCCCCGGCCAGCGCCCCCAGCAGCAGGGCCGCGACCGTCACGAGGCGGCGCAGGGAGGCGGGCCCCCACCGGTCGGCCGCCAGCCCGGTCAGCGCCCGGGTGACCACGGTGGTGGTCAGGTCGGGCACCGCGATCCGGTGCACCACGGCGTTCTGCAGGCCCATGCCCAGCGCGAGCAGGGCGATGACGGGCGGTGGCCCCGCGCCGGCCGCCGTCAGGGCGAGCGCCCCGCCCACCAGTACGGTCTGCGCGGCGACCAGCGGCGCGAACATCCGGCCGGCCCCGCTGGCCGGCCGCAGCCGGCCCGCGGCCAGCGCGCCGGTCAGGAAGGCGCCGACGGCCAGCAAGGAGTCCGGGGCGGACAGCGACCGGTCGCCGGCGAGCGCGAAGCCGAGGAAGACGACGTTGCCCGTCATGTTGGCGACGAAGACGTGGCCGAGCCCCAAGTAGCTCACCGCGTCGACCACACCGCTGACGAAGGTGAGGACGATCAGCAGCGGCGGCAGCACCCCGTGGACGGACTCGGAGCCGTCCGGGCCCGGCGGGAACAGGAGCGCCGCCAGCGGCCGCAGGATCCCGCGCCGCCGCCCGGTGGAGGTCATGGGGGTCCCTTGCACAGTGTCTTCGCCCCCGGGGAACGGTAGCGGCCCCGGGCGCACGGGCGAAGGAGCGACCCGCGCCCTTCAGGGGGTGTCTGGTGGATCTCCGCGGCGTCGCGACGCCCGGCACGCACTAGTGCTGTGACCGGAAAGGTCCACCGGGTCGCGGCGCCCGGCGCGGCACCTCGCCGCGTTGTCGGACCACACCGGTACGTCCAGTACGAGGCGTGCTCCTCCGCCCGGGGGCCCCTCCCAGCGGTAGCTGGGGGAGATGCACCGCACCGAACACCGCGACCCGGCGAACCTTTCCGGTCACAGCACTAGCCGGCCGGGGGCCCGGCCCGGCCCGATCGCGGCGCCACCGGGCCGCTGTCAGACCCCGGCGATAGGGTCCCGCCATGGCCTACACATTCCAAGTGACCGTCGACTCCGCACACCCGCACGCCCTCGCAGACTGGTGGGCCGAGGCCCTCGGATGGGAAGTCGAGCCCAGTGACGAGAAGTTCATTCGCGGCCTGATCGCCGCCGGGCACGCGAGCGAGGAGGACACCACCACGCACCGGGGCGTCCTCGTCTGGAAGGCGGGCGGGGCCATCCGCCATCCCGAAGGCCTCGAGCGGGCGCCCCGGGTCCTCTTCCAGCTGATCGAGGAGCCCAAGACCGTCAAGAACCGCGTCCACCTCGACATCCGCACCGGCGAGGACGACCCCGCGGCCCTCGTCGAGCGGCTCCTCGCCAAGGGGGCCGAGCACCGGCACGACGGCCGCCAGGGCCCCTTCGCCTGGACCACCCTCACCGACCCCGAGGGCAACGAGCTCTGCGTCTCCCACTGAGCGCGGGCACGCCCGCATAGGGTGGGCGACGTGAACGTCATCCTCTTCGGCGCGACCGGAATGATCGGCCGGGGCGTGCTGCGCGAATGCCTGCGCGACGACTCGGTGGAAAGCGTCCTGGCCGTCGGCCGCACCCCCCTGGCCGTCACCCACCCCAAGCTGCGCGAGCTCGTCCAGGCCGACCCGACCGACCTGTCGGCGCCCGGCCTGGACCTCGCCGCGTACGACGCGTGCTTCTTCTGCCTCGGGATCTCCTCCTTCCGGATGAAGGAGGAGGAGTACCGCCGGATCACCTACGACCTGACGCTCCGGGCGGCCCGCACCCTGGCCGGGGCCAACCCCGGGCTGACCTTCGCCTACGTCTCGGGCGAGGGCACGGACAGCACCGAGCAGGGCCGCTCCATGTGGGCCCGGGTCAAGGGGGAGACCGAGAACGATCTGCTCAAACTCCCCTTCGACGCCTACATGTTCCGCCCGGGGATCGTCCGGCCGGACCGCGGCACGCCCTCCAAGACCCCGCTCTACCGCGCCGCCTACGCCGTCACCGCGCCCCTCTTCCCGATCCTTGGGCGCGTCGCGCCCGACCTCGTCACCACCACCCGGGCACTGGGCCGCGCCATGATCGCGGTCGCCGCCGCCGGCCCCGGCGGCGCGGACACCCGGCGGATCCTGCGGGCGGCCGACATCAACCGGCTGGGCGGCGAAGGCCGAAGCCGTGCCGCGGACCCCCGCTAACCAGCGAATATTCGGTTTCGGCCGGGCCCTTCCGCCCCCGAGAATGAGGCATCTCGAACCGGGAGGAACCCCATGAGCCAGGACCGCCTGACTCTGCACGACCTGATGCCCGCGCAGGCGCTGACCGAGGCCATCGACGCCGGATACGTGACCCGCAAGGCACACCCCGAGCTGCCGCTGTCCATTTACACCTACACCCGGACCGCCCAGTACGAGCGGGTCTGGAACCAGGTCACCACGCGCTGCCGCGGCCTCGTCGCCGACGACGACACCGGCGCCGTCATCGCGCTGCCGCTGCCCAAGTTCTTCAACGTCGGCGAGCACGAGTCCGGCCAGCCGTACGCGCCCGCCCTGCCGGACGAGCCGTTCGAGGTGTACGACAAGGTCGACGGCAGTCTCGGGGTGCTCTTCCACTACGCGGGGAAGTGGCGCGTCGCGTCCAAGGGTTCCTTCACCAGCACCCAGGCCACCTGGGCCCAGCGCCGCCTCGACGGCCGGGACACCTCCTTGCTGGTCCCCGGCACCACCTACCTCGCGGAGATCCTGTACCCGCAGAACCGCATCGTCGTCGACTACGGCGAGCGCCGCGACCTCGTCCTGCTCGCCGCCTACGGGGCGGACGGCACCGAGGTGCCGCTCGCCGAAGCCGCGGTCCACTGGCGGGACATCGGCTCCGTCGTCACCACGTGGCCCGCGATGCCGCTCGACGAACTGCTCGCGCTGACCGCCTCCAGCACGCTGCCCGGCGGCGCCGGTGCGACCGGCACCGACGCGGAGGGCTTCGTGCTGCGCTTCGCCTCGGGCGTCCGCGCCAAGGCCAAGATCGCCGAGTACGTACGGCTCCACAAGCTGCTCACCGGCGTGACCGAGCGGGACATCTGGCGCGGCCACGGCATCCAGCGGTTCGCCGGCCTGCCGGCCAAGCAGCTGGCCCAGGGCCTGAACTGCACGGTCGCCGACATCGAGGCCTACGGCGGCAAGCCGCTCGACGCGCTGCTGGAGCAGGTGCCCGACGAGTTCGACCAGTGGGTGCGCTCGGTGATCGAGGGCCTGGAGGAGCGGGCCGCGCTCCGCGAGCGCGCCATCGACGAGGCCCACGCCTCGCTCGCCCACCTGGCCGCGGACCGCGGCGCGTTCGCGCGCGCCGCCCGGTCGCTGCGCGACAGCGGCATCCGCGGCGCGCTGTTCCAGCGCCTGGACGGCAAGTCGACCGAGCTCGTCAGCTGGCGGCAGGTGCGGCCCGAGGCGTCCGACCCCTTCACGAACGACGAGGAGAACTGAGCGTGTCCGAAGTCCCCGAAACCCAGGCCCCCGAGCCGGCGGCCGAGACCCCCGCACTGCCGGTGGTCCACGTCATGACGGGTCTGCCGGCCTCCGGGAAGACGACCGCCGCGCGCGCCCTCCAGGCGGCGTCCGGCGGCCGGATGCGCCGCGTCAACCTCGACGACCTGCGGTCCATGCTCGACGTGCCGGACCCCGAGCGCGGGCGCTCGTACAAGCACGAGCAGACCGTGCTGGACATCCAGGACGCGGCCGTCAGCGCGGCCGTCGACGGCGGCTTCCACGTGGTCGTCGACAACACGCACCTGACCTCCCACATCCCCAAGCGGCTCAAGGCGGCCGTCGCGGGGCGGGCCACCTTCGTCGTGCACGACTTCACCGACGTGCCCGTGGAGGAGTGCCTGCGCCGCGACGCCGCGCGCGAGCGACAGGTCGGCGAGGAGATCATCCGGATACTCGCGGACAAGCACGCCAAGGCGCGCAAGGGCGGCTGGCGGCTCACCGCGGACTGGCTCAACGACCAGCCGGACGTCTCCCCGTACGTCGCCGACCCGGCGCTGCCCGGGGCCGTCATGTGCGATATCGACGGCACCCTCGCGCTGACCGGCGACCGCAACCCGTACGACTTCTCGCGCTGCGGGATCGACCTCCTCAACAGGCCGGTGCGCGACGCCCTCGACTCCTTCCGGCGCGCCGACGGCGACACCATCGTGCTGCTGTCCGGGCGGGGCGAGGAGCACCGGGAGCCGACCGAGGCCTGGCTGCGGGAGCACGAAGTCCCGTACGACGAGCTGTGGATGCGCGCGGCGGGCGACACGCGCCGCGACGACATCGTCAAGGCGGAGCTGTTCAACGCGCACGTGCGCGGCCGGTACGCGGTGCGGGTCTCCCTGGACGACCGCGACCGGGTGGTGGCGATCTGGCGCCGGATGGGCCTGGCGACCTGGCAGGTCAACTACGGCGACTTCTGAGCGGTCGGCCCATACTGGGGCGGTGAACGCAGGGAACGCAGGGAACGCAGGGAGCGCGGGGAATGCCGAGGGCACCGGGAGCGCGGCAGACGTCCTGATCGTCGACGGAGCCAACGTCGTCGGGTCCGTGCCGGACGGCTGGTGGCGCGACCGGCGCGCGGCCGCCGAGCGGCTGCGCGACCTGCTGGCCCGGCGGGACGGGGACCAGGAGATCGTCCTCGTGGTCGAAGGCGCCGCCCGGGGCGTCGAGTCCGTGCCCGGCGTACGGGTGGACCCGGCGCCCGGGAGCGGCGACGACCGGATCGTGCAGCTGGCGGGGGCCGTGCGCGCGGAGCACCGCGGGTGCGTCGTGGTCACGGCGGACCGCGAACTGCGCGAGCGGGTACGCGCCCTCGGAGCGCGGTGCGTGGGACCGAGGGCGGTGCGCCCGGAGGCGTGAGGCGGCGGCGCCGCCGGGTCAGCGGGCCTGGAGGCCGGCGTTGAACCCGTCGCGCAGGAGCGGATAGGCCTGGGCGACGGTCCAGCCGGCGTCCCAGCACGCGTCGCGCTCGGCCTGCCCGGCGGGCGCGGTCCCGCAGGAGCGGGACTCGTAGAAACCGGCGGCCTTCGCGACCTTGTCGGCGTTCGCGCGCAGGGTGGCGAAGGAGCCCTGGTTCTCGTGGGCGATCAGGGACAACGAGGTCTTCGCGGCCTCGGCGGCCTTGGCGGCGTTGCCGGTGCACAGTTCGGTGAGCGAGGTCGGCCGCTCGGGCCAGCACTTGGAGCCCTTTTCGGAGCCGTAGCGGGTCTCGGCGTCGTTCAGCAGGCCGACCGACTTCGCGTGGACCGCCTCCGCGTCGGGAGCCGCGACGCCGCGGGGCTGGTCCCGCCACTTCATGATGACGGTCGAGACGTCCGGCCAGGTCCGGGTCGACTGCGGGCTCTGGCCGCTCGACGGGGCCTGGGAGTTCGCGGCGGAGGGCGATGCCGGGGCCGATGCCGCGGCCGACGTGGAGGGAGAGGCGCTTCCCGAACCGCTCGGCGACGCCGCGGCGTCCGCCTTCCCGTCCGACGAGGAGCACCCGCCGAGGGAGGCTGCGACGGCCGTCACGGCCGCGAGCAACGCCAGGGGGGCCGGTCGGTTGGAACGTGCGGTACGCGGCACCGAGTCTGTCCTTCGCTCTGCCCGCAGGCCGTCTGCCTGCGGGAACAGCGTCTGTCTACCCGCTCCGCGGCCCGGACGCCAGTTCGTTGTTCCGGGATGCGGGTGCCGTCGCACTAGGAGCGGCAGTACCTCACCTCGCCGAGGTTCTTCACGTAGCGGGCCGCGACCCAGTGGTCCTTGCGGTCCATGGTGGCCGCGGCGCCCGGGCCCTCGCCGTTCATGTCCTCCTGGGCCTCCCGCTTGCCGTCCAGCAGGTACCAGAGGTTGTTGCCGTCGACGCGCTCGCCGCGCTTCTTGCACTCGATGGTGAGCTTCTGGTGCGGGTGCACCCGGCCGACCTTGTGCGAGTGGGTGGTCGGCTTGCTGCGCACGGTCAGCGGGCCGCGCGAGATGACGATGCCGCGGGCGTGCTTGCGGTCGGGGTAGTCGTCGGCGAGGTCGTCCGCCTGCTCCTGGTCGTCAACGATGTTCTCCTGGCCCGGGTTGTCGGCCAGCGGGTCGGCGTCCGCGACGGCGGCACCCGCCCCTACCAGGCCGAGCACCAGGCTTCCGGCGGCGAGAGCGAGGATGGTCCTGGTGGGCTTCAGCATGAGCCGGCTCCTCTGAGAAGACATCGGCCCGGCCGCGGAACGCGGCGCGGGGCGGCAACCAGGCGGTTGCCACCGATGACTATGGCGACGCGAAGGCCCGCAGCCCGGCTGACGCACCGTGATTTAGCCCGATATGCCCAATATGATGAGACCGGTGGTAGTCCGCGGCGAAGCTGCGACCCGGGCGCGGGGGAGGGGTGGCGGGGCCGTGCCCGCCCCCGAACGGGCACGGCCGCCTGGCGGGCCCCGGGGGGATCGGGCCACTGCCGGTTCGGGACCGGCCCAATGAAATCTACGGGTGCCCGCTCGCTCTCTCGCCCATCCAAGGGTTGAACTCCGGCTACCCCCACGGGTGGTAACCCTGTACAACCAGGGGTGTACACAAGGGGGTCCTACGTGCAGTTGTCCGCGCATCCGGCAGTCGCCCGGCTCCGCGCCGTGCGGCCGGCCGTCGTCGAGACCGCGTACGCCCTCGGCTCGCTCTGGATCTCGACCTCCATGCTCGCGAACTGGCCGGACCCCGCGGACTACTGGCGCGACACCGACACGCTCGCCTACGTGCTGCTCGGCGCCGTCTACCTGCCGCTCGTGCTGCGCCGCCGCTTTCCCGTGGCCGTCCTGGTGAGCACCGGGCTCTGCGTCGCCGCCTACTTCACCCTCGGCTACTACCACGTCCCCGCCGTCTGCGGGATGCTCCTCGCCCTCTACACCGTCGCCTCCCTGCGCCCCCGCCCCGTCTCCCTGCGCTGCGCCGCCACCTCGCTCCTCGTGCTGCTCTGGGGCACCCGGCTCGCCGAACCGGGCATCGGCCCGCTCAGCGTCGGCTTCGTGACCGTCACCACCACCGTCTGCTGGGTGGCCGGGAACGGCTCCCGGCGGCTGCGCGAGCTCACCCGCCGACTCAGGCTCGAACAGGAGGAGAAGGCCCGCCGGGCCGTGGTCGCCGAACGCATCCAGATCGCCCGCGAGCTGCACGACGTCATCGCGCACCACGTCTCGGTCATCTCCGTGCAGACCGGCCTCGCCGGCTACGTCTTCGCCTCCGACCCGCCCACCGCCCGCCGCGCCCTGGACACCATCGGCTCCAGCGCCCACGAGGCCCTCGCCGAGATGCGCCGGATGCTCGTCGTGCTCCGGGAGGACGGGCCGGAACCCGCCGGGTACGGGAACGGGCAAGGGGACGGGGCGGGCGAGGTCTCCGGACTCGGACGCCTCGGCGAGCTGGTCCGCCGGGTGGGCGAGGCCGGCGTGCCGGTCGACGTCACCGTCACGGGGGCGGCGTACGCCCTGCCGCCCGGAATCGACCTCTGCGCGTACCGCGTGGTCCAGGAGGCGCTCACGAACGTGCTCAAGCACGCCCCGGCCGCGCACACCACCGTCCGCGTGGACTACGCCGAGGACGAGGTCCGCGTACGGGTCAAGGACGACGGCAGCGGAGCCCGCCGCGGGCACGGCCCGAGCCCCGCCCCCGGACACTCCGGCCAGGGCCTGACCGGCATGCGCGAGCGCGCGATGATCTACCACGGCACGCTGACCGCCGAGCCGGCCCCCGACGGCGGCTTCGAGGTCAGCCTGCGCGTGCCCGTACCCCGGACCGGCCATGACGGCTGAGCCGCCCCCGGAGGAAGAGGGAACCACCGTGCTGCGCGTCCTCGTCGTCGACGACCAGTTCCTGATCCGGTCGGGACTGACCGCGCTGCTCACGGCCGCACCCGGTTACGAGGTCGTCGGCGAGGCCGAGGACGGCGACGCGGCGGTGCGGCTGGCCGCCCGGACCCGGCCCGACGTGATCCTCATGGACATCCGGATGCCCGGGACCGACGGGATCGCCGCCACCGAGCGGATCCTGGCCGCCGCCGAACCCGGCGCGCGCCCCAAGGTGCTCATGCTGACCACCTTCGACTCCGACGAGTACGTCTTCCGCGCCCTGCGGGTCGGGGCCGGCGGCTTCCTCTTCAAGGACACCCCGCCCGCCCGGCTGCTGGCCGCCATCGCCACCGTGCACGCAGGCGAGATGCTGTTCAGCCCCGGCGCCCTGCGCGGGCTCGTCGACACCTACGCCGCGCCGGCCGCGGTCGCGCCCCGGGCCGCGCGCCCCGGCATGGACACCCTGACCCCGCGCGAGCGCGAGATCCTCGGCCTGGTCGGCGCGGGCCTGTCCAACGCCGACATCGCCGCACGCCTCGTCCTCAGCGCCGCCACCGTCAAGACGCACGTCCACCGCTGCATGAGCAAGCTGGGGCTGGCCAGCCGGGCGCAGGCCGTGGTGGTGGCCCACGAGTTCGGCCTCGCCGTCCGGCTCAGCTGAGACCCCTTCCGGATGCGGGCTCCGGCCCGCGCCGCCAGAGTGGGAGCCATGGGTATCGAAGACTACGGCGGCGGCCCCGGCGCACAGCAGACGGGCGTCATGGTCGTGACGACGAACGACGTCCCCGGCTACCGGGTCGAGCAGGTCATCGGCGAGGTCTTCGGCCTCACCGTGCGCTCCCGCCACCTGGGCAGCCAGATCGGCGCGGGCCTGAAGTCCATGATCGGCGGCGAGCTGAAGGGCCTCACCAAGACGCTGGTGGAGACCCGCAACCAAGCCATGGAGCGGCTCATCGAGCAGGCGAAGGCGCGCGGCGCGAACGCCGTGCTGATGATGCGCTTCGACGTCACGGACGCCGCGGACGTCGGCACCGAGGTCTGCGCGTACGGGACGGCCGTCGTCCTGGTGCCCGCCAGTACGTAGCCGCCGGTACGTAGCCGCCGGTACGCAGCCGCCGGTACGGAGCTGTACGCAGCCGCGCAGCCACCACGAACGCACCACCATGTGACCCACCGGTCACATAAGTCCAGGACCGAGCGCTGCTTTGTCCATGGGCCTGCCGTGCCGCGATCCGCAAGCTGTCAGGTCAGTGAGCGGACCGCCGGCCTCCACGTCGCGCGGTCTTCCGCACAGGAAGCGCCGACTCCCGGAGGTCCGATGCGAACCCCCCTCTGGCCGGCCGCAGCCGCGGTGGCCGGCCTGGTCGCCACCTTGGTCGTGGCCGTGCCCGCCGCCCCCGCCGCGGCGGCCGCCCCCGTGACGATCGCCTCGCCCGAACTGTCCGTCAGCGTGGACAGCGCCTTCCCCCGCGTCATCAGCTACACCCGCACCGCCACCGGGGACGTGCTGAACGGCAACGAGGACACCCTCGGCGCGATCGTCGTCAACGGAACCACCTACACCCCCGCCGTCACCTCCACGCCCTCCGCCTCCGGCGTCGACTACGCGCTCGCCTTCTCCGGAGTGACCGTCAGGGCCCGTCTCTCGGTGGCCGGTTCGGTCGTGGAGTTCAAGGTCACCGCGATCGAGGACACCGCCGCCCTGCGCGTACGCAGCTTCGCGATCCCCAGCCACAACCTCGTCAGCGTCCGCAGCAGCCAGCCGGGCGCCGCGCTGTCCACCGCGAAGATGCACACCGCCACCACCGGCACCGGGGACACCTTCACGCCCGTCACCGCGAGCACCCCGGTCGACGCCTCCGCCACGACCGTGATGTACGGCCTGGCCAACACCGGCAAGCTGGCCGCGGCCATCGACTCCAACGCGTACTACGACGCCCCCTCGGGCGGCACGGCCACCGAGAACGGCCGGATCAGCAAGCAGGTCACCGACAAGGGCTCCTACCGCCGGGCCGGCCTGTGGAGCGGATCCTGGCTCTACCGGGCCACGGGCGCCGCGGACACCGACACCGAGCCGCTGCCCTATGCCCGGATCGCGGTCACCGCCGACCGCAACGGCGACTCCGCGGTGGACTGGCAGGACGCCGCGGTCGCTTACCGCGACATCTGGACCCCGCCGACCGGCTGGGAGCAGACCGCCGACCGCGTCGTACAGCGCATCCCCTTCAACTTCGCCTCCGCGGCCACCCACCCCTTCGCCGAGACCCTCGACGAGACCAAGCGGGTCAACCTGGCCACCGACGGCCTCGGCCAGTTCGTCCTGCTCAAGGGGTACGCCTCCGAGGGCCACGACTCGGCACACATGGACTACAAGAACATCGGCTCCAAACTGGGCGGCGCCACCGACCTGAACACCCTCACCACCGTCGGCCACACCTACAACGCCGACTTCGGCGTGCACATCAACGCCACCGAGGAGTACCCGGTCTCGGCCACCTTCGACCCCGCCCACCAGAGCGGCGGCCTCGGCTGGGACTGGCTCGACCAGTCGTACTACGTGGACACGCGAAAGGACGGGCAGTCCGGCGGGCGCCTGAAGCGGCTCCAGGACCTCAAGTCGGCCGCCCCCGGCCTGGACTTCCTCTACGTGGACGTCTGGTACGGCGACGGCTACGTCTCGCGCAAGCTCGAACGCGAGATCTCCGGCCTCGGCTACCAGCTCGCCACCGAGTTCCCCAACTCCATGACCGAGCAATCCCTCTGGCACCACTGGGCGACCGACGTCAACTACGGCGGCACCGACCTCAAGGGCATCAACTCCACCATCGCCCGCTTCGTCGCCAACCACACCAAGGACGACTGGATCGCGGGCAACGCGCTGCTCGGCGGTGCCGAGATCACCGCGTACGAGGGCTGGCAGGGCAAGCGGGACTTCACCTCCTTCCTCTCCACCACCTTCGCGACCAACCTGCCGACCAAGTACCTCCAGGAATCCCCGGTCGTGAAGTGGACCGCCGACACGGTCACCCTCGCGAACGGCACCACCGTCACCACCGCCGGCGGCACCCGCAAGATCACCACCGGCGGCCGGACCGTCCTGAACGGCTCCGCGTACCTCCTGCCGCGCGACGGCAAGCTCTACCACTGGAACACCGCGGGCGGCTCCACCACCTGGACCCTGCCCGCCGGCTGGTCCGCGCCCAAGCTCTACCGACTGACCGACAGCGGACGCCAGCTGGTCGGCGACCTGACCGTCACCGGCGGACAGGTCACCGTCAACGCCACCGCCAAGACCGGCTACGTCGTCACCAACGGCGCGGCCCCCGCCCAGCCGGACCCGGTCTGGGGCCAGGGCACCCCGCTCAAGGACCCCTCCTTCTTCTCCGGCAACCTGAACGCCTGGACCGTGAGCGGGTCCGGCGCCGCCGTCACCCGCAACGCCCAGGGCCAGAGCGAGCTCACGATGGCCCCGAACACCGCCCCGGCCGTCTCCCAGCAGCTCACCGGCCTCGCCCCCGGCACCCACGCGGCCTCCGTCTGGGTCTCCACCCCGACCGGCCGCGCCGCCACCCTCACCGTGACCCCGACCGGGGGAACCGCCGCCTCCGTCTACGCCGACTCCTCCACCCTGACCAACAGCCTCGGCGGGAGCGAGAAGAACACCACCAAGATGCAGCGGATGAAGGTGTTCTTCGACGTGCCGGCTGGCCAGTCCACGGCCACCCTCAAACTGTCCGCGGCCACCGGCCCCGGCATCGTCTACCTGGACGACGTACGGGTCGTCCGCTCCGCCCGCACCCCGCTGAACGGCCACTGGTTCACCGAGGACTTCGAGAACGTGGACGCCGGCTGGGGCCCCTTCGCCTTCGGCGGCGCCGGCGGCTCGGCCACCGACCCGCGCACCCACATCGCCCAGCGCAACGCCCCGTACACCCAGGCGGGATGGAGCGGAAAGCTGGTCGACGACGTGATCAGCGGGCAGAACTCGCTCAAGTCGCACGAGGAGCGGCAGGGCCTCGTCTACCGCACCCTCCCGCAGACCCTGCGCCTGACACCGGGCCGCTCGTACAAGGTCGCGTTCAGCTACGAGAACGGCTTCAGCGGCGACTACCAGTTCATCACCGGCTCCGGCAGCACCGAGACGGCGACCGCGCTGAACCAGGCCCGTACGGCCACCACCTTCACCAAGACCTTCACCGCCGGCGCCGACGCCTGGATCGGCATCCGCAAGGTGACCGGCGAAGGCTCCCACAACGAGGCCGACTTCATCCTCGACGACCTTGCCGTCGACGACCTCGGCTCGGGCGGAGGCGGTGAACTCCTCGTCCCCCAGAGCCAGATGAGCGTCAAGGCGGTGGACAGTCAGGAGACCGCCGGCGAGAACGGCGCCGCGGCCAACGTGCTCGACGGCGACGGCGCCACCATCTGGCACACCCAGTGGTACCAGGCCACCGCGCCGATGCCGCACGAGATCACCCTCGACCTCGGCGCCTCCTACAACGTCTCCGCGCTGCACTACCTGCCCCGCCAGACGCAGACCAACGGACGCATCGCCGACTACCAGGTCCTGACCTCCACCGACGGGGTCAACTGGGGCACGACGGCCGCCTCCGGGACCTTCGCCAACACCACCGCCCAGCAGGACGTGGCGTTCACGGCCCGCACCGCGCGCTACGTCAAGCTCAAGGCCACGAAGGAGGTTTCGGGCAATCCGTGGACGGCCGTCGCGGAGCTCAACATCGGCTACCTACCGTGACGCGGACGGCTGCTGCGTCGATTGCTGCGTCGACTGCTGTTGGCGGAACCGGCCGGGCGCCACGCCCACCCGGTGGCTGAACAGCCTGCTGAAGTAGGCGGCGTCCTCGTAACCGACCCGCCGGGCGACTCCGGCGACCGGCAGGTCGGTACGGGCCAGCAGCTCCTTGGCCCGGCTCAGCCGGATGCCGAGGAGGTATTCCTTGACCCCCTCCCCGGTACTGCGCCGCACCGCCCGGCGCAGCTGGGGGAGCGGCATCCCGAGCCGGGCGGCGTGCTCGGCCACCGATATGGGCAGCAGCGCGTCCCGGGCCAGGGTGTCCATCACGGCGTCCCCGTGCCGCGACACCTCGGCCCGGGCGTAGCGCAGCGCGACCAGCAGCCCGTGCACGGCCGCCGCGGCCTCCACCTCCAGCAGCGGACCGCCGCGCCGGGCCGCCCGTACGATCCCGTCGACCACGTGCCGTACCCCGGCCGTCCCGCTCAGCGGCACCAGCGGGCGGTCCGGGGTGACGTAGCCGAGATCGGTGTACGCCTCCACGCTGTGGCCGGAGAAGTCCACGAAGCACTCCTCCCAGCCGGTCCCCGGATCGGGGCCGTAGTGGTGCTCCACCCCCGGGACCAGCCACAGCAGCGCCGGCGCCGTCACCGGCTGCGGGGCCCGCCCGCCGTGGCTGAACCAGCCCCGGCCGCCGCAGACCACCACCGCGACGTGGTGGTCGAGCACGCGCGGGCCCACCACCGGCAGCACCCCCTGCTGCACCCCCACGCCGAGGCACACCAGGCCGAGCCGGCGGTGGTTGGCGGTGGGGGAGAAGTACCGCATCCAGCTGCTGTACGGGGGCGTCGCCATCTGCGGATTGTGATCCACAAGCCCCGGCGGGCTCAAGGGGCGGCCGGCTCCTGGTCGGTACGGGGCTTCCGCGCGGCCGACGGGACGGGCAGGACGAGAGGGACGGGCGGGACGGGAGCGGGCACCGCCGGCCGGGACTCCGGCCGCAGCCCGGCCGCCAGCCCGGCGATCACCACGGTCAGGCCCAGCCACACCGCCGGGCCCGGCACCCCGCTGCCGGTCGCGGCGCCGGCGGCCGCCGCGGCGAGCGGCGCGACCCCGGTCAGCAGCCCGGCCCGGCCGGCGCCCACGGCGGCCACCGTGCGGTACCAGAGGAGGAAGGCCACCGCCGTCACCATGACGGCGAGGTATCCGGCGGTCGCCCACTGGCGCGGGCTCACCGTCACGAGCTCCGCGGGCCCCTCGAAGCACACCGTGAGCACCGCCAGCATCACCGCGCCCAGCCACACCGCGTGCAGCGACACCCCCCAGGCTCCGTGGCGCCGCAGGACCGGCACCGCGAGCAGGGTGAAGCCCGCTTCGCAGACCAGGGCGAGCGCCGCCCAGCCCACCCCGGCTGCGTCGGTCCGGCCCGTCCCCTCGACCAGCACCGCCCCGGCCACCACCACGGGCGCGGCCAGCAGCACCCGGCGGCTGGGCCTGCGGCCCTCCAGCAGCGGGCCGATCACCCCGAGCAGGATCGGCACGGAGGCCACGGCGACCGCGATGACGGCGGGCTCGGCATGCGCGACGCCCCGTACGACCGCCACGTTGAACAGCACCAGGCCGGTCGCGGCGATGCCCGCCAGCCACAGCCACTCCCGGCCGCGCGGCAGCACGATCCGCACCCGGGCCGCGCGGGCGAGGGCGAGGAGCAGCAGCGCGGCCGCGGCGTAGCGGACGGCCTGGACCCCGAACAGCGGGGCGTCGACGAGGGACCGGGAGACGGTGACGCTGCTGCCGACGAGCGCCATGCCGGCGATGCCGGGGGCGAGGTCGCGCAGCGGGCCTGGCTTTGTGTTCATACCGTCGAGCGTCCGTCAGTATTGGACTCATGGACAGTGCCGAAGTGAGCTTGATCAAGGGGTCCAAAACCGTGGAGTCCGCTCGCACGTCCGAGGCCGCCGGATCGGACTTCCTGCTGCTCGACGTCGGCCAGGCCCCGCCCGGCGGCCGGACCGACTGGCTCACCGCCCGCATCCGCGCCGCCATCGCGGACGGCACCCTGCCGGTGGGCAGCAGGCTCCCGGCGGGCCGGGTGCTCGCGGCGGAGCTCCGCGTCTCCCGGGGGCTGGTCACCGAGGTGTACCAGCGCCTGGCGGACGCCGGCCAGGTGGAGGGCCGGGGCCGGGCCGGGACGGTCGTGGTGGCCGCACCGCTGACTGCCGTACCACTGACCGCCGCGACCTCGCCCCCGGCATCGCCGGCATGGCGCTCGTCGGCAGCAGCGTCACCGTCTCCCGGTCCCTCGTCGACGCCCCGCTGTTCGGGGTCCCGTCGGGCGTCAGAGCGATACAACGGCCACCCCCCGGACTCCCTCCGGAGGGACGGGCAGGGCCCGTGCCGCGCCCGGCGGCCGCCGCGCTACGCCAGGGCCGCCTGGACCGCCTTGGCCAAGGCGGTCGCCGCCGGGGGCGCCAGGGGTTTCCCGTCGCCGTCGACCACGTACACCGTGTCCACCGCGTTCGCGCCCAGGGTGGAGACGTGCGCGCTGCGGACCCTGACCCCGGAGGATTCCAGCGCCCGCCCGATCCGGTGCAGCAGCCCCACCGCGTCGGGCGCGCGCACCTCCAGGACGGTGGCCAGGGAGGAGACCTCCGGGACCACCGTGACCCTGGGCGGCGGCGGGAGCACCCCGCGCCGGCGCGGGTACGCCGCCTCGCGGTCCGCCAGCCTCGCCGGGACGTCCAGCGAGCCGTCCAGGGCCCGCACCAGGTCCGTGCGCAGCCGGGCCGCCTGCGGCAGGGCCCCGTACTCCGCGGCCACCCGCCACCGCAGCACCAGTACTTCGCCCAGCCGGTCGGGGAGCTCCAGCGAGCGCAGGTCCGCCGCCCGCACCGTGAGGCGGTGCAGCGCCAGTACGCCGGCCACCGCGGGCAGCACCCCCGGCTGGTCGGGGACGGCCACCACCAGCTCCACCCCGACGGCGTCCTCCTCCTGGCGGGCGTGCAGGGCCAGCACCGGCTCCCGGGTGCGCAGCGCCTCCACCGCCAGGCGCTCCTGTTCCGTCGTCGGGATCTCCAGCTCCGTCACCGCGGGCGCCGCGCCCCGCAGCACGGCGGCGACCCGTGCGACCAGGTCGGCCACCAGTGAGCCCCGCCAGGTGCTCCACGCCGCCGGCCCGGTCGCCAGCGCGTCGGCCTCCGTCAGCGCGTGCAGGATCTCCAGCGTGCCCGCCGAGCCCACCGCTTCGGCGACCGCCTTCACCGTCGCCGGATCGTCCAGGTCCCTGCGCGTCGCGGTGTCGATCAGCAGCAGGTGGTGGCGTACGAGCGCGCCCAGCACGGCGACGTCCTGCGGGTCGAAGCCCACGCGCAGCGCCACGTCGCGCGCGATCGTCTCGCCCGCCACCGAGTGGTCGCCGGGCCAGCCCTTGCCGATGTCGTGGAGCAGCGCGGCCATCAGGAGCAGGTCGGGGCGGCCCACCCGGCGGGTCAGTTCCGAGGCGCGCACGGCCGTCTCGATCAGGTGCCGGTCCACGGTCCAGGTGTGCACGGGGTTGCGCTGCGGCCGGCACCGCACCCGCTCCCAGTCGGGCAGCAGCTTGGTGATGATCCCTTCGGCCTCCAGCGCCTCCCAGACGGCCACGGTCGGCTCCCCCGCGCCCAGCAGGGTCAGCAACTGCTCCCGGGCCTCCGCCGGCCAGGGCACCGGCAGCGGCTTCGCCTGCGTCGCGAGCCTGCGTACGGCGTGCAGCGAGACGGGCAGTCCCGCCTGCGCGGCCGCCGCGCCGAAGCGCAGGGGCAGCACCGGGTCCCGGTCCGGGCGCGCGGCCAGGGCCAGTACGGCCTCTCCGTCGGACTCGACGACGCCTTCGGCGAGCGGCGCCCGCTCGGGCACGGTCGCCCGGGTGCCGAGCAGGCCCCGGAGCCTGGGGCGGGAGGCGCGCGCCCGGAGCACGCGGCCGACCTCGCGCCAGGTCACGTCGCCGGCGTACGAGACCACGCGCGCGGCCTCGTACACCTCCCGGAGCAGGGCGTCGGCGTCGAGCAGGCCCAGGTGCGCGGCGACCGGGGTCTGCTCCTGCAGGGAGAGCCGCTCGGTGGCGCGGCCGGTCACCAGGTGGAGGGCGTCGCGCGCGTCGAGCAGCCTGCGCCGGGCTTCGGCGAGGCCCTCGCGCGGGGCGTCGGCCAGCCACGACGCGGCGACGGCCCGCAGCGCGGTGACGTCGCGCAGTCCCCCGCGGGCCTCCTTGAGGTCGGGTTCGAGGAGGAAGCGGAGCTCGCCGGCCCGCTCGGCCCGCTCCAGGCACAGGGAGTGCAGCTGCGGGAGCCGCTTGGCCGCTTGGTTGCGCCAGTCGGCCAGGACGGAGGTGCGCAGCCCGGCGAGGAGTCCGACATCGCCCGCGACGGGCCGGGCGTCCAGCAGTCCGAGGTGCACCTTGAGGTCCTCGGCGGCGGTCTTGCGGGCTTCGCCCGGGGTGCGGACCGAGTGGTCGAGGGCGAGGCCCAGGTCCCAGACGGGGTACCAGAGCCGGTCGGCCAGGGCGGCCAGGGCGCGCGGTTCGGCCCTGCCGTCGTGGAGCAGGACCAGGTCGAGGTCGCTGCGCGGGGAGAGTTCGGCGCGGCCGTAGCCGCCGACGGCGACGAGGGCGGCGCCCCGCACGCCCGTCTCCCGTACGGCCTGGGCGAACAGCGCCTTCAGCCAGTCGTCGGTCAGGGCGGCCAGGGCGGAACGCCGGGAAGGCCCGGACCGCGACTCCTCCTGGAGGAGTCGCAGCCGGGCCGCGGCGTAGCCGCTGGGTCCCGAGCCGGCCGTGTTGTCGTCCGTGGTCTCTTCGACGCTCGTCACCCAGTAGCTCCCGTCACCTAGAGCGCGTCAGCGCCGCGTTCGCCGGTGCGGACCCGGATGACCGAGTCCACGGGGATGCTCCACACCTTGCCGTCGCCGATCTTGCCGGTCTGGGCGGCGTCGACGACGATCCGCATCACGTCCTCGGCGTCGCCGTCCTCGACGAGCACCTCGATACGGATCTTCGGTACGAGGTCCACGGTGTACTCGGCGCCCCGGTAGACCTCGGTGTGGCCGCGCTGGCGGCCGTAGCCGCTGGCCTCGGAGACCGTGAGTCCCTGGACCCCGAAGCGGTGCAGGGCTTCCTTGATCTCGTCCAGCCGGTGCGGCTTCACGATCGCGGTGATGAGCTTCATGCGTCAACCTTCTTGCTCGCGGCGGCAACGGGGGCGGGTGCGGCGGTGCTCCGGGAGGAGGAGCCGCCGCCGGCCCCGCTGAAGTCGTAGGCGGTCTCGGCGTGTTCGACCTGGTCGATGCCGGAGACCTCGTCGTCCTCGGTGACGCGCATTCCGATCGTCTTGTCGAGCAGGAAGGCGAGTACCGCGGACGCCACGAGAGAGTAGGCGAGGACGGAGAAGACTCCCACGGCCTGCTTGCCGAGCTGCTCCAGGCCGCCGCCGTAGAAGAGGCCGGCCGCGTCGGACTGGACCCCGCCGGTGGCGAAGAGGCCGACGAGGAGGGAGCCGATGACACCGCCGACGAGGTGGACGCCGACCACGTCGAGGGAGTCGTCGTAGCCGAACTTGTACTTCAGGCCGACGGCCATGGCGCACACGACACCGGCGATGGCGCCGATGGCGATCGCGCCGAGCGGGGAGCAGGAGCCGCCGGAGGGGGTGATGGCGACGAGGCCCGCGACCGCGCCGGAGGCGGCGCCGAGGGTGGTGAAGGAGCCGTGGCGCAGCTTCTCGTAGCCGAGCCAGGCGAGCATGGCGGCGGCGGTGGCGACCTGGGTGTTGAGGAACATGACGGCGCCGACGCCGTCGTCGTTGCCGAGCCAGGATCCGGCGTTGAAGCCGAACCAGCCGAACCACAGGAGGCCGGCGCCGAGCATCACGAGCGGGAGGCTGTGCGGGCGCATCGGGTCCTTCTTGAACCCGACGCGCTTGCCGATGACGAGGATCACGCCGAGGGCCGCGGCACCCGCGTTGATGTGGACGGCGGTGCCGCCCGCGAAGTCGATGACGCCGAGCTCGAAGAGCCAGCCGCCGGCGCCCCACACCCAGTGGGCGACGGGGAAGTAGACGATGGTGACCCAGAGGGTGATGAACAGGGCCCACGCGCTGAACTTCACGCGGTCGGCCAGCGCACCGCTTATCAGGGCGGGGGTGATGATCGCGAACATCAGCTGGAAGACGGCGAAGACGTAGACGGGGATGGTGTAGCCGTCCCACAGCTCGGTGATCCCGATGCCGCTGAGGCCCACGTAGTCGGAGGTCCAGCCGATGAGGGAGCCGGTGTCGGCGCCGAAGGCGAGGCTGAATCCGAAGAGGACCCAGAGGATCGTGACGATCCCGAGGCTGATGAAGCTCATCATCAGCATGTTGAGGCTGCTCTTGACGCGGACCATGCCTCCGTAGAAGAAGGCGAGTCCCGGGGTCATCAGCATGACCAGGGCGGAGCAGATGAGCATGAACCCGGTGTTCGCGGCAGACAGCGTCGGGGCGTCTGCCGCGAGGGTCGTGATGGCTGATGCCATCGGCGTCTCCTCGTCGTCGGTACGTTCGCGTGCGGGCGAGCGTGAAAACCTGAGCGGCGCTGGTTTTTGAGTCAGGCCTGAGGGGGCCGGCCTGCGAGCTGGCCGGTTAATGGCCCTGAGATTCGCGCAGGCCGGTTTCCGGCGGCGCCGCTGGGTGTTTCGCGTCGATGACGAAGAGGTCCGGCGTGTTACGCGCTCATAAACAAGTGGGTCATGAACGAGTGGTTCATGACCGAGTGGTTCATGGAGGCGTCCGTTGAAAACCCGGCCGCGGCGATGACCCGGGGAACCTGGCTGGGGGAGCCTGATCGGGCTTCACGGGGTGACTGCCGCGGCCGGGGGCCTTGGGGAGCGGCCGCGAGGGCCGTCAGACGGCCTCCGCGGCTTCGGGGAGCCGGGAGGCGAGGTGGTCGGTCAGGCGCACCACGTCGGCGACGTCGCCGTACTCACGCGCGGCGGCGTCGACGGTCTTGCGCAGCCGGGTGTTCACCCTTTCGGACCGCACCTTTCCCGCCACGTCGAGGGCGCGGCCGACGAGGACGGTGGCCTGCTCGGGCTCGCGCTGGAGCAGGTGCACGGTGGCCATGCCGATGAGGTTGAGGGCGTAGGAGCGCTGGTGTTCCTCGTCCTTCTCGAACAGCTCGACGGCGCGCTCCATGACGGGTTCGGCGAGGGAGGCGTACATGGGGCTGCGGCCCGCGACGTAGGCCAGGTCCCGGTAGGAGTGGGAGTTCTCGCCGTTGAGCTCGGCCTCGGAGAAGAAGCGGATCCAGTCGGGCTCCGGCTCGCTGCCGAAACCGACGTCGGAGAAGGTGTCCTCGGCCATCCGGACGGCGCGCTTGCAGCGGCTGGGCTGGCCCATGTTGGCGTAGGCGCGGGCCTCCATCGCATACAGCATGGCCTGCGTACGGGGCCCCGCGCAGTCGCGGCTGCCGTACTGGGCCAGGTGGATGAGCTCCAGGGCGTCCTCGGGGCGGCCCAAGTGGATCATCTGGCGGCTCATGCTGGAGAGGATGTACGAGCCGAGCGGCTTGTCGCCGCCCTCCTTGGCGGCGTGCAGCGCGAGGACGAAGTACTTCTGCGCGGTGGGGTGCAGGCCGATGTCGTAGCTCATCCAGCCGGCGAGTTCGGCGAGTTCGGCGGCGACCTTGAAGAGCCGCTTCGCCACCGGGGCCGGGTGGTTCTCCTGGAGCAGGTCGGTGACCTCGTGGAGCTGGCCCACGACGGCCTTGCGGCGCAGGCCGCCGCCGCACTGGGCGTCCCACTGGCGGAACATCACGGTGGTGGCTTCGAGGAGGTCGACCTCCTGCTCGGAGAGCCGGGGCGGCCGGTGGCCGCTGAGGGCGCCCGCCGGCCCCGCCTCGCGCGGCCCCGGGTCGGCGGCCGGGACCGGGACGAGCCAGCGCTGCATGGGCTCGATGAGGGCGGGACCGGCGGAGAGGGCCAGCGAGGTCCCGAGGAAGCCGCGGCGGGCCAGCATCAGGTCGCTGCGGGAGAACTCGCCGAGCAGCTCGACGGTCTGCGGGCCGGCCCAGGGCAGGTCGACGCCGGAGACCGAGGGGGTCTGGTGGGCTGTGCGCAGGCCGAGGTGCTCGATGGCGACGACGGATCCGAAGCGTTCGGAGAACAGCTCGGACAGGATCCGCGGGACGGGTTCACGGGGCTGTTCGCCGTCGAGCCAGCGCCGGACCCGGGAGGTGTCGGTGCTGATGTGGTGGGCGCCCATCTGGCGGGCCCGGCGGTTGACCTGGCGGGCGAGCTCGCCCTTGGACCAGCCGCTGCGCACGAACCAGGAGGTCAGCTGCTCGTTGCGGGCGGTGGCCCCCTGCTCCGACGCCTCGGCGCCGGGCGCCTCGGACTCCGCGCTCGTTCCGCTTGCGCCGTTGCCGCTCACTGGAACGCCCCCATCCCTCAGCATCTTCGACACGAAACCGCGTCGGAGGCGGTGAGGGAACGGACCTTCACAGGTCCTTCACACCATGCCTCCGGCATACCCGCGGACGAGTCTGCCTTCGCTCTTCGTGCACCGAAAGTAATCCTACGATCACCCCTTCGGCGAGGTCGATCCCGGAAACGCCACCATTCGCCACCCCTTCGAATGAACTCGCCACCCGCCAGGCGCGATTCACTTGACAGGAAGGCGAGACGGATCGGTTGGACAGAGGTGCGCTCGGGGCGCACGCGGCGAGGAGTGCGCCGGGTGCCCGACGGACGGACCGGGGCGGACCGGCCCCGACCGGGCACCGCGCCCGGCCGGCATCCGGTTGCGCCGACGTCGTAACCACCGGCACGTCCGACCCGTTGGAGGGGGCATGGGCATGGGCTTCACGATCGGCGGCAGCCGCGGCACCAAGGAGTTCCGTTCCGGCGCCCGGCGCCGCGGCCGGACGTCGGAGAGCACGGCGGTGGCGGAGTACACCGGGCTGTGGGGCTGGGACGTGGTCCCCGGTGCCCGGGCAGCGGCCCCCGCCCGCGACTGCTCCTGCGGTCATACGAGTTGCGGCGCGCCGGGGGCGCATCCACTGGCCCTCGCGCCGACGGTGCCGGCCGGAGCCACCCTCGACGAGGTCGCCGAGACGTGGAGCGGCTATCCGGGGGCGGCGGTGCTGCTCCCCGTCGGCCGCTCCTTCGACGTCATCGAGGTGGCCGAGGAGGCCGGGCGGCGCGCGCTGGTCCGCCTCGAGCGGATGGGCCTGCCGCTCGGCCCGGTCACCGCGACCCCGGACGGCCGGGCCCAGTTCTTCGTGGCCCCGGGCGCCGCGGCCGGGCTGCCCCAGCTGCTGTACCGGATGGGCTGGGACGACGCGGGGCTCGACCTGCGCGCGCTGGGCCAGGGGGCCTACGTCACCGCCCCGCCGTCCGACTTCGCGGGCCTCGGCCCGGTGAGCTGGCTGCGCACGCCGTCGCTGGACTCGGCCGGGGACCCGCCCCAGGCCCGGCTCCTGCTCGGCACCCTCGCCTACCTCTGCCACCGGCTGCGCCGGGCCTAGCCCTGACCCGGGGGCACCGGCCCGGCTCCGGACAGGCCGGTGCCCCCGGGTCCACGGGACCTCGGGGGCACCGGCCTGCGTACGGCGCTCGGGAAGGTCCGCTCAGTCGCCGATCAGGGCGTCGACGAAGGCCTCGGGCTCGAAGGGCGCCAGGTCGTCCGCACCCTCGCCGAGACCGACGAGCTTGACCGGGACGCCGAGCGCGCGCTGGACGGCGATGACGATGCCGCCCTTGGCGGTCCCGTCGAGCTTGGTCAGCACGATGCCGGTGATGTCCACGACCTCCGCGAAGACGCGGGCCTGGGTCAGGCCGTTCTGGCCGGTGGTGGCGTCCAGGACCAGCAGGATCTCGTCGAGCGGACCGTGCTTCTCCACGACGCGCTTGACCTTGCCGAGCTCGTCCATCAGGCCGGTCTTGGTGTGCAGGCGGCCGGCGGTGTCGATGAGCACCACGTCGGCGCCCTCGGCGATGCCCTCCTTGACCGCGTCGTAGGCGATCGAGGCCGGGTCACCGCCCTCGGGTCCGCGCACGGTGCGCGCGCCGACCCGGTCGCCCCAGGTCTGGAGCTGGTCGGCGGCGGCGGCGCGGAAGGTGTCGGCCGCGCCGAGCACCACGCTGCGCCCGTCGGCGACGAGCACGCGGGCCAGCTTGCCGGTGGTGGTGGTCTTGCCGGTGCCGTTCACGCCGACGACCATGATCACGGCGGGGGTGTCCACACCGCTCTCGGTCTTGACGGCACGGTCGAAGTCGGTGCCGAGGAGGGCGACGAGCTCCTCCTTCAGCAGCGCGCGCAGATCGGCGGGGGTACGGGTGCCGAGCACCCTGACCCGCTCGCGGAGCCGGTCCACCAGCTCCTGGGTCGGCGCGACACCGACGTCGGCGATGAGGAGGGTCTCCTCGATCTCCTCCCAGGTGTCCTCGTCGAGGTGCTCGCGGGAGAGCAGCGTGAGCAGCCCCTTGCCGAGCGAGTTCTGCGACCGGGCGAGGCGCGCGCGCAGCCGGACCAGGCGGCCGGCCGTCGGCTCGGGCACCTCGATCTCGGGGGCGGGCGGCGCCTCCACGACCGGGTCCTCGACCGCGACGGGCGATTCGAGGGCGGCCTCCGCGTCGGGAAGCGCGACCTCCTCGATCGTGCGGCGCGGCTCTTGCGCCGTCGGTGCGGCGTCCTCCCCCACCTGCGGTTCGGCGGGCGGGGCAGTGATGGTCGGCGTGCTCGACGGCGCCGGCGGAGGCAGCTGCTTCTTCTTGCGGCTGCTGACCACGAGCCCGCTGATCGCACCGACCGCGACCAGGGCGATGACTACGGCAAGGATGAGGATGTCTGTCATAACCCACCCAGTATCGGCCACGCGCACCCCGAGATGGGGACCCTGGAGGTTCACACCAGGACGTAAGCCTCTGTTTGTACTTTTTGCGGCAAATCTACGATGATGAGCAGCTCCCCCTCCTGCCCCGCCTCCCCCACGGAGTACACGTATGCCTGCCGAGACGACCGCCGTCGAGTCACGCGGACTGGAACCCGTCCCCGACGGGGAGCGGCGCGGCCGGGTCCGCGAGCTGATCCCGACCTGGGTCGCGGCCAACATCAGCGTGCTGCTGCTGACCATGGGCGCAGGCCTGGTCATCTTCAACAAGCTGAACATCTGGCAGGTGCTCGTCGTCGCGATCGCGGCGCCCGTCGTCTCGTACGGGATCGTCGGCCTCATATCCATCGCGGGCAAGCGCGGCGGGTCCCCCGGCATGGCGCTCTCGCGGGCCGTCTTCGGCCAGCGCGGCAACCTCTTCCCCGGCGCCCTGATCTGGATCGCCCGGTGGGGCTGGGAGACCATCAACGCGGTCAGCGGCGCCTACGCCGTGCTGACCGTCCTCGACCTGGTCTTCGGCGTGAAGAAGAACACCGCCCTGATCGTCGTCACCCTGCTCTTCTTCGTCGGCTGCACCTTCGTGGTCTCCGGGCTCGGCATCAACGCGCTGCGCGTCTGCTCCAAGTGGTCCACGTACCTCTTCGGCGCCTTCAGCGTGCTCGTGCTGGGCTACCTGATCGCCGAGACCGACTGGTCCGCGGTCTTCGACAAGCCCGCCGGCTCCACCGCGATGATGGTGGCGGGCATCGGCACCATCGCGGCCGGCGGCATCAGCTGGGTCCCGTCCGGCCCGGACTTCACCCGCTACCTGCCGCGCACCGCATCCGCCAAGGGCATGGTCGGCGCGACCATCGGCGGCGCGGCCGTCGTCGTGATCCCGATGGTGCTGATGGGCGCGGTGATGGCGGTCGCCACCCCCGACCTGGCCACCGCGCAGGACCCGGTCTCCTTCATCGGCGAACTCCTGCCGATCTGGATCGCGGTCCCGTACCTGCTGATCGCGCTGGTGGGCATGCTGCTCATCAACTCGATGTCCATGTACTCGGCCGGGTTCACCGCGCAGACCCTGGGCATCAAGGTCCCGCGCGCGGCGGCGGTCAGCGTCAACGCCGTGATCAGCCTGGTCTTCGGCTTCCTGCTGATGGTGGTCGCGACCAGCTTCTTCGGCTCGTTCATCTCCTTCCTGTCGCTGCTGGCCGTGGCCTTCTCCGCGTGGATCGGCGTCTTCGGCACGGACATGCTGCGCCGCCCGTCCTACGACGGCGCCGCGCTCCTGGACACCACGCGGACCAGCGCCTACTGGTACCGGGGCGGCTTCGCCTGGCAGGCCATGACCGCCTGGGGCCTCGCCCTGGTGGTGGGCCTGCTGTTCACGAAGGTCGACTGGTTCAGCGGCCCGCTGGCCACCACCTGGATCGGCCGGAACGGGCTCGGCTGGGCCGCGGGCATCGTCACCTCGGCCGTCCTGTACGCCGTCCTCCCGCGCACCCCGGCCCCGAAGGCGCCCGCCGGCCCGGACGCCCCGGACGCCCCGGACGCGTCGGACGCGTCGGATGCCCCCGCGCAGGAGCCGCTCCCCGCCGGAGCCCTGTCCAACTGACGCCACGTCAGCTAACGTCCCCCTTCGCCCGCCCACCCACCTCCGGCGAAGGGGGACTTCTCCATGCCCATCACCGTGGCCCGGTTCAACCTGATCGACCCGAACGGCACCCCTGAAACCCTCTCCGCCCGGTACAAGGCCGCGCTGGAGATGGCGAAGTACGCGGACGACCGCGGGATCGACACCATCCAGACCGAAGAGCACCACGGCACCGACAACAACTGGCTGCCCTCCCCCTTCGCCTTCGCCGGCGCGGTGTTCGGCGCCACCCGGCGGATCGCGGTCACCGTCTCGGCGATCATCGGCCCGCTGTACGACCCGTTGAAGGTCGCCGAGGACATCGCGGTCCTCGACCTGCTCAGCGGCGGCCGCCTCGTCACGGTGGCCGGCATCGGCTACCGCCCCGAGGAGTACGAGCAGCACGGCGTGGAGTGGGGCCGGCGCGGCAAGCTCCAGGACGAGCTGCTGGAGACCCTGCTGAAGGCGTGGACCGGCGAGCCGTTCGAGTTCCGGGGGCGTACCGTACGGGTCACCCCGCGGCCGTTCACCCAGCCGCACCCGCTGCTGCTGGTCGGCGGCAGCTCCGAGGCGGCGGCCCGCCGCGCGGCCCGGCTGGGGCTGCCGTTCTTCCCCAGCGCGCACCTGCCCGAGCTGGAGGCCTACTACAACGCCAAGCTCGCGGAGTACGGCACGGAGGGCTTCTGCATGATGCCGGCCGCCGAGACCCCGCTGCTGCACATCGCCGAGGACCCGGACCGGGCGTGGGCCGAGCACGGCGGGCGCTTCCTCCACGAAGCCGGGATGTACGCCTCCTGGCAGTCCAAGGACATCCGCAGCGCCGTGCGGTCGGGCGCGCACACGGTGGACGAGCTCCGGGCGGAGGGCGTGTACCGGATCCTGACCCCGGACGAGGCGGTCGCGTACGCCCGCGGCGCCGGCGAGGCGGGGAACCTGGTGCTGCACCCGCTCTGCGGCGGGATGCCCGTCGACGAGGGCTGGCGCAGCCTGCAGCTGCTGTGCGAACAGGTACTGCCCCGGCTCAAGGACTGAGCGGCGGGGCAGTACCTGTCACAAGAGGAGGGGGGCTGTTGGCGGGGAGGTCAGCCCATCTCCTCCAACGCCTTGCCCTTGGTCTCCGGCACCCATTTGAGGATGAAGGGGATCGAGAGCACGGCGAAGACGGTGTAGATCACGTAGGCGCCGGACAGGTTCCAGTCCGACAGGGTCGGGAACGACACGGTGATGACCCAGTTGGCGATCCACTGGGCGGCCGCGGCCACACCGAGGGCGGCGGCGCGGATCCGGCCGGGGAACATCTCCCCGAGCAGCACCCACACGACCACGCCCCAGGACAGGGCGAAGAACAGGACGAAGCAGTTGGCCGCGACCAGGGCCACGATGCCCTGCGCGTGCGGGAGCGCGATGTCGTCGCCCGCGCCGGACTTGGACGAGAAGGCCCAGGCGGCCAGGCCCAGCGAGATCGCCATGCCGACGGAGCCGATCAGGGCGAGCGGCTTGCGGCCGATCCGGTCCACGAAGATCATCGCGATGACCGTGCCGATGATGTTCACGACCGAGGTCTCGAAGGAGTACAGGAACGAGGCGCTCGGGTCGATGCCGACCGACTGCCACAGCGAGGAGCTGTAGTAGAAGATCACGTTGATGCCGACGAGCTGCTGGAAGACCGACAGCCCGATGCCGATCCAGACGATGGGCAGGAAGCCCTTCTTGCCGCCGAGCAGGTCCTTGAAGCTGGACTTGTGCTCGGAGCGCATGGCGTGCTCGATCTCCGAGACGCGGGCGTCGAGGTCGATGTGCTCGCCCTCGACCTCGGCCAGCACCTTCCTGGCCTCGGTGTTGCGGCCGACGGAGATCAGGAAGCGCGGGGACTCCGGGATCACGAAGGACATCAGCCCGTAGAGCACGGCCGGGACGACCATGACGCCGAGCATCCACTGCCAGGCTTCCAGGCCGCCGATCTTGCCGCGCTGGTCGCCGTCCGCGAGGTTCAGGATCCCCCAGTTGACGAGCTGGGAGATGGCGATGCCGATGACGATCGCGGCCTGCTGGAAGGAGGCGAGCCGGCCCCGGTACGCGGGCGGGGACACCTCGGCGATGTAGGCCGGGCCGATGACCGAGGCCATGCCGATGCCGAAGCCGCCGATGACCCGCCACACGGCCAGGTCCCAGAGCGCGAAGGGCAGGGCCGAGCCGATGGCGCTGGCCGTGAAGAGGACGGCGGCGATCTGCATGCAGCGGATGCGGCCGATCCTGTCGGCGATGCGGCCCGCGGTGGCGGCGCCCAGCGCGCAGCCGATCAGCGCGGCGGCGATCACCTGGGCGAGGGTGGCCGGGCCGACGTCGAAGCGGTCCCGGATGGCGACGACGGCGCCGTTGATGACGGAGCTGTCGTAGCCGAAGAGGAATCCGCCCATGGCCGCGGCCGCGGTGATGAAGATGACGTGCCCGAGGTGGTCGGGCTGGGACGCGCGGCCGCCGCCTGACGCCGAGGCCTGCGCTGTGCTGCTGCTGCTCAAGGTCTGCTCCTGCGTGCCCGGCTGCGGTGGCGGGCGGGTGGGGGTGATTCCTTCCAGTGGCGCACAGGTCAAGATCGGGCACCACCCGAAGGAAAGGCGGCGGGAGCGAGCCTATGTGTTCATTTCTTGAAGTCAAGAGTTCAAGAGAGTCGCATTTCTCCCTGACCTTCAGCGGGTTGAGGAGGTTTTGAGGTTCAACTCTTGAAGAGAGTGTGAGCTGACGCGTGTCACCGCAAGCGCTGGCTGATGACCTTCGAGACCCCGTCGCCCTGCATCGAGACCCCGTACAGCGCGTCCGCGACCTCCATCGTCCGCTTCTGGTGCGTGATCACGATCAGCTGCGAGCTCTCCTGGAGCTCCTCCATGATCCGGATCAGCCGCTGCAGGTTGGTGTCGTCGAGCGCGGCCTCGACCTCGTCCATCACGTAGAACGGGCTGGGCCGGGCCTTGAAGATGGCGACCAGCAGCGCCACGGCGGTCAGCGAGCGCTCGCCGCCCGAGAGCAGCGACAGCCGCTTGACCTTCTTGCCCGGCGGGCGGGCCTCGACATCGACGCCGGTGGTCAGCATGTTGCCGGGGTCCGTGAGGATCAGCCGGCCCTCGCCACCGGGGAACAACCGCGAGAACACCCCCTCGAACTGACGGGCCGTGTCCCGGTAGGCCTCGGTGAACACCTGCTCGACCCGCGCGTCGACCTCCTTCACGACTTGAAGGAGATCGGCTCGGGTCTTGCACAGATCTTCCAGCTGTTCGCTGAGGAACTTGTGCCGCTCCTCCAGCGCCGCGAACTCCTCCAGCGCCAGCGGATTGACCTTGCCGAGCTGCTGGTAGGCCCGCTCGGCGGCCCTCAGCCGCTTCTCCTGCACCACTCGTACGAACGGTCCCGGCTCGGCGTCCTCCTGCGGCGCCTCCCCGTCCACGGGCGGGCTCGGCGGCACCGGCTGGTCGGGCCCGTACTCGGCGACGAGCCCCGCCGGAGCGATCCCGAACTCCTCCAGCGCGCGGCTCTCCACCTGCTCGATCCGCATGCGCTTCTCGGCGCCGAGCACCTCGCCGCGGTGCACCGAGTCCGTGAGCTTGTCGAGCTCGCCCTTGAGGTCGCGGCCCCTGGTCCGGGCCCCGCCGAGCTCGTGCTCGGCCACACCCTTCGCGTACTCGGCGGCCGTGCGCTCCTCGGCCGCGCGGGTCAGCGACACCTCGATGTGCGCGAGCAGCTGGCGGGCCCCGCCGGCGACGGCCCCCGCCACCTCGGCCTCGTACCGCAGCCGTGCCCGGCGGTTCTCGGCCCGGGCGCGGGCATCCCGCTCGCCGCGGGCGGCGCGGTCGAGGGAGTCGGCCCGCCCCGCCAGGCCCTTGACCCGCTCCTCGTGGGTCCTGAGCTGCAGCCTGGCCTCCATCTCGGTCTGTCGGGCGTTCGCCCCGTCGGCCGCGAGCCGGTCCCGGCGGGAGCTGTCCGGCTCCTCGGCTCCCTCCCCGGCCCGGTCGTCCTCCTCGGCGACCGCGAGCCGCTCCGCGCACTCCTCCACCTCGAACAGCGCCTGCTCCAGCGCGTCCTGCGCCTTGCTCGCGGCCGCGGCGGCACGCTCGGCCTCGCCCAGCGCCCCCTTCGCCTGCCCGGCGAGCCGGCCGAGCTGCTGCGCGGCCTGGGCCCGCGCCTTCTCGGCGGCCCTGCGCAGCTCCCCGAGCTCCTCGACGCGGGCGCCGGCCAGGGACCGGCGCGTGTCCGCGGCCTCCTTCCCGGCAGCCAGCTCCAGGCACCGCTCGTCCAGCCGGGCCAGCTCGGCCGCGGCCTCGTCGACGGCGGCCCGCACCTCGATCAGGCTCGGCACCCCGGCGGACCCGCCGTGCGCGAGGTGCGCCCCGAGGACGTCCCCGTCTGCGGTCACCGCCACCAGATCGGGCCGCGCGGCGACCAGCGCCTCCGCTTCGTCGAGTCCGCCGACGACCGCGAAGTCCCGCAACACCCAGGCCACGGCCCGCACGACCTCGGCGGTCCCCCGCACCAGCCCCGCGGCGCCGAGGACCCCCTCCCCCGGCGCCCCCCCGGGGTCCGTACGCCCCCACCCGTACGCCCTCACCCGTACGGCCCAACGGCCGCGGCCGCCCCACGGCCCGGGCCGGCGGGGCGGCCGGGCGGGCGCGCGCCGGGAACCTGCCGTCCCCACCTGGCGTTGACCAGGAAGGGAGGGTCCACTGGACCGTAGGCCCCTGCGATCCACAGATCCTGGACGGGTCCCCCTGCCGCACCACTTGGAGGGCGTACCGTGCACCGCCGGCACAACGGGCTGAAGACCGCCGTACTCCTCGGCGGCCTGTCGGCACTCATCATCGTCATCGGCAGCTTCTTCGGCCGGGGCGGCCTGATCGTCGCCGTCTTCGTCGCCCTGGGCACCAACGCGTACGCGTACTGGAACAGCGACAAGCTGGCTCTACGCGCGATGCGCGCCCGGCCCGTGAGCGAGTTCGAGGCCCCCGAGCTCTACCGCATGGTGCGCGAGCTCTCCACGTCCGCGCGCCAGCCCATGCCACGGCTCTACATCTCTCCGACGGAGGCCCCCAACGCCTTCGCCACCGGCCGCAATCCGCGCAACGCCGCGGTCTGCTGCACCGAGGGGATCCTGCGCATCCTCGACGAGCGCGAGCTGCGCGGGGTCATCGGCCACGAGCTGAGCCACGTCTACAACCGCGACATCCTCATTTCCTCCGTCGCCGGCGCCCTCGCCTCCGTGATCATGTTCCTGGTGAACTTCGCCTGGCTGATCCCGATAGGCCGGTCCAACGACGACGAGGGCCCGGGCCTCTTCGGCATGCTGCTGATCATGATCCTGGGCCCGCTGGCGGCCTCCGTGATCCAGCTCGCCATCAGCCGCTCGCGCGAGTACGAGGCGGACGCCTCCGGGGCCCAGCTCACCGGGGACCCGCTCGCCCTCGCGAGCGCCCTGCGCAAGCTGGACGCCGGA
This sequence comes from Streptomyces sp. ICC1, assembly GCF_003287935.1. Classification (GTDB taxonomy): domain Bacteria; phylum Actinomycetota; class Actinomycetes; order Streptomycetales; family Streptomycetaceae; genus Streptomyces; species Streptomyces tritrimontium. The sequence goes on from NZ_CP030287.1 coordinate 6,086,833, forward strand.
ACCAAGCAGCTGCCGCTCCCGGCCGAACCCCGGCTGGAGACGGCGAGCCACATGATGATCGCCAATCCCTTCCGTCCCGGTGAGGGACTGTCCAAGATGTTCTCAACGCACCCTCCGATGGCCGAGCGCATCGCCCGGCTCGAACAGATGGCAGGCCGCAGTCAGTGAAGACCATCCTCAACCTCATTTGGCTCGTGCTCAGCGGGATCTGGCTGTTCCTGGGCTACTGCCTGGCCGGCGTGATCCTCTGCATCACCATCATCGGGATCCCCTTCGGCATAGCCGCCTTCCGGATCGCCGTCTACGCCCTGTGGCCCTTCGGCTACACCGCCGTGGAGCGGCGTGACGCGGGCGCCGCGTCCTGCGTGGGCAACGTGCTGTGGCTGGTCCTCGCGGGCTGGTGGCTGGCCCTCGGCCACATCGTCACCGGCATCGCGCTGTGCATCACGATCATCGGCATCCCGTTCGGCATCGCGAACTTCAAGATGGTCCCGCTCTCCCTGCTCCCGCTGGGCCGCGAGATCGTCCCGACGGACGCGCCGTTCGCCTCGCGCTAAGGTGCCGGTTCGCGGCCGGGTGACGCGGCGGGAAACCGTCGTGCCGCCACCCGGCCGACGCGGGCGAGCGCCCGCGCACGGGTGGACACGAGCGACGGGCAGGGAAGAACCGATGCCGACCGATCCCCCCACTCCTCCCACGCCCTCCATTCCCCCCACGCCGCCGTCGGACGCACCCCTCTCGGACGCACCCCTCTCGGACGCGACCCTCGCGGCCACGACCCTCTCCGTCGTCGTGCCGATGTACAACGAGGAGGACGCCCTCCCGGCCCTGGTGGCCAGGCTGCGCCCGGCACTCGACGGCCTGGGCCTCGGGTACGAGGTCGTCGCCGTCGACGACGGCAGCCAGGACCGCACCCCGGAGCTGCTGGCCCGGTTCCGCACCGAGTGGCCCGAGTTGCGGATCCTGCGGCTGCGCGGCAACTCCGGCCACCAGGCCGCCCTCACCGCCGGCCTGCACGGCGCGGTGGGGTCCTACGTCGCCAGCATCGACGCGGACCTCCAGGACCCGCCGGAGAAGATCCCGGAGATGCTCGCCCTGGCCCGCGGGCAGGGCCTCGACATCGTCTACGGGGTCCGGGACGACCGGAGCACCGACACCGGGTTCAAGCGGCGCACGGCAGGCGCCTACTACTGGCTGGTGCGCCGCCTCGTCGGCAAGCAGGTGCCCGCGCAGGCGGGCGACTTCCGCGTGCTCAGCCGCGCGGCGGTCGAGGCCGTCAAGTCCATGCCCGACCAGCACCAGGTCTACCGCCTGCTGGTGCCGTGGCTCGGCTTCCCGAGCGGCCGGGTCTCCTACCGCCGGGAAGAGCGGGTCGCGGGCCAGACCAAGTACCCGCTGGGCAGGATGATCCGGCTCGGCGTCGACAGCATCGTCAACTTCTCCGCCGCGCCGCTGCGCCTGGCCACCTGGCTCGGCGTGGCCAGCTTCTTCGGCTGCCTGGCGATGGCGGCCGCCACCCTGGTGGTCCACCTGCTGGGCAAGACCGTGCCCGGCTGGACCTCGCTGTTCATCGTGATGCTGTTCCTCGGCGGGGTGCAGCTGATCTGCGTCGGTCTGCTCGGTGAGTACATCGGCCGCATCTACACGGCCGTCCAGCGCCGGCCCACCTACTTCGTGGGGTACGACTCCGCGCGCGGGACGGACCGGGAAGGCGACTGAAAGCGCAGGTCAGGGTGATTGTCAGTGGGGGGTGTCACTCTGTGTGCATGGATGAGACCGAGCAGTTGCTGAAGCAAGTCGCCGGACGCGCGCGCAGCTCCCACCAGGGGCGGTACGCGGCGGCCGGGAAGCCGACCGAGCCCCTTCCGGCGCCCCTCGACAGCGCGGGTCCGCGCCGGGCGGAGGCCCGGCTGGGCTTCGCCCTGCCCCCGCTCCTCGCCGCCCTCTACACCCGCGTCGCGGACGGCGGCTTCGGCCCGGAGTACGGCCTGCTGCCGCTGGAGCGCGCCGTCGCCGAGTACGCCTCGATGCGCGGGTCGGCATGGCGGTGGCCCGAGGGCGTGCTGCCGATAGCCGACTTCGGCTGCGCCATGCGGGCCTGCGTGGACTGCCGCTCCGAGACCGCCCAAGTCCTGCTGTTCGAACCGAACTCGGGCGATCCCGGTCTCGCCTGGTTCCTCGAATCGCCCGGCCTCGCCGACTGGCTGCGCGGCTGGCTCGACGGCACCGCCTGGTTCAGCGAGGAATCGGGGGCGGGGGAGGAGTGGGACCTGGAGCTGACCACCTGGGCCGACTTCGGATCCCGGGTGTGAGCCGCCGGCGCGGGGTGTAGGCCACCGCCCCCCGAGCCGGCAGCGAGGCCCGGCGGCCCCGCGACCGTCGACGCGGCGGGCGGCGCGCAGGCCGAATTCACCCAGCCGGACAGCCCGGCGGCTGTCACGGCCCGGTCCTTGACACCTGAAGAGAGAGGCCACGCGCAGACGTTCGCGATCGCGTAGCCGGCTGGCAAGATCCGTAGGGGACGGCCAAGTGCGGTGGACCTTTCCGGTCACAGCACTAGCTGACACCCTCCCGGCCGGGGAGTGGTGTGCGGGTCCGCTCCCAGCCGTCGAGCGCCGTCAGACAGGCGTGATCGAGGTGGCGCAGCCCGGTCAGGTCGAGCCGTACGGCGTTCCCGTGCGGCAGCGCGTCCAGCTCGTCGAGCAGTTTGGGCAGCCGCAGGAAGCTGGCGTTGCCCAGGATCCGCACGCGCAGCTCCTCGCCCTCCCACACCTGCTCGACGTGCACGTGGGAGGTCTCCCACGCCGCCTTGGCGATCGCGATCCCCAATCCGGCGAGCACGCCCTCGAAGAGGTTCGTGGCCACGATGGCGCAGGCCGTCGCCACCAGCACGACCGCCTCGCCCCGGTGCGTGCGCCACAGGGCGGCCACCGCGCGGGCCGGCAGCAGCTTCCAGCCGGCATGCAGCAGCACCCCGGCGAGAGCGGCGAGCGGGACCGCCTCCAGCAGCCCGGGGACGGCCACGGCGAACAGCAGCAGCCAGCCGCCGTGCAGGATCCGGGCGGCCCGGGTGCGGGCCCCGGCCTCGACGTTGGCGGCGCTGCGGACGATGACGGCGGTCATCGGCAGCGCGCCGAGCAGCCCGCACAGGGTGTTCCCGACGCCCTGCGCGACCAGTTCGCGGTCGTAGTCGGTCGGCGCCCCGTCGTGCATCCGGTCCACGGCGGCCGCGCTGAACAGAGTCTCGGCGGAGGCGATCAGCGCGAGCGCGATCACGGTTCCGAGGGCCCCGACGGAGGCCAGCACGCCGAAGTCCTCCCAGCCGGGCGGAGTCACGGCCTCCAGGACGCCCGTCACGCTGACCCGCTCCACGGGCAGCCGCAGCACCATCGCGGCGGCGGTCGCCGCCGCCACCCCGACGAGCGCCCCCGGCACCAGCCGCAGCCGGTCCGGCATCCGCCGCCAGAGCACCAGGACCGCGACGGTCCCCGCCCCGAGCGCCACGGCCGTCCAGTCGGCCCGCGCGGCGAGCCCCACGACCCCGGCCAGTTTCTCCAGGGTCCCCGCGGGGGCCCGGACATCGGCCAGTGCGTACAACTGGCCCGCGATCAGCACCAGTCCGATTCCGGCGAGCATCCCGTGGACGACGGCGACGGAGATCGCCCGGAACCACCGCCCGAGCCGCAGCGCGCCCATGCACAGCTGCACCAGGCCCGCCACGAGGACGAGTACGCCGAGTGCGGGGAGACCGTACGTCCGCACGGCCTCGTAGACGAGCACGGTGAGCCCGGCGGCCGGCCCGCTCACCTGGAGCGAACTGCCCGGGAACCAGCCGGTGACCAGTCCGCCCACCACCCCGGTGACGATCCCCAGCTCGGCCGGCACCCCGGAGGCGACGGCCACCCCGACGCAGAGCGGCAGCGCCACCAGGGCGACGACCACCGACGCCCCGAAGTCCTCGCGAAACGTACCGGCCCCAGGCATGCGGGAACCCCCCTGTCACTGCGGTCATGGACACCCCTCAGCGTGGTGGGCGCACTCCCGCCGCCCAAGTGCCCACGGGAGGCGCCACAGGCGCGTACGCCCCTCACGCCCGGCACACGCGACCCGGGCGCCGGGTGCCGGGGGCCCGCCCCGGCGGCAGCCGAAGCGGCGGCCGAAGCGGCGGCCGGGGCCGTTCGGGGAGCCCGGCGGGGACGCTCCTCGGGCGGGCAGTAGGCTCCGCCTGCTCGCATAGCTCTCGCCCGTGGGAAACACCCCGGGCGTCATGAAAGAGGCACCATGGCGACAGCCCCCGCCCCCCTCGTCCAGGAGCCGATACCGGACTCCGTCGCGTCCCTCGCGGCGGCCCAGGGGCTCGGACTCCATCGGGAGACCTTCCTGCCCCAGCGGCTGCCCGCTTGGCGCGTGGCAGGGCTGTTCCTGTTCGCGATCTTCGGCCTGGCGTGCTTCGTCCTGCCCGGCCTGATGTTCGTCTGGCTCCTCGCACAGAGCCCCAACCTGTCCCGCAAGCAGGCGGCCAAGCGCATCCACCTGTTCGAGGACGGGCTGATCGTCGCCGACGGCACCGGTCCGGTCAGCGGCTTCCGCTGGGACTCGATGACGGTGCTCCAGCAGATCACCAGGCGCTACGCCAACGGCGTCTACGTCGGGACCAGCTACGTGTACACGCTGTTCCGGCAGGACGGTTCCCCGGTCAAGCTGACCAACTTCTATGCCGACCCCGACCGTTGGGGCACGGCCATCCAGAACGAGATCACCCGGGCCCAGCTGCCCGGCGCGATCACCGCGCTGGAACAGGGCGCCACCCTGCACTTCGGCGACATCTCCCTGACGCGGGACGGGATCGCCACCGCCAAGCGCGGCGGCCTGCACTGGGGCGAGATCCAGAAGATCGAGATCAAGGACGGGGCGGTCTTCGTGGCGAAGGCGGGCAAGCTGCTGTCGTGGTCGAACACCCCGGTCGCGAAGATCCCCAACTTCTTCCTGTTCCTCGCCGCCGTCGACCGCCTCGGCAGCGGCCGCCAGCACGCGGGCGACTGACCGGACCGGCGCGGCGGAACGAGAAGGGGGCACCCGCCGAGGTGCTCCCCGGCGACGTGCCCCCGTCGTCCCCCGCGCACGCGCGGGCCGCTGATCCGGATCAGCGGTAGTTCACGAACTGGATCGCGAAGTCCAGGTCCTTGCCCTTGAGGAGGGCCTGGACTTCCTGGAGGTCGTCACGGCTCTTGGAGCTGACGCGCAGTTCCTCGCCCTGGACCTGGGCCTTGACGGCCTTGGGGCCCTCGTCACGGATGATCTTCGCGACCTTCTTGGCGTTCTCCTGGGAGATGCCTTCCTCGATCGTGGCGAAGATCTTGTACTCCTTGCCGGACAGCTGGGGCTCACCGGCGTCGAGCGCCTTGAGGGAGATCCCGCGCTTGACCAGCTTGGTCTCGAAGACGTCCAGGACGGCCTTGACGCGCTCCTCGGAGTTCGCCTCCATCAGGATCTTCTCGCCGGACCAGGCGATCGTGGCGCCCGTGCCCTTGAAGTCGTAGCGCTGCGAGAGCTCCTTGGCGGACTGGTTGAGGGCGTTGTCGACCTCCTGCCGCTCGACCTTCGAGACGATGTCGAAACTGGAGTCGGCCATGTGCTGTGGCTCCTTGAAGTCGGTGGTGAATCGCCCCGGAGGGCGCGGCCGGACATGCCCGGACCGCTCCGCAAAGCCTAGCCACCGCGCCCGCGTGCGGCGCTGATCAATCCGGTGGCGAAGCACCCCCGGCCATCGGGTATTGTTTACGTCGTTGCCACGGAGCGCCGCCGCAAGGCGGAAAGACGGCAACGATCTTGGCGGTGTGCCCGAGTGGCCAAAGGGAGCAGACTGTAAATCTGCCGGCTCAGCCTACCCAGGTTCGAACCCTGGCGCCGCCACGCGAGTGAGACCCCCGTTCATTGCGGAAACGCAGTGAACGGGGGTTTTCTCGTATGTCGAAAAACCCGTGGGCACCGGCGGGGGCCGCGGGCCATGCTGTCCGCATGACCAGCACCAGCACCAGCACCAGCATCACCACCGGCATCAGCGGCCGAAAGGGCCATGGCGCGTAAGGCCCCCTCGCAGGTCAGGTCCGACCTGCCACGCCGGCCGTCCCCCAGGGACAGCCGGGCCGTCGTGCCGGGGGTCTCCTCCCGGACCCTCGCCGAGATCGCCCGCATCGAGCGCCACCGGTACGAACCCGGCGCGGCCCACGGGGCGCTGTCGGCTTGGCGCGCCCTGGTGTACCGGCGCGGACCGTGGGTGATCTACCCGAACTGGAACCGCGACTGCCCTTGCTGCGAACCCGCCTGGGGCAACGACCGGGAGGCCCTGGAGGTCTTCTGCCACCTGCTGAGCCGTCGGGCCGCGCGGGAACTGCGGGCCGTGCTCGGGCCGCTCGACGCGCGGTTCATGGCCCGCACGCTCAACGACCCGTACGCCCCGCCGGCGGACCCGTGGTGGAGCCGGCGGCTCGAACGGGCGTGACGGCGTGACGCCATCGGGGGGTTCCCGCGTGCCGATGGGGGCTTCCCGTCGTTCACCCGGCGTGAAATTGACTTCTGACACGCGCGGAAAGGTCGGCGGCGGGGTGCTCCTCGCCCTGCTCGGGGCCGGGATCCCGGCCTTGGTCGGGGCGGCGCTGCACACCCATGTGGGGGAGCCCCACCAGGAGACCCGGCTCTACTTCGGCACCGAACGGCCCGGCGGCCGGCCGCCCGTCGCCGAGCGGGAGTTCGAGGCCTTCGTCGACCGGGAGATCACCCCGGCCTTCCCCGAGGGCCTGACCGTCCAGGACGGGCACGGCCAGTGGCAGCGCGACGGGAAGGTCATCCGCGAGACCTCGTACGAGGTGGTGCTGCTGTACCCGGAGAAGGAGGCCGACGAGCGCGGAGCGCGCATCGAGCGGATCCGCGCGGCGTACGAGGCGCGGTTCCAGCAGGACTCGGTCGGGCGCTCCGACGACCAGGTGACCGCCGAATTCTGACCGGAGGGCCGGAGAGCCGGACGGCCGGACGGCCGGACGGGCCGTGGGGGCGGCGACCGTCCGCCGGGTGGCGGGCGGTCAGTTGCCCGCCACGTCCTTGACCGCCACCGGGACCGGAGTCGAGCCGGAGATCAGCTCCAGGGTGAGGCCGGCCGTCGCGGGCGTCTCGAGCAGCTCGGCGAGCACCGCCGCCACGTCGTCGCGCGGGACCGGCCCGCGGCCCGTCCGTGCCTCCAGCCGGACCAGGCCCGTACCCGCGTCGTCGAGCAGCGCTCCCGGGCGCAGGACCGTCCACTCCAGGCCCAGGCGGGTGCGGACGTGCTCGTCGGCCTCGCCCTTGGCGCGGAGGTAGGCGTCGAAGACCTCGTCGCCCTCGTGGCGGGCGTCCGCACCCATCGAGGAGACCATCAGGAAGCGGCGCACCCGGGCCCGTTCGGCCGCGTCCGCGAACAGCACCGCCGCGCCCCGGTCCACCGTGTCCTTGCGGCCCACACCGCTGCCGGGACCCGCGCCCGCCGCGAACACGGCGGCGTCCGCGCCCTGCAGGATGCCCGCCACGTGCTCGACCGACGCCGACTCCAGATCGCACAGCACCGGTTCGGCGCCCGCCTCCCTGAGGTCGTCGCCCTGTGCCGGATCGCGGATGATGCCCGCGACCTCGTACCCGCGCGCGGCGAGCAGGCGCTCCAGCCGCAGCGCGATCTGACCGTGTCCACCCGCGATGACGATGCGCATGCCCCGACCGTACGACGAGCCGGGCGCCCGCGCCCGGGAAAGCACGGTGAAGGTTCAGGGGCCGGGCTCCGTACGGCCCTGCCGGGGCAGGTCCAGGGCCACGGCGACGGCGGAGTCGCAGTACTCCCGTACGGCACTCGTCCGGGCTACCACCCGCCCGCGGTGGATCACGATCCGGCTGTACGCGAGGGACAGCACGCTCGCGATCCGGTCCCCGCGCACGGCGAGCAGCTCCGCCGGAAAGCCGGCCTCCACCCGCACCTCCGGCAGCCCCGTCGCCTCGCGGGCGGCGGCGCTGACCGAGTGGTAGGCCTCGGCGGCGCGGAGCCCGCCCTGGGAGGCCAGGAGGTACGCGGCTTCGAGCGGGTCGCCGCGCCCGACCGGATTGCCCGCGTCCCGCAGGGCCCCGCTGCCGGCCGCGACCCGGACCCCGGCGGCGCGCAGCAGCCGTACGGGGGCGGTGCGCAGACCCCGGCGCTCCAGGGCCGCGCAGTCGCCCTGGGGGAGGCAGGTGACCCGTACGCCGGCGGCCGCGAGCTGGTCGGCGGCCCGGGTGGCCACGTCCAGCGGGAGCCGGGACAGGCCGCCGCAGGGGCCGATGGAGACCCCCGGGCGCAGCCCGCCGGCCATGGCCGCGAGCCGGGACAGGCGGGCGGGGTCGTCCCCGTCGGTGTGCAGGTCGACGGGGCAGCCGTGCTCGGAGGCGAGCTCCAGCACGGCTTCGAGGAAGCCCGTCGGGTCGGGGTCGAGGTCGGGGCAGCCGCCGATGACGGAGGCGCCCATCTTCACGGCGTCCCGCAGCATGGCGAGCCCGTCCGCGCCGGCCACCCCGGTCAGCAGCCGGGGCACGGCGACGGCGGTGAGGTCGGTCAGCCCGCGCAGCGAGCGGCGGGCCTGGAGCACGGCCTCCAGGGGGCCGAGGCCGTGCACGTCGCCGATGCGGACGTGGGACCGCACGGCCGTGGCCCCGTGCCCGAGCTGGAGCAGCGCGGCCTCGGTGGACCGGCGCTGCACCTCCTCGGGGGCGTAGGAGACGGGCCCCTCGCTGTCGGCGGTCAGTGCGGTCTCCCCGTGGGAGTGGGGCTCGGCGGGCGCGGGGAGCAGCAGCCAGCCGCCGAGGTCCACCCGGGCGCCCGCGGCGGCGGGGAGGCTCCCGGCCTCGCCGACGGCCTGGATCCGGCCGCCGCCGAGGCGGACGTCGACGGTGCGGCCGTCGGTGAGGCGGGCGCCGGTGAGGAGCAGGGTGGCGGACTCGGCCGCGGCCGGCCCGGGGCTCCCGGGGGCGGAGCCGGGGCTGCCCCCGTGGCCGCCCCCGTGGCCGCGGTCAGGGCGGAGCTCAGGGCCGCGGTCAGGGCTGCGCTCAGGGTCGTGGGCGGGACCCTGGGCGGGACCCTGGGCGGGGCCGTCTGAGGAGCCGTGGGCGGGGCCGCCGTGCGCCTGGTCACGCGAAGGGCCGCGGGCGGGGCCCTTCGCGTGCCCGCCGCCGGCCGGGCGGTTGCGCGGGGAGGGGGACGGCTGCTGCGGCTGGCTGTCGGACATCGCGCTCCTGCGGTGGCTCGGGCGGTTCCTGGGCCCGTGGCCGCGGCCCAAGATCACGCAGCGTGCTCAGAGCCTAGGGGGCAGGGGTGCCCGCTTCGCGGAAGAGGCCAATAGTCGTACCGGTGCGTCTGGACGACCGGGATGTGACCCCTGACACATTTCGGGGTGAAAGGCGTCCTGAGGGGTGTTCGGAGATCATCGGGAAAGGCGGCGGCGCCGCTCCGAGGCCAGGCCCCGCAAAGGATTTGGGCGATCGGCGGGCGACCGTGTAATGTCTTCCTCGCTCGCCCCAATAGCTCAGTCGGTAGAGCGTCTCCATGGTAAGGAGAAGGTCTGCGGTTCGATTCCGCATTGGGGCTCTGGTGAGAGAGGTTCCCCACCCTCGGGTGGGGAGCGGATCTCATCAAAGCGGCGTAGCTCAGTCGGTAGAGCAAGCGGCTCATAATCGCTGTGTCACCGGTTCAAGTCCGGTCGCCGCTACACACAGTAGCCGATTGCGGGGTCGGTCTCCCGGTCGGCTACTCTTGTATGCGTTCATCCGTCCCAATTTCCGTCAAGGAGCACTCACGTGGCTGCCACCGACGTCCGCCCGAAGATCACGCTGGCCTGCGTGGAGTGCAAGGAGCGGAACTACATCACCAAGAAGAACCGGCGTAACAACCCGGACCGTCTTGAGATGAAGAAGCACTGCCCGCGTTGCAACTCGCACACCGCGCACCGCGAGACCCGCTGACAACTGGCGAAGTCTCGTTTAACAGGCACCGTCATGAGGTCGTCCCCGTCATTGGGGGGCGGCCTTGTGTCGTTTCAACAGGCCGTTTCGAGAAGCCGGTTCGACGGGCCGTTCCATCAGGCGTTCCATCAGATCGATTCAACAGGGAGGTAGGGAGCCATGGCGCTCGACCAGTCCTTCGTGGGGCGGAGCTACCCGCCCACCGATCCGTACGAGGTCGGCCGGGAGAAGATCCGCGAATTCGCGGTCGCTGTGGGTGACGACAATCCCGTCTATACCGACCCCGACGCCGCCAAGGCCTTCGGTCACCAAGACGTGATCGCCCCGCCGACCTTTGTGTTCGCCATCACTTTCGCGGCGGCCGGCCAGGTCGTCGAGGACCCGCAGCTGGGGCTGGACTACAGCCGCGTCGTGCACGGGGACCAGAAGTTCGCGTACTCGCGTCCCGTCCGGGCCGGTGACCGGCTGACGGTGACCTCGACGATCGAGGCCGTGAAGTCGCTCGCGGGCAACGACATCATCGACATCCGCGGCGAGGTCCACGACGAGACCGGCGAGCACGTGGTGACGGCATGGACGAAGCTCGTCTCGCGCGCGCCGGAACCCGCCGCCGAGCCCGCGGTCTCCGCCGAGCCCGAGCCCGAGCCCGCGTCCGCCGCCGCTTCCGCCACCGAGGAGGCCTGAGATGGCTGCCCAGATTCAGTACGACGCGGTCGAGGTCGGCACCGAGCTGCCGGCGGCGTCCTTCCCCGTCACGCGGGCGACGCTGGTCCGGTACGCGGGTGCGTCGGGCGACTTCAACCCGATCCACTGGAACGAGAAGTTCGCCACCGCGGTCGGGCTGCCGGACGTGATCGCGCACGGCATGTTCACCATGGCCGAGGCGGTCCGCGTGGTGACCGACTGGGTGGGCGACCCGGGCGCCGTCGTGGAGTACGGGGTGCGGTTCACGAAGCCGGTCATCGTCCCCAACGACGAGCGGGGCGCGCTGATCGAGGTCACGGCGAAGGTCGCGGCGAAGCTGGACGACAACCGCGTACGGGTCGACCTGACGGCGATGAGCGCCGGGCAGAAGGTGCTGGGGATGTCGCGCGCGGTGGTCGTCCTCGCGTAGCGCGGCCCCTCGCTGAAGGATCGAGGCCCTGACCGGCGGGTGAAACCGCCGGTCAGGGCCTTTTCTGTGGCCGTGTCCGGCGAAGGGTTGCCAAGTTAGTGATTGAGCACTAACTTCGAACCATGGCAAGGATGAGTGCGGACGAGCGGCGCGAGAGCGTCATCCGGGCGGCGATGAGCGAGTTCGCCCGGGGCGGGTACTACGGGACCTCCACCGAGGCGATCGCCAAGCGCGTCGGGGTGTCGCAGCCGTACCTGTTCCGGCTCTTCCCCAACAAGCAGGCGATCTTCCTCGCCGCCGCCGCCCGCTGCATGGAGGACATCCGGCTCGTCTTCGAGGAGGCGGCCGAGAGCTGCCAGGGCGAGGACATGGTCCAGTACATGGGCGCTGCCTACATGCGGCTGATCGCCGAGCAGCCCGACAAGCTGCAGATGCAGCTCCAGACGTACGTGACCGTCGCCGCCGCCGAAGCTGCCGGGGAACCGGAGTTCGGCGCGATGGTGCGGGCCGCCTGGATGGAGCTGTGGGACACGGTTCACATCCCCCTCGGCGCCGACGTGGGCGAGACGACCACGTTCCTCGCCTACGGAATGCTGATCAACACCTTGTCCGCCATGGGGTTCCCGGCCGGGCACCGGGTCTGGGAAGGCTGCTACCCGTCCGTCCAGCCCAGGCCGGTCCCCGGGTCGCCCCCCGAGCCGAAGTCCGAGGCGGAGTCCGAGGCGGAGTCCGAGGCGAAGTCCGAGCCGAAGTCCGAGGCGGAGTCCGGCCCGCAGTCCGCGTAGTACCCGGGCCGGGTACGGCCGGGCCGCACTCGGGAAGCGATCCGGCCGTGCCGTCCGCACCCGCCGCCGGTCCGTGCGCACGCTCCGGAAAGCGCGGAGTCCTGTCCGCGAAAGTTAGTGATCAATAACTAGTCTTGGGGGAAGCCATGCAAGACACAAAGCTTCGCGGGCCCGCGATCTGGGCCCTGGTCATCACCGGCGCCGCCAGCTTCATGGCCGCACTCGACAACCTCGTCGTCACCACCGCCCTCCCCTCCATCCGTGAGGACCTCGGCGGAAAGCTGGAGGACCTGGAGTGGACGGTGAACGCGTACACGCTCACCTTCGCCGTCCTGCTCATGTTCGGCGCGGCCCTCGGCGACCGGTTCGGACGCCGGCGGCTCTTCATCGCCGGGCTCGGCGTCTTCACCGTCGCCTCGGCCGCGGCCGCCCTGTCGCCGGGCATCAATGAACTCATCGCGGCCCGGGCAGTCCAGGGCGCCGGCGCGGCGATCATGATGCCGCTCTCGCTCACCCTGCTGACCGTCGCCGTCCCCGCCGCCCGACGGGGCATGGCCCTCGGCATCTACGGAGCCCTCACCGGCCTCGCCGTCGCCAGCGGCCCGCTCATCGGCGGCAGCCTGACCGAGCACATCTCCTGGCAGTGGATCTTCTGGCTGAACGTGCCCATAGGCCTCGCACTGATCCCGCTCGCCCGGCTGCGCCTCGGCGAGTCGACCGCCCCGCAGGCGAAGCTCGACATCCGCGGGACGCTGCTCATCAGCGGCGGGCTCTTCGGCATCGTCTACGGACTGGTCAACGCCAACGCGCACGGCTGGACCAGCTTCTCCGTCCTGACCGCGCTGATCGCCGGAGTCTCGCTGGTCGGCGGCTTCATCCACCACGGGTTCCGCGACGCCAACCCCGTGCTGCCCATGCGGCTCTTCCGTGACCGCGGCTTCTTCGGCATCAACATGGCCAGCCTGCTGATGTTCGTCGGGATGTTCGGCTCGATCTTCCTGCTGAGCCAGTTCCTCCAAGGCGTCCTCGGCTACTCGCCCACCGAGGCCGGGCTGCGCATGCTCCCCTGGACCGGCATGCCCATGATCGCCGCGCCGATCGCAGGCATCCTCTCCGACCGGATCGGCAGCCGCCCCGTGGTCGTCGCCGGGCTGGCGTTCCAGGCCCTCGGCCTCGGCTGGTTCGCCATGATCCTGGGTACGGACGTCACCTACGCGGCCCAGCTGCCGCCCCTGATCCTCAGCGGCATCGGCATGGGGCTGTTCTTCGCCCCCGCCTCCAACGCCCTCATGTCCACCGTTTCCCCCGCCGACCAGGGCAAGGCCTCCGGCGCCAACAGCGCCCTGCGCGAAGTCGGCGGAGCCCTCGGCGTCGCCGTCCTCGCCTCCGTCTTCTCCGCCCAGGGCGGCTACGAGTCCGCGCGGACCTTCACCGACGGCACCATCCCCGCCATCTGGATCGGCGCCGTGGTCGTCGCCGTGGCGGCCGCCCTGGCCCTGCTGCTCCCCGGCCGGGAGAAGGAGAAGGCGCAGGCCGCGCAGTCCTGGCAGCACGAGCAGGACGCGGCCCGCGAGCAGGCGGACCCGTCGGCGGCCGGCGCCTCCGACACCGGCACCGGCTCCGGCCCTGCCTCCGCCTCCGCCTCCGCCTCCGCGCTCGAGAAGGCGGCCGCCGGCAGGTGACCGGCCCCGCTCGCCGGCCGGGGGCCGCGCGGTGCGCGGCCCCCGGAGAACCGCAGCGGGAGAACAGCACGAAGATCCGTACGACTCGCGACGAAGGAGAAGCCCGCCGTGCCCGACATCCCCTGGACCTGCCCCCTATACACATCT